>DFEO01000053.1 GCA_002368715.1 Ruminococcus sp. UBA3800
AGGTTATACATATTCTTTGACCAGTTCTCGATAGTCGAATAACGAAGACTTGCGCCCTGTGCCACATACAATTCAACACAGCCTGCGTGAAGCCCTGCCTCATAGTATTTCGGAGCTGAGCAGCCCTCGATAAAATGAAGATAGCTGTTCTTTTCAAGAATTATCAGCGTGTGCTCGAACTGGCCTGCGCCCTTGGCATTTAGCCTGAAATAGCTCTGAAGCGGTATTTCAAGCTTTACACCCTCAGGAACATACACGAACGAACCTCCTGACCATACCGCACCGTGAAGCGCTGCAAACTTGTGATCGGTCGGCGGTACCAGCTTCATGAAATGAGAACGGATAAGGTCTGCATATTCAGGGTCGTGCATAGCGCTTTCAAGGTCGGTATATACGACACCCGACTTTGCGACCTCTTCTCTGACATTGTGATATACGAGCTCAGAATCATACTGTGCTCCGACACCTGCAAGGCTCTCTCTTTCGGCCTGCGGTATGCCAAGGCGTTCAAAGGTCTCCTTTATGTTGTCCGGGACGCTGTCCCAATCCTTGTTCATCCTGGTTTTCGGTCTGATATAGGTAACGATATTGTCAACGTCCAGTCCCTCGATAGAAGCGCCCCAGTTTACCATAGGAGTTTTATTATATATATCAAGCGACTTCAGACGAAACTCCCTCATCCACTCGGGATCATTCTTTTCTTTGGATATCTCCTCGATGATACCGGACGTTATGCCGCCCTCCAGAAAATCGCTTTCGTCCTCTTCATAGCGAAAGTCATATAATGAACGGTCAATGTCGCTGACCTGCGTTTTCTCTTTCATTCAGTTTCCCTCGCCTACATATTTTTCAAATCCGTTTTTCAATACGTCAGCCGCAAGCTTTCCGTCACCCTCCTTGGCTATCCTGCCGTTTACAAGGATGTGCGTAGCATCAACGCTGAGTTCTTCAAGTATCTTAGCGTTATGTGTGATGACAAGAAGTGTTCCCCCGACGCTTTTGCGGTATTCCTCTATTCCCTTTGAAACTGTTTTCACAGCATCGACATCAAGTCCCGAGTCGGTCTCATCAAGTATCGCAAAGCGAGGTCTCAGAATTAGAAGCTGAAGTATCTCAGCCTTTTTCTTTTCGCCGCCCGAAAAGCCCACATTCAGATCTCTGTCCGCATAGGAGCTGTCCATACCCAGGACCTCCATAGCGGCTGCAAGCTTCTTTTTATGGTCCCAGAGCTTAACACGCTTGCCTGTCTGCTGCTCGGCTGCATTTCTCAGAAACTCCGAAAGAGTTATACCGGGTATCTCAACAGGATTCTGGAACGACAAGAAAATACCTCTTTTAGCTCTCTTATCCGCACTCTCCTGTGTTATATCATCACCGTCAAAGATTATCGTTCCTCCGGTGACCTTGTATTCGGGGCTGCCCATTATTGTTGAGCCCAGAGTCGATTTTCCGGCTCCGTTCTGACCCATAAGTACGTGTGTTTGACCTTCACCGACTGTAAGCGTTACCCCATGAAGGAGCTCTGCATCCTCAGCAGCTACGGTAAGATCTTTGATCTTTAGTATATCAGACATTTTTATGTCCCCTTTCAATTATTTGTGCTATATGTGCATAGCGTCAAGCGCTGTTATATATTCAAGTGTCGGAATGAATTCTCCCTTGTGAGGAGCTCCTCTGAACACTTCTTTTCCGTCTTTGAAAGCGATGACCTGCGTCATAGGAAACTGTTCCCAGCCGCTGTCATCAAGCTCAGTTGTCGAAAAGATCACTCCGCAGTCAAGCTTTTTGAAGCTGAGTGTGTCTTTGAGGTTTTTGTGAACATACATCGTTTCCCCATCAAAGAAAATAATATTCAGTTTATTTCTCGGGGCGTTTTCAACAATGAAATCATTTACGATATCAAAGCGTTCACGCTCGCAGATATCGCCTTTTGCGAGCCGGGAGTTTAAAACATCTATGAAATATAAAAACAGTCTCTCCGAATCCGTGTCGCCGGTCTGCTTATCAGTGTATTTTATAGTGTTTCGGACCGAATAGATGGTGCCGTTATGTATCATAGACCACTCTCTGCCAGAAATATCCTTCAGCACGAACGGATGACAGTTCTGAGCTGTGACCATTCCGACCGTTGCATAGCGGATATGTGCTATGGCGATCCTCTGCGGAGAGATCTCCTCAAGTGCATCGGCAAGAGCTCTGCTGTCTGATGCTCGGCACGGCTGCTTTAAAAGGACGTTTTTATCGCCAGTCAGCAGTCCGAAACCGTGTGGGTTTTTATCACTGTGAGAAAAGAATTCTTTGAGATATGCTTTTATGTCTGTCCTTTTGTAAGCTGACAGCCCGAAAAGCTCACACATTTTGTCACCTTCTGTCTCCATCTGTTCTTTATCTGTTCGCACAATCTGTTTGAAAGCTTGCCTTTCTCAAAGTCGATGATATCAAGTGCAACCTTGTCATCCTTGAAAAGATCTTCCATTTCACCGAGTATTCTTTGTGCATTTTCAAGTATCGGTTCGTTACCTATCCTGACTTCTGACAAGTCATAAAGCGCAGCGCTCTTATGAGCCTCTACTGCCTGACGTTGGAGCTGCGGAGTGTACTCAAGATCGGGGAGCGTGGAGAGATACATTATAAACAGATGTGCAAATTTAAGATCTCTCTCGTCTATCCCGAGCCTTGCGATCGGGTTAAGATCGAACATCCTCAGTTCGATATGGCTGATGCCGTTCTTAAAGTTTTCAAGCTTATTCACACCCTTTGGCTTTAGCCTTACGGGAAGATAAAGCTCGCTTGCTGAAAAAAGCTTTCCGCTGTCAACATAGGCCTGTATGCTTTTTACAAAGCTGTCAAGGCTTGCGTGGTCAAGAATCGGAGGCTCATCGTTCCAATAGCCCTTATCTCCGCTTCTTATTGATGCATAGCCGCTTTCGACTATGCCTTCGCCGCTTTTTCCAAGCAGTGATCTGTCACAGACAGGGCTTGCTGCTGTCAGCAAAAGCAACAACCAGCTGTTCACCGAAAGCTTTTTATAAAGAGACAGGTAAAACGCATCACGCCAGCTGTCAAAATCGTCTCCGTGATACAGCTTTCTCAGATATCTGTCGTCAAATGAAAAATTGAAATGTATCCCGGAAAAAAGCATAAGTTTCTTCCCGTAGCGGCCGGCTAGCTGCTCTCGGTAGATCCGTTTTCCGCTGTGCTCGCCAGTAAAATTAGCAACAGGTATCTCATCTTCATTATCAAAATGAGGAGGGTTTGAATAAAGCCAAATAGTCTCATCATTTTTATCTATTTGAGTCCTGACCTTTAAATCGAGCCTGTCAAGCTCGTCCATAAGCTCACCAACGCTGTTACAGGCAGGAGTGATCAGCTCTATCTGATTTTCACAAAAATCTCTTGTTATATTCTCGTCATAATCAAAAGGGTGAGGAGTCTGCGCAAGCCTGCCATTTTTATCGACTCTGAGCGTTTCACGTTCAAGTCCGAATTTTCCTTTATAAAATAAATTGTCTAACATGGTATTTGCTCCTTGACAATAGATCTTTGCAGCTTTATAATAGTAAAAAAAGGAGGGATAAATATGTTTGATCAGCTGTTTGAACGCCTTGACCGCCTGGGACTTGATATATTTGCGGCTCAGGTGAATATCGGGGGCAGGATAGTTCTTCAGAAAAACTTCGGCAAACAAAAACGCTATCCTGTCTACTCTGTAACAAAGTCTGTTACATCCTGTGCCTTTTCGCTGGCCTGTGATGACAAGCTGTTAAGCCCCGAGGCTCTGCTCTCAGATTTTCTTGAAGAGCGCTATAAAGCACTGATGTCAGATGATTTTAAAAACCTTCCCTTTCAAAGGTTTCTGACTATGACAGCCGGAAGCTTTCCTTTCAGGCCGACAGGAGAAAACTGGTGCGAATATATTCTTTCCCTTGATACCGACTGCACCGATGCATCTTATCACTACTCCAACATCCCTGCCTATCTGGTTGGCACAGCTGTTGAAAATGCTGTCGGCGGTGATCTTGCGGGCTATCTCAGCGACCGCCTTTTCACGCCCTTGGGAATAGCATCTCCGCCCTGTCAGACCTCTCCCGAGGGGCACTTTTACGGTGCAACGGGAATGGAGCTGACTGTCAGCGAGCTGGCATCTCTGGGTCAGCTTTTTCTCGATAATGGCAGCATCAGCGGCAAACAGATAATCAGCCGTGACGCTGTTCAAAGATCGGTGACACCGTATGTAAAAACAAACGACGGCGACAGCTACGGCTACTTTTTCAGGGTCGCCGACGATCATTTTTCTATGGTAGGAAAATGGGGTCAGCGCTGCATCGTTTATCCACGCAAAAAGCTGGTGGCAGCTTATCTTTCACACCAGCCTGAACGCTCGAACGAGCTTTACAGGACCTTCGATGACTTTATATCACATAAGCGCAGCGTTGTGATATAATTGCCCGATACGCAGGGAGTGTCACAGAGTGACACGTATCTGCGAGGGCTTTCAGATAAATGTATAATATCAGCTATGCTGATATTATATCTCATCTGCAAACAGAGATTTAATATAATTCCTATCAGTATTGAATGATTTGTCTGTATTATAACACCTAATTCCTATTATGTCAATAGGTTTTATTCTTTTTGTTGTTTTCTACAACAGCAGTATGCTATATTTGAATGTCTTTGTAAATAATTCCTACCTTTGTTATATGATATCGAAAACTGAAACTGTAATGTCCAAATATTCAAATTGACAGTTTTCGGTGTTTATGCTATCATAAGAAATAACTATATATAGGAAATAAATGATCTGCGAGGAGGACAGCTATGAAATACTACGACCCTGCTGATAAGAACGCTCTTGACGAGGTCAGAGCGGTGTTGAAATATTTTTCTGAGATAAGCGGCAAAAAGATCATCACAGGACAGCATACCCAGACTATGGTGCAGGAAGAACTGGATCTGATCCGCAAGATCACGGGAAAGGAGCCTGCGCTTTTGGGTTTTGAGCTGCTCTCCTATTCTCCGAATATAAATTATCTCGACACGGACGAGGATTGTATCACAGAAGTGATAAATAACCTCGGGACACTGAAAAGAGCCTGGGAATGGGCACAAAAAGGCGGCCTTATAACTTTCACCTGGCACTGGTTCTCTCCGCTTGGCGGAAGGTCAAAATCGTTTTTTAGCGAAAGCACTGACTTTGATGCTGCCAAAGCGCTTGATACTGACAGCGATGAGCACAAAGCTTTAATGTCTGACCTTGACTATATGGCAGGACTGCTCAGGCCGTTTTGTGACAAACATATCCCGATCCTGTGGAGACCTTTTCACGAATCGGAGGGGAACTGGTTCTGGTGGAGTGCTAAAGGTCCTGAAACAGCCAAGCGGCTCTATCAGCTGATGTTTGAACATTTTACGCAAAAATGCGGGCTTCACAACCTTATCTGGGTCTGGAATTCTCCGCTGAAAAACGGTTATCCGGGGGACGAATATGTTGACATCATTTCAAGGGATATGTATCCACCGGCATATGAATACACGTCTCATAAAGACGAATATACCGAGCTTAGCAGGATAACCGATAAACCTGCGGCGATAGCCGAGACCGGCGTTCTTCCGGATCCCGAAGCTGTGATAAAAGAGAACATACCCTGGACATACTATATGACCTGGTCGAATGAGTTTTGTCTAAGTGAAAAACATAACACCTTCGATCAGCTCACACGTGTCTATAACAGCGAATATTCATTAACTGCCGACAGGCTTCCAAAGCTGTATAAAGTAAAACAATGAATCTATTCTTCCAGACGTAAGCAAACGGGAATATGCTTTTTTTTAAGCATATTCCCGTTTTTTTTATTTATCCTGATATGTATGGACCGAAGAGATACTGTCTGCCGAGTTTCTTTTCAGACTGTTTATAAGCTCGCTTACATACTTTTCAGCTATCTCACTGAGCGAACCGTGTTTCTTTCTGATGTAGCCAATTTCCATAATACTGTTTCGGTTGTCGCTGTCCTCACGAAAAGGCACGACCACATAATCACTTCCGTTAAGCTCCTCGCAGAGTATCCCCGAGCAAAGTGTGTAGCCGTTGAGCCCCTTCATAAGATCGCCCATCGCAGCTCGGTCGGTAGCCTTTATGACCCTCGGGTAGATGTTCTCGCTAAGTATCTCCTCAGCAAACAGGTAAGCGTTTACTCCGTCCTGAACAAATGACAGGCAGGGATATGGCTCCAGCTCTTCAAGTCCGATAGAGCTCTTCTGTGCCAGAGGATGTCCTTTCCACATATAAACATATGCCGAACAGCGGATAAGCTCGGTAAATTCCAGCTCATTCTCTTCAAGAAGCCTTGTTATCGGTTTTCGGTTAAAGTTTGAGATATACAGCACTCCGATCTCGCTTTTAAGACTTCCGACATCTTCGATTATCCTGAGTGTTTCAGTCTCACGGATAGCAAATTCAAATTCCAGTGTACCAAACTGCTTTACCGTTTCGACAAACGCACTGACCGCAAACGAATAGTGCTGTGTCGATACGCTGAACTTACGCTTCATATCACGGTCGATGTACTTCTCACAAACCAGCTCATACTGTCTGTAAAGCTGATTGACGCTTTTTAAAAACTCAGCTCCCTCAGCTGTCGGAACGGCTCCCTTATGTGTGCGCAGGAAGATCTCTATCCCGATCTCTTTTTCAAGCTCTCTGACGGCGCTTGTAAGCGTTGGCTGTGAGGTCCCCAGCCTTTCGGCAGCTTTGTTCATTGAACCGCACTTGGAAATAGTTATCGCATAATATATCTGCTGGAGAGTCATTATTCATACTCCTTTACTATGGTTTGAGAGTATTATAGCACATATAAATAAATTCGTCAACAGGTCAGAATATATATAGTTTTTATCAAGAGATATAGATTTAGTTTATAAATAACCGTATTTATGATAGCGTTATCTTATTATGAGCATTTTCCTGAAAAGTATGCCGTTTTTTTATCAGCCCTATCATTAAAAAAACAACGCAGATACGCCGTGTGTAACGTTATCACGGATGCTTCGGAAGAAACCTTTTCTTTGACTTTCAGGACCATTACAGACTTTGTTTTTTTGCGCTGATCAGGTGCATAAGATAAGAACCATGCTAACGTTATCACCTTTTATTATTGACCATTTATGCGTTTTGCGATAAACTGAACACATCGGAGGCGAACAAAAGAAAAAAGCGTTCGCCTGTTTCATAAGGAGGTTATTTTATATGAAGAACAAAAAACTGATATCACTCGCAGCTGCTATCGTTCTGAGTGTGACATCTATGACGGCCTGCTCGATCAGTGAATCAAGCAGCACAAACGAGGCAAAGACATCAAACAATGCAGCTAAGAGCGGCAGCTACAAATACGGGAAGATAGATATTCCCGGTCTTGACGGCGCTCTCTGCGGCGCACCTATCTATATAGCCTATGAGAACGGCTATTTTGCCGAAGAGGGTTTTGATGTGAACCTTATATCGGCAGATTTTGAAACAAGAAAGATCGGTCTTAACAACGGTTCGATACCGATAGTCAACGGAGACTTTCAGTTCTTCCCGTCTATCGAGAACGGTATAAATGTAAAGGTTGTCGATGGTCTGCACGAGGGGTGCATAAAGTTTGCTGTAAGACCTGACTCGGATATAAACTCCGTGGAGGACTTAAAGGGCAAAAAAATAGGCGTTGACGAGATAGGCGGCACACCTCATCAGGTGGCTTCACTCTGGCTCGAAAACGCCGGCATCTCGGCTGATCCCTCAAAGGGTGAAGTGACTTTCCTGCCCTATTCGGACGGAAACCTTGAATTTGAAGCGCTTGCAAGCGGCGAGATAGATGTTGCCGCTCTATGGGATCCGCTCGGATCCATACACGAAAAAGCAGGAGATGTACGAATTCTTTTTGACCTTGGCACAGACCCGTATTTTGCAGACCATTTCTGCTGCTTCCTCTATGCCTCTTCAAAGGTCCTTGAAGAAGACCCCGAAAAGGTCGCAGCTCTGCTGCGTGCATACCGCAAGGCACAGGAATGGCTTTATGAGAATCCTGAAGAGGCAGTTGATATAATCGTCAATAAAAACTATGCTTCCATCGAGGATAAAGAGCTTGCAGCAGATCTTATAAAGAGCTATGGCTTCCCCTCTGCTGCGGAACACTATGATAACTGGGATGCTCATGTAGAATCGGACGTTAAGTATTTTGTTGACGGTCTGTCGCAGATAGGTTATCTGCAAAGCGACCCCGATCAGTTTGCTAAGGACATCTATCAGAAGGTAGATCTTTAACCAAGCCGGAATGGTTTGCCAAATGGCAGCTATCGCCATAACCTCATAAAATGCAGGGCGGAACAGCAATGCATGGCTTCCGCCCCTTGCATTTATGAAGAGAGCAGATCACACTGAGCATTTTATGGAGGTAATAATATGAATGGTGAAGCAGCAGTTAAGCTGATAAAACCGGTCAAGGGCAAAGGGACAGAAGACTTAGCCGCTGAAAAACAGAAGATCGGTTGGAACTACCGGAACAATGCGTATTTTCTTCTGAAAATCATGCTGACAGTCTCGGGCTTTTTAGCAGCGATAATCATCAACGTCGTTTTTCCTCAGAAAGCCGATGTAGTCATAAAGACATATACTCTCAGTGCCTTTGGCTATAATCTTGATCTGACGATGAATGACGCATATATATTTATAGTATCATTACTGATACTGATCTACGGTGCGGCAGGTGTCAGAGCATTTGTCGACCGAACAAGAAGAAAGCTCTATTCAAAAAATGCAGCTTTCCGTTTTGCGCTCGGTGCTGCACTTGCGATCTGGGACATAGGCGGAACAAAGCTTCAGCTTTTTGCACAGCCGTTTTTCCCGGGACCTGCTCAGGTCGTCGAAGCGTATCTTATCGACAGCGATTATATCGTACAGAATACTATCTATTCGCTGCGGCTTTATGCAGCAGGCTTTAGCTGCGGTGTTCTTCTGGGAGTCGTAACGGGAATACTCATCGGATGGTTCCCAAAGGTCTATTACTGGGTGTTCCCTGTGCTTAAAATAACGGGCGTCGTGCCAGCTGTTGCATGGATGCCTTTTGCACTGACTCTTCTGCCGAACTCTTTTACTGCGGCAGTGTTCCTTATTGTGATATGTGCCTGGTTCCAGATCGCATTTCTCACAGCACAGGGCATACAATCGACCCCAAAACAAAATTATGAAGCCGCAAGGATACTCGGCAGCTCACAGTTTGATCTGATATTCCATGTGGCGATACCCCATGCGATGCCTGACATTTTCACAGGTATCACATCGGCAAATGCTATGGCTTTCACAACACTGGTCATGAGCGAGATGCTCGGGCAGCCCGGCGGTCTCGGATATTATATCAACCAGTCCAAGGTCTGGAGTGCCTACTATAAAGTGCTCGCAGCAATCATCATAATGGCTGTGCTCTTCTCGCTGATAAACTATATTATCGGACTTATACAGAAGCGCACGCTTCGCTGGCAGGAGGGAGTGATCAAGAAATGAGCAGCTCGATAGGCATCACAAACGTCAACAGGATATATACCGATGCTGACGGCAACAAGGTGAACGCTCTTAATGACGTGTCTCTTAATATCCGACCCGGAGAATTCATATCAATAATAGGCCCCTCGGGCTGTGGAAAAACAACACTTCTGAGACTTATAGCCGGTCTTGACAAGCCGCAGTCGGGAACGCTCTCTATTGATGAAAATACTATTTCGGATGTTTCTCCCGAGCGTGGATACGTTTTTCAGCAGGGCGGGCTGTTCCCATGGCTGACTGTTGAGGGCAATATCGCCTATGGACTTAAAGCAAGAAAGGTATATAAGAATAATAAAAAGGATGTGGCCAAGTATATCTCTATGGTGGGGCTTGAAGGGTTTGAAAGATCCTATCCGCATCAAATATCGGGCGGAATGGCTCAAAGAGTAGCGATCGCAAGGGCACTTATCAACCAGCCGAAAGCGCTGCTTCTTGATGAGCCGATGGGAGCGCTCGACTCCTTTACCCGTGCCGACTTGCAGGATAAGCTGCTGGAGCTCTGGAAGGAAAACGGTATCACTATGATACTCGTTACCCACGATATCGACGAAGCGATATATCTGAGCGACAGGATCGTGATAATGACTCCCCGCCCCGGCAAGATAAACGAGATAATAGACGTTGATCTTGACAGACCACGGCACAGAGGCGGCGTAGATTTTCTTGCTATGAGAAAGAAGATCTTACAGCTGTTCGAGCTTGCACAAGCAGAGCCGCAGCCGGAATACAATATTTGATAAAGGATGGTAAAAATGAAGATAAAGAATAATATTTTTGGTATAGCAGAAGGTTTGACCGCTATTCTCCTGACGATAGGCTCACTAACCTTTTTCAGCGCCTGCAAAGGGCATGACGGCAGCTTTATGGTCTGCCACTGGGCACAAAACGCTGTTGTGGTTTTCGGGATCGTACTGATACTGCAATCTCTGTTCAGGATATTTATCCCGAACAGAGCGGTAAAAACAGGACTTTCTATTTCAATATTGCTTGCTTCTGCGGCTGTGATATTCATACCCGGCATTGCGATCGATCTTTGCATGATGGATACTATGCACTGCCAGTCGATGTTCAAGCCTGCGGTAAGGATAGTGGCTTCCGTTCTGGTTGTCGTTTCGGGCTTCGACTCGGCGCTGGGACTGTTAAGGTTCGGTAAGAAAGAATGAAGCTCAGGTATCTGCCGTTTCGGAACATTGTTAAACGGCCTTTCCGAACAGCAGCACTTCTGCTTATAGCAGCATTTATGACAGCTGCTGTGTTCGGCGGCTCTGTGGCAGCAGCAAGTCTTAAAAACGGGATCGACAGCCTCGAGCAGCGGCTCGGTGCCGATATCATTGTCGTTCCGGAAAGCGCAAGCGCTAAGACAGACCTTGAAAATATGCTGCTGCAAGGGACTCCGGGCTATTTCTATATGGATAAAAGCAACGAAGACAAGATAAAAGATATAGAAGGTGTGGAACTGACCTCGCCGCAGTATTTTCTTGTTTCGGCAAATGCAGAATGCTGCACGGTACAGGTACAGGTGATAGGATTTGACGAAGAGAGCGATTTTTCTATCAAGCCTTGGCTGAAACAAAGCTACGACGGTTCTCTTGGCGAAAACGAGATCATCGTAGGTTCTTCCCTTTCAACAAGAGTCGGACACTCGCTGAAGCTTTACGGCGTAGAGTGCAAGGCGGTGGGCAAGCTCGATACAACGGGGACAGGGCTTGACACAGCGATCTACACTACTCCCGACACGGTGAGGCGGTTGATAAAAGCTTCTCAGGAAAAAGGTATAGGAGTTCTTTCAAAGCAAAGTCCCGACGATGTTATTTCTTCGGTATATGTCAAAGTCAAGGACGGCTATAATATATCTGACATCGCAGCATATATAAATCTTAACATTGACGGTGTTCAGGCTGTCAGGACACGCTCGATGATAACGGGAACAGCCGACAAGCTAAATGTGATATCCGGAAGCATAAGAATACTCATAATTGCTGTGTGGATCCTGGCGGCAGCGATAATGACAGCTGCTTTTTCCGTGCTGGCATCACTGCGGAAAAAAGAATTTGCGGTGCTAAGAACTATCGGCCTTTCACGCAGGCAGCTCGGCGGCATTGTTATGACCGAATCGCTAACTATCTGCACGGCAGGTGCTGTCATCGGTCTGGCTGTTTCGGCTGCCGGTGTTTTAGCTTTTGGAAGGGTCATAGAGACAAAAAGCGGTCTGCCATATCTTGCGCCTGACGCTCCAAAGACAGCTTTATTCCTGCTGATGTCGCTGGCTGCCGTTATCGTGACAGGAACGATATCATCAGCCTGGTCGGCTTATCGGCTGAGCCATGTTGACACGGGAAACAATCTGAGAGAGGGTGACTAAAATTCGGATCAAAGCATACGGCATTTCAAAAAGCTACACCCGAAAAAACCGTAAGACCCAAGCGCTGAAGCCAACGGATATTGAGATACAAAGCGGAAGTCTCACGGTTGTGTTCGGGCGCTCGGGAAGCGGAAAAACAACGCTCCTTAATATTCTTTCGGGTCTTTTGAAACCGACAGACGGAAGCGTTCACTATGATGATAAGGATATCTATTCATTGTCGGACAGAGAGCTCTCAAAGCTAAGAGCAAAGGCTGTCGGGTATATCCCGCAGGGACAGAGCGGTCTGTCGGTGCTTACCGTTAAAGAAAACATCCTGCTGGCAGCTGCGGCTGCCGGATCGGATGCGGAAGAACGTGGTAATGAGCTTTTGGGGCTTGTCGGGCTGGAAGCTCTTGCGGATGCTTATCCGAAAGAGCTTTCAGGAGGCGAGCTGAGGCGGCTGGCGATAGCAAGAGCGCTTATAAATAAGCCTGACGTTATATTTGCCGATGAGCCCACAAATGATCTTGATGATGAAAACACAAGGCTCGTCTTCGGGTTGCTGAAAAGGGCTTCTATCGGGGGCGCTGCTGTTGTTGTTGTTACACACGACAGCACTGCAGCGGGCTTTGCAGACATTGTTTACAGAATGGACGGCGGAGAGATAAAGCTTAACAAAACGGAGGATATAAATGTCACATATAGCGCATAGTGTTATAATAAAGAAAGCAGATATAGGGGACCTCGCTGCGCTCCACGAGATTGAGATATATTTTTAAAACAAACACCGCCCTGCTTTTATCGTAAAGCAGGGCGGTATATCATTTCATATAAGATTTTTGATTACTTGCTTCTCTTCTTGCTCACTGCAATGCCTGCGGCTGCGATAGCAACGATGCCCATAGCGGCAGCTGCACCTGTGCCGGGGTTCTTTGTGGAAGAATCGCTGGTAGCCTTGGAGCTTGTGTCGCTCTTCGAGCTGTCAGTCTTAGAGCTTGTATCAGCGGTGCTCTCGGCCTCGGATGTGCTTTCAGCTTCGCTTGTGCTCTCGGACTCGGAAGTGCTCTCGCTCTCGGACTCGCTCTCTTCCTCGGGGGCGATAGTGAATGTAGCGTTATCGTTGCCGCCCTTTACATAGTAGCTGCCCTCTTTAGCAGTAACAACGACACTGTACTCGCCGGGCTCTGCGGGGAACTCCCAGGACTCGTAGTCGTTGTCAACGCCGAAGTATGTAACTGTATAATCGCTTGCAGGCATCTCCTCGCCGCCGTTGGTAACCGTAACGGTCTGAGCGTTTACATCAACAGATACATCGCAGTCAACAAGATCAACGGGAGCCGGAAGGTAAACAACAATATCGCTATACTTAGTAGTGTTTTCCTCAAGGCCCTCCTTGCTCACATTATTTACATTAAAATTTTCGATATCAACTTCTTCCATAAAAGACTCAAAACTGTCATAAGAATAAAGTTGCAGATAAACGACAGCAAAAGTACCATCATCATTTTTTTTAAGAATTACATCAACATACGTTTCACTATCCTCAATACCGGAGCGCAGATCATCATAGTTCTGCTCGAGCCATACTAAAAACGGCTCTTCAGGCATAGATCCTATATCACCATCAAGAACGCTGAGATCCTCAACGATCTTAATTACAGGTGCAGCAAGCTCGGTCTCGGTCGCTTCCTCAGCGCTTGCCGAGATAGTGCCCATTGCTGTGCAGGCAGCCAGTGAAAGCGCCAGAACGGATGCCAAAAGTTTTTTTGTCATTTTCATAATAGTTTCCTCCATATTTTTCTAGGTGTAAACGCTTACACCTTTCCACAGTGATTATAACACATACTCTTCAATTTGTCAATAGAAATAAATAAATCAATTTTATTTAACATATATTTACAGTTATGCAATTTTTTCCATAAATATAGCCGCTTTCAGATAAAAAAGCGGCTATATCTGTTTATTTCTCCAAATACTTATCTCTGAGATACGAAAGCTCTGCCTTTTTTACATTCAGCTCCTCGGAAAGATACCCCTCCACCGAGCCGTATCTCTCTTCCAGCACATCAAGTGTGTGAGTCATGAACTGCTCTATCACACCGCCGGAGATAAACAGAAGGATCTCCAGCTTTTGCTCTGAAAGCTCCGCTGCCCACGGAAGCTGTCGTATCTTTTGCAGCTTGGCACTGTTAAATGTGTTTGTAAGCATATAGTCCATGATGATCGTCTCTCTTTCAGCTCCAAGAGCCGAAAGCAGAAGCATCGAGGCAACCCCGGTACGGTCCTTGCCGTCGGTACAGTGCCACAGAATACCGCTGTTTTCATCAAGCGAGAGGACAGCCTTGAAAAACTTGGCATATGCCTGCTTTCCTCTGTTTTTGAGCAGAAAATCGGAATAAAGGCTGTCGTTGATGAATCCCTTTTTGTAGATGATCTCAAATTTATCCCTGAGCGTTGATCTCGGATCAGCATAGACAGCCACAAATTCAGGGTCAGGGTCGTCCATATCCACACGCTCCAAAACAGGCAGGCACAGCTCCTTCACTCCGTCGATACAAGGGTCAGGAAGTGCCTCCTGCTCCTCACTCATACGAAAGTCAACGATATATTTAAGAGCATATTGCTCTTTTAGCAAGACAGCCGACTCGGGAGACAGGGAGTTGAGCATACCGCTGCGAAGGAAAGCATCTTTTCTGATCTTTTTATCGCCGACCCTGTAACCGCCCAGCTGCCTTGCGTTTTCAACTTCTGTGAGCATAACCGCATGATCTGACATATCGTCTGCCCTTTACCAGTCGACCGAACCGATGAGTTCATCAGCTCTTGAAAGGAAATTCTCGATCGCATCATTTACGCTGGCCTTCATGATCGCCGGATCAAGTCCCTTTGCCACAGCAGGCGCAAGAGCGACTTTGAGCTTTGAGAACAGTGCGATCTGCTCATTTATCCTTTGGCGCTGCTCCTCGCTCTTGTCGGCAAAATACCTGTCTATCAGGTGGGACCAAAGCTTTGTTATCTTATCAACAGGCATATTAGTATGCACCTCGGCAAAGGCAGGATTAAGCTTTACGAGATTAACCTGTGTTGCAGCAGTTGCAAGAAAATCAAATATCGGGTGGCCAAAGCTAAGATCACCCATATCAATAAGCAGGAGCTGACCGTCTACTATCATTATATTATTGGCATGATAGTCACCGTGGATCAGTGTATCCCTGTCGGGTATAGAGTCAACTATCTTCCTTAAAGTGTCCAGCTGTTCCGGAGTGTACCAGTCCTTGCAGTCGTCAATATAATCGTAATAGATCTCCTTTATCGAAGGGAAATCCTCTTTCTTGACAACAGTGCTGTGAAGCTTTTTATACAGATCCACATAACTGTCAGCATAGGTATCGAATGCAGAAGGATCGTTCTTTATTGTGGTCGAAAGTGTCTTGGCATCTAGAAGCTCAAACACAGCACCATATCTGTTGCCGCATTTTACGATATCAAAGGAGATCGCAGTAGGAAGCCCATATATCATAGCTTTCTGAGATAGAGCTTTTTCCCTTTGGATAACATCTATCGAAGCAGTCTCGGAAAAGAGCTTGACTATCCTCTCATCGTCGATCCTGTAAACCTCGCCATTGGCGCCCTTGCCTAAAAGCTCGCAGGAATCAACAGATATCTCTTTCATCTTCTTTGTGATATTTATGAACTCGTTAAACCCGGTCATCGAGAATATTTCCATAACATCCCATGAAACGTTGACGACCTTCAGGCGGTCATCTTCTTCCTTTGAAAACTCCAGGATCACCCTGAGTCCTGCACTTGATATGTATTCAAGTCCGTCCATATCAAGGACAAGATCGCCGTCAGGATGAGAGTCCCTTATCTTCTTTACCTGCTCCTTGAACTCATCCGAATTCTTGCCGTTGATCTTTCCGGATACGGCGATTACGAGCTTATCATTTGTAGATTCAGTCATTTTTACAGTCATGATCACATATTCCTTTCCTTCAATCCCATAAAGAATTTTTCCTTCTCCGGAGTATCTATAAGCCTTACAGGCTTGATCTGATTAGGCAGGATACCCTTTGCTATCTGAAGTTCACGCCACAGCTGATAGGTCTGGCTCTGAACTATAACGAGCGTGCTTTTTTTCAGTTCACCGGTCTCAACAGCATACTGAAAAGGCATATTGCACTCGCCAAGCTTCCTCTCCATTATCTCGGCATACTCATCACACTTGCTCACATCAAGCTCGTGTTCGGGTTCTATAACAAAACAATACCTTGCAGAATCATTGGAAACATCAGGATAAACACTGTATTCAACGATATTGCAGCCGATCTCTTTTCCAAACGCTTCAACAGCCGCAGCAAGAGCAGCAGCATTTGTTTTCTCGCCTACAAGATTAACGACCTGGTTCTTACGGTAAACAAATCTGATAAGCGGCGATTTTCCCTTAAAGCCCAAAACCTTGACAACATCGTACATCCTGTAACGATAGAAGCCCGAAAGATTTGTAACGATCAGCTCATACTCCTTGCCGATCTCAAGCTCATTCATATTGAGCGTATGGCTAAGATCATCGTCTTCGGCAGGAACGAATTCATAGAATCCGCTCTGCGGGATCATAGCAAACTCAGAAGAGTTCATTTCGGGGCAGGCCGCAAATATCGACTCGGAAGCTGCATAAAGCAGATTGTCGTGTGCGATATCATTTCCGACATACCTTCGCATTATCTCGGTATACGGCTCAAAGGTACCTGTACCTATCGCACCTATCCACGAGCAGCGAGGCCATATCCTCGGAAGGATAGGAGTATCAAAGCCTTTTTCAAATTCTTTTTTCAGCTCATTTGCACGCTTCGGGTCGGGTCTGAGCTTGGCAGTCAGTGTTTTTCTCAGTTCAGCCGACATCTCGATATTCTTGCTTATCGTGCCGTTTTTTATATCCTCCACAAGGCTCTCCCAATGCTCGGACAGATAAACGAACAGATCAGCAACCACCGTCGTAAATGCACTGGCGATAAAGCAAATGTTTTCCTCTCTGAGAGCAAACAGCAGTTTTAGGTATTTAAGGTCTATCTTCTCCTTCGGAAATATTATCTCATCGGGAGAAGTGGATACATATTTAAAGAACGGCTTGATACGTTCAAGCGCTGTTTCGGATATAGCTCCCATCTTCTTGCCCTTATCCGAAGAATAATCTGTTACCTCTATCAGATTCAGACATTTGTAATAGGGAAATTTCTTATTATGCTCTTTAAGGTACCTGCTTCCAAGAGCAAAGGTCCTTGAGCATCCCATATCACTGTAAAGGTCGATAACATCCTGAACGACGGGAATGAGCTTTGGCAGTCCTGTGCTTCCCGATGTCAGGGCGAACTGAACGCAATGGCGGCCGGTCAGCTGATTGTCAACGTTCTCTTTATACATTTTCATGATGTACGGCTCATAGTCATCATACTGTGATATCGGAACAAGGCGTTTATAATCCTCGATGCTGTGTATCTGGTCAAAATGATACTTTTTACCATACTCAGAATCCTTCGCATCGTTTATAAGGCGCATAAGAAGCTCTTCCGTATAAGTGTCTGCGGTCTCGCAGGCATCTTCAAACTTCTTTAATGCTTTTTTCCCCCTTTTTCTCATTACACTATAAATCAGATAAAGCATTGGATTTTGCATTATGTGGTCCTCCCTGTCCTGTTATTCTGAAATAGTCTTATTTATATCTTCTATCAGCGCATCTGCGCCCTCTTTGGAAATGACATCGGGATACTTTTCGCTCAGTTCACTGAAGCTTTCGCCCAGCTGAGCAAGCGTATCATATCCAACAGAAACAGCATCATTGAACCATCTTTTTTCACCGTCAGGGAAAATGACTTCATAAGAAATAATATTGATAACATCACCATTTCTTACCATTTTATCAAGCAATGAGCTCTCGACCTTGGGCATCTTGAACTGACAGCAGTATTTAAGGTTGGCAATATCGTTATAATCGCTCTTTGATCCCGACACCTGATCGAGATACACCTCATAGGGGTATCTTCCCTGTGATGCACAGGTAAGCGTTGTGATGCCCGACCAACGGCCGTTTATTTCGAGAATATACCACTTGCCTTCAACAAAGAAAAGGTCTATCTCGATAATGCCCGAAAGCCCCAGAAGCTCCGCCAGACGAAAAAGCTCGCTTCTGAGCTCATCAACGTGATACTTCTCTCCGGTCATCGGGCCGTATTTAAGCGTTGTCAGCCCGAGAGGGTCATTGAGCTCTCCCTTGTCGTATCTAAAAATGCGGTAGGGCGGCGTTACGACATAATTGCCACTGCTGCCGTGTATCTCTATGCCATACTCCTCGCCAACGAATTTCTTCTCAACGATAACATCCTCGCAGAAGGCATCGGAAAGCAGATAAGCCTTTGCATCCTCAAAATCCTCAGAGATATGTATACCCATTGATGACGAGCCTGTCGAGCTTTTTATAACGACCGGTGCATTAAGCTCTCTTATCTTCCAAAGAATGCTCTCCTGATAACCGTTGATCGTAGAGCTCCTTTCATGCTTAGTGGTCTTAAAGAGCTCGTGGTTTACATAGACCGCCTCCGACACATTGAAGCCGTGGTCTTTGAGAAATCTGTGAGTCTTGCATTTATCAAAGCAATCAACAGCGGTCTGAAGGCTGTAACATATACACTCAATACCCTCGTTTCTGAGGCCGTCTGCTATCACAGCATCACGGATACCGTTCCAGTCATAGCCGCTTACAGGGCCCGGCATAGCCACAGCTATATCAGGCTCGCAGGCTTTGATCGCTGCAATAAAATCATCGATAGTCGCATCCATTTCAAGGGTGACTACCTTGATCTTCTCGGGAGCCTTTGTGATCGCACCGTTTAAAATATCCAAAAAGTAGCGACCGTTGAGCTGCACCACAAGGGTTATCTCCATATCGGGGTAGTTTAAAGAAGATGCATCCCACTGCTCATACCATTTCGGGAAAACCTCGCAGGTAGATGACGAGTCTCTCTTTTTTGTATTGCTTGAAAACAGAACTATTTTTTTCATGATCCTATCCCTTCCCTATTCAACATCAGTAAGCTTCAGACGCTTGATCTTTCTGAGTGCGATAACATTTATCCCAAGTGTGAACAGCACAGTTATGACTGCCGCAAGAAGCCAGGCTATCAGATTGACACGTCTTATAAACATAAGATACGGCGCTTCAAGGTTTCTGATAACGCTGTAACCCATAACGGAACCTATTACAATACCAAGAACTATACCCGCCAAGGATGTGACAATAGTCTCCATAAGCAGATACCGCTTGACCTCGCCCACAGTAAAGCCGTTTATACGCATAATAGTAAGCTCTTTTGTCTTCTGACTGATATACATCTTATTGATATTGAGCAGAATGAAATATGCAAGCAGACCGGCAATGATGATCATCATGCCTGAAAGACCTGTGAAAATGGTGACCAGAGTTCCCATCGTGTTTATTTCATCCTTACAATAGGATACAGACTCATAGCCATCGACCTCTTTGACCTTTTGCTCGATCTGCTTTTGATCAGCATCATCTGCCTTCACAAGGAAGGTGTTCATCTGAGCCGGTTTTTCAAATACCTTCTCATAATATTCATCGGTCATGACCATCGTGTATCCGAGATAGTTATTAAACACCCCGGCTACCTCCATTGTGTAGGGTTCCATCTGCTTATCATATACCGTGATGCTATCGCCCTTTTCAAAGCCGAACACCTCAGCTGTCCTGCTCTGGATATATACTCCGTCCGGATCTGTCGAAAGGGTCTTGCCGCTCTTCTGATCCTTCAATGTATAGAACTTAGTAAACTGCTTCAGATCTCCGCAGAATATCTCGGCCGTCTGTAATTCATCATTTCCAAGATAGGTGTGTATATTGTCATAGATCGCTGTCTTTTCAACGCCGACATCGCTAAGGATCTTTTCGATCTCGTCCTTTGCCGTTTGCGATCTTTCAGGGTCAAATCTGACCTTCTCATCATACCTGATAACGCCGCCGTATTCCAGGCCGATAACTCCTGAAACGTTGTTTCGCATCGTAAAGCCCGTCACCAGAAGCGAACAGCAGCCCGCAACACTGACAGCCGTCACAATGACACGAGGGATATCCGAGCGGATATTTCTCATTATCAGTCTTGAATAAAGGCTTCCTGCCTTGCTTGCCTTGCGTTTGCCTGTCCTTGGCTGCTTTTCCTGCATAAGCTGTATCGCTGTGGAGCGCATAAGCTTTGAACATGACAGCAGCACAGCGATAGCTGAAAGCGCTGTTCCTGCCGCAAGTATTATCACAGACATCGGTATCTGGATGACCGATGCGGGACGTCCTATCACATAGATCTTTTTATAGGCTGAGAGCACTACGCCCTGAATAACATAGTATCCGCTGATGATACCGAGAATGATGCCGATAACAGTTGCGCCCACGCCGAACATCATATACTTGAACAGTATCTCACGGTTAAAAAGGCCAAGCGCCTTGGAAGCTCCGACAAGTCTGCGCTGTTCTTCGATTATCCTGCCGACGCTCGTGTAGATAACGAGCGCTGCTATCACCACGAAAAACAGTGAGAATGTGATACTCATTCTCGAAATATTGTCCGAGGTCGAGAAAAGGTGAGCATAGCCGGGGTTGCCTCTTACTCCAAACAGGAGCCAGCGACAGTCCTTCATACCGGCAAGATTGCTTCTTGCTTCCTCAATAGCCTTTACTCCCTCGTTATAATCATCAAGTCCGCTCGAATAGTCCTCTTCGCCCTGCTCGAGCTTTTCACGGCTCTCCTTTAGCTGTGTCCTCGACTCCCCTATCGAAGACTGACCGTTATCATATTCATCGAGCCCTTTATCATATTCCTTTTGCTTTTCTGCCAGCTGTTTCTTGGCCTGATCAAGCTGTGTCTGACCGTTTTCAAGGGTCACTTCGGCCTTGTCGAGCTGCTCCTTCTTCTCCTTCAGGAGCTCGTCAGCCTCTGCATAGGCAGTCTCTCCGTCATCAAGCTTTGCCCAGCCGTCATCAAGCTGTGCCCTTGCAAAATCAAGTGCTGCCTTGCTGTCGCTGAGCTCACTCTCCAAATCGCTGATCTTATCCTCAATGCCATTATAAAGCTCTTCCAGATTGGAATAATCACTGAACTCATCCGGTATCGACTGTCCATTCTGGCTGACATATTCCTTTACAGCATCAAGGCTGACCGAGCCTACATTTTTTCCCTCGTCGATAAGCTTTTGCCTGTACTGCCCGAGCAGAGAGAAAACCTTTTTTGCATCATCGAGCTTGCCTGATGCTTCGCTGTATTTTCCAAAATTATCGGAATATTCCTTTTCGCCTGCAACAAGCTGTCTGCGGCTGTCATCAAGAGTCTTTCTATTAGCTTTCAGCTCTGCATCTGCACTCGCATAAGCTTCCGAGCCTTTTTTAAACTCTTCCTTGCCGGCTTCAAGCTCTTCGGACTTTTCATCTATCTGCTTCTGAGCATCATCCAGCGCTTTCTTAGCTTCTGCAAGCTTATCATCGCTCTGAAGTATCGTATCCTCGGCAGTTTTCAGCTTTTCCTCTCCGTCTTCCAGTTCATTCCAGCCGTCATCAAGCTGTTTTCTGGCATCGTCAAGCTCTGCTTTTGCATCGTCAAGCTGTTTCTGTTTATCCTCGATCTCCTTTTCAAGATCTCCGTACAGCTCCTGATATCTCAGCTTTTCACGCTTCTGCGCAAGAGTTTTCAGCCTGTCCTCAGTGTCCTTGACGATGTCAAGATACTCATCACTGTAATAGCTGAGCCCCGAAGTATTGTCAAGCCTTATTTCAGCCCTCATATAGCAGCCTTTAAGGCTTTCAGTATCAAAGGCATCGTCTATAAGAAGAACATACCTGCTGCCCGGGGTCTGTGCCGGCTTTGCAAGGTGGTCGGGGTGCTGAACTATGCCGGTTATCCTGTATTCCGAATCTTTAAGATACTTCGGAGTGTTCCCGTCGGTGTCCTTTATCGAAATGCTATCGCCAACACCAAGCCCAAGGTTTTCTGCAATAATGTCCTCGACAGCACACTCGTCCGCCTTTTCAGGCAGTTTTCCCGATATTACCAGAGGTGTATTTATACGCTCGGTGAGCGAAACGGCATTTACGTTCTCGTTCTTATCTCCTATCGTCACCGTGCCGCCGGAAAAATATACCCCCTCAACATCAGCTACACCCTTAGTGTTTTTTATCAGCTCGATGTCTTCCTCAGTCAGGAGCATAGTTGAGGTTATCTCATAATCACGAAAGGAAGTTTTTTGATAAAACTCATTGCCGCTGCTTCTCATTCCCGAAGCGGAAAACCTGATCCCAAGATAGGCAGCAACGGCTATCCCTGCGATAAAAACAATGGATATCCAAGAAAGCAGATTCTTCCTGATATTGCGCAGGGCGTCCTTTAAGTCTGTTTTTTTCATATTTACTTACTCACCGCCCTGCTTTACCATACCAGCTCTTCAGCGTGCAGAGGATGGTTGTTTTTCTTGACAGAGGCGATCTTTCCGTCCCTGATCTTCATAACACGGTCAGCCATCTTGGCGATCTCGGGGTTGTGCGTTACCATAAGAACTGTGGTGCCATACTTTTTGACGATCTCTTCGATCGTTGCAAGGACCTCTATACTTGTGGTGTAATCAAGAGCTGCTGTCGGCTCGTCTGCCAGGATAAGCTTGGGCTTTTTCACTATTGCCCTTGCGATAGATACACGCTGCTGCTGTCCTCCCGACATCTGACCCGGGTAATTGTTCGCACGTTCGGTCATATTGACTCTTTCGATAGCCTCCTTCGGGTCCATAGGGTCCTTGACACGCTCAGCTATAAACTCAACATTTTCAAGAGCCGTAAGGTTTGGCATAAGATTATATGACTGGAATATAAAGCCTATGTAATTTCTGCGATACATGGTAAGCTCGGCATCGGATGGATGAGAAAAGTCCTTGCCCTCGATAGTGAGCTTTCCCTCGGTAAGAAAATCCATTCCGCCGATTATGTTCATCATAGTTGATTTCCCGCAGCCTGATTCGCCGAGAATAACGACAAATTCACTTTTGTAGATATCAATGTTTATCCCCTTCAGCACCTGTATAACACCGTTGCCCGAGGGGAACTCCTTCGTAACATTACGCAGACTTGCAAGTATCTCCTTCTGCTCGGAGGTGTCCGTTGAAAGGCCTTTTTCGTCAATGGTTATTGCCGCAAGAGCAGCCATATGCTCACAAAGCTGCAGCTCCTCCTTGTCATAAAAGCTGCCGTCTTTCTTATTGACTATCTGAACACAGCCTATGACCTCATGGAGATTATTGAGCGGAACACATAGCATACCCTTTACAGGCAGGCCGTTTTCCTCAAACACCGTGCTGTCATAGCGGCTATCGCCTGCGAAATCCGTGATGATGACTGACTTTCCGCTTTTAGTTACATCGCCCTCGATACCGCTTCCGTTTTCTATGCTGATATTAGAGATATCCGCAGGACCGATATGAAACATAGGGGTCAGCTGCTGTGTTTTTTTATCGAGCAGCCAGATCGCACCTGCTTCACTGTCCAGCGTTTCAACAACAGTTTCAAGACACTGAGAGAGCGCATCCTCAATGCTTTCAGTTCCAAGAAGCTGCTCCATTATCTGCCACGTTGCTTTTGTAAAGCGATTTTCTTTTGGCATATTTATATATTCTCCTTTCGTTCATATATTACTATTTTTATAATTATAGCACATCTTTAGTTGGATGTCAGTTATTGAGCTTGAAATATTATAAAAATCGTCACAATATCCAAATTAACTCAATTTCAATTATTGATATCAACAAAAAATCACAGGTTTTTGGTTTTACTATTTACTTAACGCTCTGATCTATGTTAAAATAATAGAAAAGATGCGATAAAATAAGAGCAGATAATAACATTGATCAGTCATAATAAGGAGGAACTATATATGTCAGTATCTGATATCGAATTGACCGCTAATGCTCCCTATTTCCTGGATGAATTAAGAAAAAGGGTCGATGAAGCACCGGATACGGTCTTCCTCGTAAATCCTGCGACCAAGGCTGTTATCACAAGAAAGCTTGCCGATACTATGTCGGGCAGACTGTATGCATATCTTAAAAAGAACGGTATAGGAAAAAATGAAAAGGTAATGATCTGCCTGCCAAGAGGTGAGCTTTGCTATATTGCCGCTCTTGGTGTTTTTAAGGCAGGTGCAGCATTTACTATGGTCGAGGACACTTATGTTGAGGAACGTATAGAGTTTATCCGAAAGGATTTTGGCTGTAAGCTGTTTCTGGATCTTGACAGATTCAACGAAGCAATGAATGAAGAACCTCTGGATGGATTTGACAGAGCTGACGACCATGACCTTTGTATCGCAGTGTATACCTCCGGCACGACCGGTAATCCCAAGGGCGCTCTTCACGAGTATGGCACAATAAAGCTCAA
>DFEO01000127.1 GCA_002368715.1 Ruminococcus sp. UBA3800
CTACCAATCTGCGCCACACCCCGATCGCACATAATATTTTATCACACTTGTCTGCCCAAGTCAACCCCCTGAGTCCAAAGTTTATATTCTGTTAAAAAAATACCGCATTTTTATTCGCTTTCAACTGCATTTTTCGTCTCCCGACCACTTGACATTTTGCTGTAAATATGTTACAATAAACTATCAAGCTAAGGTGGAGCAGTCTCTGCCGACGGCTGTTGATCTTGAAATCATAATAGGAGGGATTTTTATGAATAGAATTTTGAAAAAGCTTGTCCCGGGTGCGCTGGCGGCGGCGCTTGCTCTTGGCGCTGTTCCCTCGGGGATAACATTTGATGATATTTTGGCTAGTGCGGATGGCGGATCCGTTAAAATAGAAGGCCTTAGCCTTACCGTTGATTCTTCCTACGGTCTGAATTGCTATGTTTCGCTTTCTGACGGTTTATCTGCGAGCGATGTTTCGGTCGTATATCATACGCCTAACGCTGGTACAGATGAGACTGTGGTGACAACAGAAAAACTGCCAAGTTCGACAACCTTGAATAACAAGACAGTATATAAAATCACAGTTCCTGTATATCCTAAGCACTATGATAAAACTGCAACATTACAGTTTAAAAACGGTGACACTGTTTATGATTTAAAGTATTCGGATGATACAGACGTTACAGATGGTGTCTTGTCCACTACTGTTAAAGCTTACCTCGAAAATATTGAGGGGAACTACAACAAGATCATAACCGATGAAACAAAGGCAAAGCAACTTTATGACCTTGCTCACGCATTAAAGCTTTACGGTCAGTATGCTCAGTATTATTTTGCACATAAGAGCGACACTTCCGGCGACTATACTGTTCCTAGTTGGTGGACGGCTAATTTTACAACATCTGACTACACTACTGAGTGGAAAACAAATCTGGGATTGCTTTCGAGCGACGAGGGTGGAGTTAATACTTTGGATAAAGCTCTTGGTAGTAATAATGCGCCGTCAACTCCTACTATAATATATGGTGGGGATAGTACACATAAAACGGTAACTGTATATAAGGTGGCCTTAGTCCTTGATCAGGACATTAAAGTGAGATATTTCTTCAAGAATTTTATTGATGAGACCACTCCTGAGGTAAGTATTAGCTGTTTAAATGGCACAACAATTCTTAATGATAGTGCAGAATATAAACATGATACCGGAGAAATCGATATTAAGTATATGGATACAGTAGGTCTACCGATTGGAAAGCTTCAACAAAAAAATGAAATGACTGTAAAGTGGACGTTCGGAAACTATAATACTATAATTGATACATTTGATGCTACACCTGTTGGCTATGCACGACAGATAATCAACCCATTAGGACAAAGGGTTGAATCTTATGAGGTAAAGGGACTTGCCAACACTATGCGTGCAATGTATGTAGCTGACCTTGCTGCAAAAGCTTATTTCAATATTGTTTAGAGAGAACAGAGGTGTACCTATTATGAAGAAAGCGTATGAAGAGTTAGAACTTGAGATCATCAGGTTTGAATCTGAGGATGTAATAACTGCTAGCAGACAGAACGAAACTGATATCATAGATCCTCAGGGTAACTAACAACCCCCACCGCAGGCAGCCGAAAGGCTGCCTGTTTTTTTGCTCTGAAATAAAATATTAAATAATAGTCTGATAAATCATGTTTACAAAAACGCCGATGTGTGTTATAATCATATTTATCTTATTTTAAGGATGTGACCCTATGTCTATGACTTCCCATGAGAAGATACTTGTCCTCGATTTCGGCGGCCAGTATAACCAGCTCATCGCAAGACGTGTCAGAGACCACTCGGTTTATGCCGAGATACGTCCCTTTGATACTCCTCTCAATGATATAAAAGCACAGGATTATAAGGGCATAATATTCACGGGCGGCCCAAACTCGGTCTACGACCCCGCCTCTCCGCATTATGACCCTGCCATACTCTCGATAGGTGTGCCTGTTCTTGGCATCTGCTACGGCTGCCAGCTTATGGCATGGATGAAGCAGGGCACGGTATCCTCCTGTGAAAAAAGCGAATACGGCAAGATAGATATTTCTTTAAAGCATGAAAGCAAGCTCTTCAAGGGCGTCCCAAAAACCAATACGGTATGGATGAGCCACACGGATTTTATCAGCTCGCCACCTGCGGGTTTCACCGTTACCGCCTCCTCTGCCGACTGCCCCTGTGCTGCAATGGAAAACGAGGAGCAGCGTCTTTATGCTGTCCAGTTCCACCCCGAGGTCACTCACAGCGAATACGGCAGTCTTATGCTCAAAAACTTCCTTTATGAAGTCTGCGGCTGCAAGGGCGACTGGGTCATGGATAACTTTATTGAAACAACAGTTGAAAATCTCCGCAGACAGATAGGCAAAAAGAAAGTGGTGCTTGGGCTTTCGGGCGGTGTTGATTCGTCAGTTGCGGCAGGTCTTCTCAGCCGTGCTGTCGGCAGCCAGCTCACCTGTGTTTTTGTCGATCAGGGTCTTATGCGCAAGGACGAGGGCGACTTTGTCGAAAAGACATTCACCTCTCTTTTTGATATGTGCTTTGTCCGTGTCAACTGCCAGAAGGAGTTCGTCTCGAAGCTCGCAGGTGTCACCGACCCTGAACAGAAGAGAAAGATCATCGGCACCGAGTTTTACAAGGTGTTCTGGGACAAAATAAGAGAAGAAGCCGGCGACGGATTCTTTGCTCAGGGAACGATCTATCCTGACCGTATCGAAAGCGGAAAGGGCGATGCTGCGACCATAAAGACCCACCACAATCAGGTCAGGATGCCCGAGGATATCCATTTTGACGGGGTCATCGAGCCGCTGGGCGAGCTTTTCAAGGACGAAGTAAGACGTGTCGGTGAAAAGCTCGGCATCCCGAAAGAGCTCGTCTGGAGACAGCCGTTCCCGGGGCCGGGTCTGGGTGTTCGCATCATCGGCGAGGTGACAGAGGAAAAGATAAAGATACTTCAGGAAGCAGACGCTGTTTTTCGTGACGAGATCAAAAAAAGCGGCATCGAGCGTGAACTCAGCCAGTTCTTTGCGGTGCTGCCTGATGTGCGCAGCGTAGGCGTTATGGGCGACCACAGGACATATGACCACCTGATCGCCATAAGGGCAGTGACCACGGATGACTTTATGACTGCGGACTGGGCACGCATCCCCTATGATGTTCTGGCACGCATCTCGAACCGCCTGTGCAACGAGGTGGAGCACGTCAACAGGGTAGTTTACGACATAACTTCAAAGCCGCCCGGAACGGTGGAGTGGGAGTGACAAACCCTTTTTCAGATGAATTTATAAGCCGGGAGCTTTGCGGATGCGTCTTTTGTGGTTCAGGACGTTTTGCATGATCCCCGGAGGATGATCTGATGGGAAGAGGACACGAACTTTAGTTATATGTTTTAATAATAGGAAAATTCAATGTTTTTTAGATGTAAAAAATTACCGTTTCGGACAGAAGTGTGAAACGTTTTCGACCGCCCGAAAGCCCTTATGAAAAGGTTTTCGGGCGCTTTTTTGACAAAAACCTTTGTGCAGATTCTATAAAAGTTTTGAACTCGACAATGGTTGCAATATGTAAACAATATAAAATTTTGTTGACAATTCATTCTGTTTATGGTATAATAACTCATGATACCGAAGGTGTGCGGAGGCGTTTTTATGACGGATAAGGAGCTTTCAAAGCTTAGGCGGACAGAGCTGCTTGAGATACTTTTCGAGCTGAGAAAACAGCTCGATGCGGCAAGAAAGGAAAACGATGATCTCCGTGCAGAGATCGAACAGGTGAAAAGCGGCACTGCAAAAAGGACCGAGCAGATGGTCAGAAGGCTTTATGAGGAGCGCTTCGGGCCCTTTGACGAGGCTGTGAGCGGTGAGGCTGACGAAGGCAAGGCTGTGAGCGGTGAGGCTGACGAAGGCAAGGCTGTGAGCGGTGAAGCTGACGGCGGCGAGGCTGACAGCGCAGAGGACGACAGCGGCGAGGATGCGGCTTTGGAGGACAAGGCTGATGAGTGAGCACAGGAGCGTGGCTATACCGGAGGCCGAACAGCTCGAGAGAGAGCTGAAGCGTGTCCGGGGGAGAAGAAGCTTTTACAGGCTCCTTTACAACACCGTGGCATCGCTTATCGTCGTGGCGGCGGTGTCAGTTCTGGTGTCGATGCTGTTTCTGCCTGTGCTCAGGGTCACGGGCACCAGTATGACCCCGACGCTCAAAAGTGATGAGCTGGTGGTGTGCCGCAAGTTCGGAGATTATAAGAAAGGCGATATCATCGCTTTTTACCACAACAACAAGATACTGTTAAAAAGGATAATCGGCGTTTCGGGCGATGTTATCAATATCGACAGCTCGGGCAGGGTCACCGTAAACGGGAAGTTGCTTGACGAGCCGTATATAGATGCTCCGTCGCTCGGAGTGTGTGATATAAAGCTGCCCTATCAGGTGCCTGAGAACAGGTTCTTTGTAATGGGCGACCACCGGTCGGACTCTATCGACAGCCGCACCAAAGAGATCGGCTGCATAGCGGAAGAGATGGTAGTTGGAAAGGTCATCTGGTGTATCTATCCTTTCGGGGATATGAAGACATTATAATAAAAAGAGCAATACGTGTGTTGGGCTTTATGACAACACACCCTAAGGGGGTATGATATCTTATGAGATTCAATAAAGAAAGCTTGTCGGGCTTTCTTAACGCTCAAAGGAGGAAACGGCTGCGGTCCGTTGCGGCAGGCCTTATGGCTGCCACCGTTGCTTTCAGCGTTTACGGCAGCTTGATAAGACCGGCTATAAGTCTGACGCCGGGCTCGGGCAGCGTGATGCTGCTGGGTGCCGGTAATGAAGTCAGCGGCGACCCGCTGGAGATAGGTCAGGCTTCAAGCTCCAGCTCCACAGGTGTTTACACGGTGGAGGCCAAGGTCACGAAGGATGATAAGGGTTCACCAAAGAAGTATTATGCCGATCTGACTGCGAAGTTCAATCTGACAGCCGAAACTGTACAGAGCCTGAACCAGCACGCCAATGCTATTAAGTTCAATGTGGGACCTGTTGATTCCGAGGGCTTTGAGTTTGACTCGTCGATGAAATCCACAGGCGATGTTTTTACCAGCGGTGACGATAAGGCGAAGATAGGAACCTATGTGTTCGACCCTTCGACAGGAGATGTTACCATAACCTTTGATTTCACCGTTCCTTATTTTGACGGAAGACAGGGCGAGGCTATCGGCGGAGGATTCAACTTCCAGGCATGGACATGGAACCAGGACAACAGCCAGGAGGACAAGTCCTTCAGTATAGCAGGAAATGATGTTGTAGTTCCGATATACAGATATACGCATACTGCGGATCTTTCGGTAAAGAAGAGCTATAACAACGACTTCTTCTATCAGACAGAGGGAGCCACGATGGGTACGGGCGATGATGCCAAGAGAGGTCTGGGTTCGTCATTCAGGATAGATGTCAGCTCCAGAAACGGAGTTGACGGCGCAAAGGTGACCTTTACCGATACGCTGACCTGTGACGATGTCCATTTTGACCTTGTGCCCGGATCGACATGGAAGCTGTATGATGCTAACGGAAATGTTGTAAGCGACCCTGTGCTGACTATCGATTCAATAACGACAATAGGCAGCGATCAGGTGCTTACGGCTTCGCTGACGGCAGCTGACCAGACGCTTCTGAGCAGGGGATTTGATTATTACTGGAACTGTCCTGTTACAGTAAACGAGGAGCACCTCAACGAGAACGGTGAGGTCCACGTTGTAAGAGGATCCTTTGAATCGATCGAAGGAAGCAATGTTGTTTCTGCAAAGGCGAAGAACGTTCCGGAAACTGTCGATGATGCAAGGATCCAGGTAGGTCTTGTGGCCGACATAACCAAGGGCAACGGTACCTATGATCCCGAGACCAATACGGTCGAATGGAGGATATCTGTCCACAAGGAAAACGGCTGGTGGCAAAACGGTACCATCAATATCGACGACTTTATGGGCGGCGACGGCTCGAAGGAAAACCCGGGCGATAAGGCTCCCGAGCTTTACGGAACACCGGTGATGACCTTTATCGACAGCGATGACAACGAGCATCAGATCGTTTATGATCCGAGCAACCCGAACCAGTCTGTACAGGGCGTTCACCCTGTTGAGTATTCTGACGGCAGATTTACCATAACGATGGATCGTCCGACATCAGGTGACTGGACAAATTACAATGAGACTCCTGTAAAAGAGTTCGTTATATACTACAAAACAAAGGTCAGCAGCGAGGATTACGGCAAGACGGAATACAACTGGGTAGGTCTTGTTGATCCCGAGGATCCTGACGGCTATGTCAGGATAGACCCCGACAAGCACGTAACGGTAAGCAAGCCCGATGTTTCAAAGGATCACGCTCTTGTGGATGACGGTATACAGTGGACCATAACCGTTGACAACAGAGCAGGGCAGGATCTTGTGGGGCTTGATATAACGGATACCCTTTCACAGGGAGGTACGGCGCAGACACCGCCGGATCTCAGTACCGCTGTGCTCAGCGTCGGCGGCACGGTGGTCCCGATAACGGATGTTTTTGATGTGAACGGAAATGTCCTTACCTTCAAGGAAGGCGTTTCGGCAAATGCTTCGTCCTATGAGATAACCTATGTTCAGCAGCTCGATGTTGCACAGCATAAGAACGAATCGTTCCAAAATGATGTCAAGATCGAGAACGACGAGGAGATACTTGATGAGGACGTTGAGGATGCTCACATCCCGAAGGAGCACGAGGTCGATAAGAGCGGCTATCTTGGCGCAGACGGCCTTATGCACTATAAGGTAAGCTTTATCAACCAGTATGGTGATGACCTTTACGGCGAGCAGATCACGGACGTGCTGACTATCACAAAGAAGGACGGCACTCCTGTGAACGCAGCGGATTTCGACTTTACTGTCGTAAGCCCGGCAACAGGTATCACCAGTCAGTCGGCGTCTGATGGCAACACCATCACCACGACCTTTACTGTTGATGCGAGCACCACACAGAAGAGGCTGGATATCGAGTATGTTGTAAAGCCGGCGAACAGCACATTTATAACAGACTACGGCTATTACCTTCACAATGAAGCTGAGTGGGGCGATGAAAGGATCCCGAACGATGAGACCGTGGATCAGTTCGTTTCGCTGAGTGAAAAGACCGCAAGCTATGATAAGAATACCGACCTTATCACCTGGATGGTCACTGTCTACAACCCTTACGGGGTAGACCTTTCGACACTCGGCTATCCGCTGGAAGACACGATGTTTGACAGCGGCATCAGAAGCTTCAATGTCACCGATGCAAACGGAACTGATGTGACACAGGCAGGAGACCTTGAAGCGGTAAGAGCAGGAGCATATGAATTCCACGAGGGAATGAACTCCGACTCTTATACCTTTACCTATAAGACAAAGCTTCCCGATCCCGTGGGACTGACAGAGCAGAAGATATCGGTGACAAATGATGTTACCTACGGTCAGGACGAGAAGACCAAGACCATAGATGTCTATCCCTGGGAAATGAATAAGAATTCCTCAAAGTCAGCTTCGGCAACGGATCCGGACTCTGAGGGCAGCTTTGAGATACTCTGGACGCTCAAGCTTGGGACATATAACGGCGGCTTCCTTTATGCTATGGAGCAGGGCTACGAGATAGGCGACAATATGTCGGTCAGAGCTGTCGGAACAGGCGGCCAGACAAAGCCTCTCTCTTCCGAGGATGCGGCACTGATAAAGAACTATATCCCTGCGGATGAGTTCGATATCAACACGCTGTTCACTCTTAAAACAAAGAGCTATACTACATGGGATACGGTCAGTCAGGGCCTTGAGCCCGGCGATCTGTTTGAGCTTGTCAAGGTGTCTGAGGACGCCGACGGGAACGTTACGGCGTTCAAGGTGCTCTTCAAGCAGCAGACAGATGAGAACTCCGATGAGTATAAGGCTCTGAGGGATGCAAACGAACTGGAGCTTAGCTACGTTTCGAGGGCTGAGGGCGCAGATGTGCTTGCAGACCTGAATAAAGGAGAGAAGCTTGTCTATGACAACACGCTGTCGTTCCCGGGAACACCCGACAAGACAGCGACTCACGAGATCGAGAAAAAGCCTGCGATCTCAAAATACATCCAGAACTATGATTACGCTTCTTATCAAGAGGTATATACGGTTTATGACAAGTCCTTCGGACTTTCAAAGATAGCACACGACAACGAGCTGGACTGCTACTATGTTAAGTATATGCTCGGTGTCAATCAGTCCAGGAGCTATGGCGCAGACCAGGATATAACCGTTACGGACACCCTGCCCGAGGGTATGGACTTCGTTTCAGGTGAATATGCCCTGGGAGCCGGCGGCGAGCGGACTCCGATGTCGGCGTCAGGGGTTTCCTGGGCTCAGAACGGCAGAGAGCTCACCTTTACGGTGCCGGGAAATATCCACGGCGGCGGATATGCCGAGCTTTACTATACCGTGAAGATCGAGGACGAGGTAATGGACGCTTTGCTTGCAGATACAGAGCAGTCTGCCAGCGGCGCCGCAGTATTCGAGAATACGGCACAGGTCGGAGATGACTTTGACACCATAACGACAACGTTCAACGACGATGTGCCGAAGATAAGCAAAACAGCTTCGGAATACCGTGACAACGGAAACCTTGTTGAAAATGCGGTATCCTATACGCTGGATATCAACCCGAATGCCAGAAAGCTGCTGCCTGACGACCAGAGCAGACTGACGGTGACAGACACGATAAACCAGTCTGATGCCGACCAGAATTATGCAAGATGTCCTATACTGTTCTCGCAGCTGACGGCAAACAGCATCCATATCTATAAGGTAGTCGGCGATCAGCAGATCGAGATGGACATAGGTGAGTTCGGCTTTACGGAACCGGAAAGAAAGACGCTTCCTGTCTATGGCGGAAACCTCGGTGAGGGCGATGTTTATACCTTCAAGCTGACGGTCCCCGATGAAACGCATATAAGGATCGTTTACAACTACCAGTTCGAGTTCAATGAGAAGGCAAAGAACGACGACAGCTACAATGCCGATCAGATGGTGCTCAAGAACAACGCTGCCATCACAGGTCAGAATGCTACCGCAAACAAAGACTTTAACCAGAACTTCAACAAGTATCAGAGCTCGGGTGCTTATGCTTCGACCATCAACAACATCTCGCTGAGAAAGTTCAGCTCGGACAACTGGCTCGAATCTCTCGGCGGAGCACAGTTCGTGCTTATGAGATGCGATAATGAAGGCAAATGGCAGACGCTGACGGGCGTGGAAACCGTGGCAGAGATCTATGAGTGGCTCGAGAACGATCACTCACATGAGACAAACTATAATGCCACTACATTTGGTGCGTGGAGCGACGGTGTTATCTCCGCTTCCGACGGCGCAAGGGTGCTTATCACAGAGGCTCAGACAGGACAGATAGAGCTGCCTTGTCTCCAGAAATATGTGACCAGACCGGTAGACGTTGGCGGAGTTTCCGAGACCAGGAACTACTATACTATCGACGAGCTGCCGAACGGCCAGCAGAGATATGTTTACGTCCTTCGTGAGATAAAGGCTCCGACAGGGTATACGTTCGATGAAGGCACAAGAGATCATTATTTCTTCGAGCAGCCCAAGGATGAGACCGCAAGCGGCTGTAAGCCGGCACTTGCTATTGCACAGACCGGTGTCGATGCGAACAAGGTCGAAGCGGTGCGTTCGGGAACAAAGATAGAGCTTGAGAACGATGCGAAGGAACTGAGAGTAAAGAAGTTCTGGAACACCTCCGATCAGACGGCAGTGCCCGATGAAGTGGAGTTCAAGCTTTACAGAACGCTCACACAGCCCGCACCGGCCGCAAACACACATAAGGTAACGCTGACGATAGAGCAGAAGTATGATTCTTCACACAGGGAGACCTATACATTTATAGTCAGGGACGGAGATACATTCTCTGCATCAACTCCTTGCGGTGTAAGCTGCTATGGGGCATACAATAATAATATCGGATATGCAAACTCGCAGGGGATCATAACATTCACAAGTGATCAGCCTGTTACGAAGGACACAGAGTTCTTCGCAGGACTGAATCTCAGTGATTTTACAACGCTGAAGGTAAGGTCTGACAATTCTGTCGTGAACACAAGCTCGGGCAAGCCCACAGACAGCGAGTTCGTAAAGGACATTACGCTGACAAAGGGTCAGGACTGGCAGGCGGTTATCGACGGCATAGACTTCTCCGAGGGTGATTACTACTATTACCTTGAGGAAACAGGCGTAGACGGCTTTGATGCCAACTACTACATAAACGGCATTGAACTGGGAACGTTTGAAGTCATCAACAACAGCTACGAAAGCGGTTCGATAACAGTGAACAAGAGCTGGCTCGGAGATGAGGCTGATGTGGATAAGCTGACGTTCGACATCGTAGGCTACACCGAGAAGGCACCTCAGGAACCAAGCGAGTATAGTCAGAGCGCAGGAGCTTCTGATTATGTGACGATAAACTTCCAGGGCGCCGACAATCAGGATAATCATTATGTTTATGACCTGAAAAAGTACTTTGTGCTCACTCCGGGCGAAACATATACGCTTAATATCGGAGGACGATCCTATACAAGCGGTCATGTCAAGAAGTTTGATGTCAACTCTGCGGCAAGCAGCGATTTCTGGCAGAACCAGACAGGGCCGGGATGCAGCTTCAATATCACAGCAGGGCAGGAGAATACGAATGTTGACATAAATGTATCCTACTCATACGGCATAAGCACTAATTATGGCTGGTGGAACGCACCGACATCCGATGATTATCTGTTCAGTGTGACAAGCGGCGGACAGGATGTCACGGTATTTGACAGCAAGTCTGACCTTGACAGCTATATAGCTTCTCAGCAGACCGAACCGTCAGACACCTACTCAGAGTACACGCCGACACTTCCGCAGGGGACTCCCGTGATCTCAAAGACCCTGACGGTAACAAAGGACGGCACGACAGGCAAATGGAGCGGCACCTATGATGGGCTCCCGCTCACAAGCGGCGGTCAGCCGATCTACTACTATGTGGTCGAGCGTGGAAGCTCAGCCTTCACACCTATCGACTACTCTAAGAACGGCTTCGTTCTTGAAGAGAACAAGACAAGCTCGGTAACGGTGACGAACCAGTCACAGGAAGTTGATGCCTATGAGCTGCCCGAAGCAGGCGGCGAGGGAACAACACTTTACATCATCACAGGCTCGGGGCTGATGCTTGGAGCAATGGTGCTGTTCACAGTTAAAAAGCGTAAGGCGCAGAGCTGATAAGCTTGGATATAGTATATTATCTCAAATCAAAAAAGGAGTGTTTTTTATGAAATTAACAAAGAGGATAGCAGCTACCGTGGCAGCAATGACAATGGCAGTGAGCGTTGTGGGAATGACAGCTTTCGCATCAGAGGCACCTGCAACGAGGGATATCTCGGTAAGCCAGAATGCAAACAACTCATATAAGGTCTTCCAGGTATTCCAGGGCGATTTTGAGGGCAATAAGCTTCTGACAAAGGACCTTGAATTCGGTACCGATGTCAACATAGAAAAGCTTAATCAGGCGCTCGGACTTCCCACCGATAATCAGGATGCAGGCAAGGCTCTGAAGGCTCTTTCTGAACTGGATGCACAAGGTATCGCTGCTAAGCTCAATGAAGACGGCGTACTGGAAGGTTCAGGTACTGCTGTGGATGCCGGCGACAGTGTGGCTTTCTCGGTAGGTTACTACTACATCCGTGAGAGCGACGATGACGACAACACCGCTGATATCCTGATAAACCTGAAGGATGATACAGAGATAACACCTAAGCTCGGTGCTCCCAAGGTAGAGAAGAAGGTCAAGGAGGACGACAGGGAAGTTTCGCTCGGCGATGTTATGGACGAAGATCTTTACGAGCCTAAATACAATGATGCAGCCGACTACTGCATAGGCGAGGCAGTTCCTTTCGAGCTCGTGGGTTCGCTCCCGGAGACATTTGACAATTTCAAAGACGGCTATTACTATGAGTTCATAGACCGTCTTGCTGCCGGCTTTGTGGCTCCCGAGACTTCTGCTTTCCAGGTTCTTTTGAACGGCAGGACAGACATCACAAATCAGGCTGCCATTACAAAAACAGTAAATGCTGACGGCTCTGCAAACTTCAGCATCAAGTTCAACAATATCAAGGCTGTTCAGGGCGTGGACAAGGACAGCAAGATCGTTGTAAAATACAGCGCAGTTCTTGATACTGATGCAGTCATCGGTGAGGCAGGAAACACAAACGGCGTTAAGCTCAAGTATTCCACAGACTATGACTATGACGGCGACGGAATAGAAGACGGCGATGATCACGACGATACCGAAGAGACCACCGAGGACGGAACAGTTGTATTCACCTACACTGTTGATACCACAAAGAAGGATGCCACAACTCAGGAAACTCTTGCAGATGCAAAGTTCAAGCTCCTTAATGCCGATAAGAGCAAGGCTGCTATCATCACAGACGGAAAGTTTGCAGGCTGGGCAGCTAACGCTGAAGGCGGAACCGAGATAACCACAGCAGCCGGCGGTAAGTTTACTGTGATCGGTCTTGACAGCGGCACATATTTTATCACTGAGACAGAGGCTCCTGAGGGCTATACTCCTCTTGACGGCGATATCAAGGTCGTTATCAGAGCTGATATGAACGTTGCCGGCGACTGGGAATATGAAGTTGACGACGGTTCGGACGCATTTGTTGAGCTTAACACAGATAGCGGCTTTACCGCTGATACTACGACAGGTGTTGTTGCAGGCGATATCCTCAATGCCAAGGACGGCGCAGAGCTTCCCGAGACAGGCGGCATCGGAACCACACTGTTCTATGTTGGCGGCGGTCTTACAGCAGCAGCAGCAGGCGTAGTCCTCGTTGCAAGAAAGAGAGCAAAGAGAGAGCAGTGATGCTTTCAGGCACCAAACACAAATAATTAAAATCACCTTAGTCCGACGGCCATAGCGCCGTCGGGCATTAGGGAGGGTCTCATGAGCAGCAAAAACAACAGAGCGACAACTATCGTCCTTGTGATAGTGTTTCTGGTGGGACTCTCCGTAATGCTTTACCCTGCTGTCAGCGACTGGTGGAACTCAAGACATCAGAGCCGTGTGGTGGCTGCATATCAGAAAGCCGCAAACAGGCTCGATGACAGCAAGGAAAAGGAGCTGCTCGAAAGAGCAAGAGAGTATAATAAAAAGCTTTCCGAGCTTGCGGCACCGCTTTTGGATTATGAAGCTGTGCCGGATTATGACAAGATACTCGACATTACGGGCACAGGCGTTATGGGTATAATAAATATCCCTCAGATAGGTGTGGAGCTGCCGGTGTATCATGGCACCAGCGAGGGTGTCCTGAATGTGGCGGTGGGTCACCTCAGGGGGTCGTCGCTGCCCGTTGGCGGCAAGGGCACTCATGCCGTTATCTCTGCACACAGAGGTCTGCCGTCTGCAAAGCTTTTCACAGACCTGGATAAGCTGGTGGAGGGCGATGAGTTTACCATAACGGTGCTGAAAGAGGTCTACACCTATGAGGTGGAAGAGATAAGCATAGTTTTGCCGGACGAAACAGAAAAGCTGGCAATAGACCCTGACCGTGACCTTGTGACGCTTATGACCTGTACGCCGTATGGCATAAACACGCACAGGCTTTTGGTGACCGCTCACAGGTCGGGAACAGGATATATCGACGACAACGGACCTGTTAAGGTGCCGTCCGATGCTGTTATGCTCGATGCTATGTCGGTGGTGCCGTTTATAGCGGCTCTGCCTGTGGCAGGGCTCGTGGGCTGGTGGCTGTTCGGCGGCAGAAGAAAAAAGAGGTTTTCGCATAAGGATCCGCTCTCGGTCTTGGAGAGCGACAAAGATAAAAGCTAAAGAGCCTCAGGGCTTTTGGGAGGAATGAGTATGAGAACTGTATCAAGGAGGGGACTGGCAGCAGCAGCCTGCATTATTTTGGCTATGCTCTTTATGCTGCCGCTCGGAGCCTTTGCGGCTGACGGTGCGATAGTTATAAACAGCAGGTACGGCGATGAGCCTGTCCCGATGAAATGGAGTGTATACAGCATAGGCAGCAGGTCGGAGGACGGAGGCTTTGTGCTGAATGATACCTTTGCGCAAAGCGGAGCTGACTTCGGTGACCTGAGCGCCGAGGCTGTGGCAGATGCCGCAGACAGGATATCTCAGTTTATCTTTGACAGCCAGCTCGAGCCTGACTTTCAGGTGACAGCTGATGATGAGGGCATCGCAAGAGCCGAGGTGGGTCAGTCAGGGCTTTACTTTATCACATCTGATGCGCAGACCATAGGTCAGAAGCAGTATACGTCGGTGCCGTCCATCGTCGAGGTCAAGGACGGCGACGCTGAGGTGATGGCAAAGCTGGAGGCCGAGGATATCCCCGAGGACAGCAGCTCGTCACAGAGCAGCTCGGACAGTGTGAGCGAGAGCACACCCGATACATCTTCTAAGATCGACAGCAGCACCACGGATACAAGCTCCGGGAAGGATACCGGCGACGGCTTTGCTGACGGCGGCGGAAAGAAGGATCAGTCTATTCCACAGACAGGACAGCTCTGGTGGCCTGTGCCTGTTATGGCGCTTGTCGGACTGATACTCGTTGCTATGGGTATAAGAGTTTATACTAAGAAGGATAACAGTAATGACTAATAAAAAATGCGGTCGCGTACTGATCGCAGCAGGGGCATTGGTGCTTTGTGCAGCGGTGTCCCTCGTTGCTTATAACAGGTATACTGACAAAAAAGCAGGAGAAGCGGCCGAAAAAACGGCTGCGGTCATAAGAGAGCATATAGAGAGCAGCCGGAAGCAGCTGACCTATGATACGGAAAGTGAGAGCGGCAGCGAAGCACAGCAGGACATCACCTATGAGGATGAGGAGCCAGAGGCTCTTGACATTGACGGCGAGCTTTATATAGGGCTTCTCGAGATACCGAAGCTCGGTCTGGAGCTGCCCGTGACCAAGGGCTGGGACTATAATAAAATGGCTCACGCCTTATGTCAGTACAGCGGAGATGTAAGACATAACGACCTTATCATATGCGGTCACAACTATACGTCTTACCTTATCGACGTCGATCAGCTGGCGGTGGGCGACGAGATGATCTTTACCGAGATAAACGGCAGAAAGCACAGCTACACCGTGGGCTGGTTCGAGCTGCTGGGCGGACTTGAAGGAGAGAAGCTGGACGCAAAGACCGAGGACTGGGATCTGACCGTGTTCACCTGCACCTGGAGCGGTTACAGCAGGGTGATCGTGAGGTGTATAGGCAGTGATGAGGTGTGAGCGCAAGCTGACAAATAAGTTCTTTACTTTTGAAATAAATCGTGCTATAATACCAGTGTGAGTAAACGCTTACATGAAAAGAAAGGATGATATCTATGCAGATAGCTACTCTTCACACAGCTAACAAGTTCACTGTGACGATCACAGGCAGGATAGATGCAAAAACAGCCCCTGAGATCGAGAAGGCTGTGCTTTCTATGCCGGCAGAGGTCAAGGCGCTGGATTTTGACTTTAAAAATGTAATATATATATCATCGGCAGGGCTGAGGATGCTCATAACCGCCACACAGGAAATGGATAGAAGGGGCGGCTCGATGAAGATCGCAAATGCCAATGACGAGATACTTGAGATCTTTGAGGTGACAGGCTTTACAGAATTCCTGCCTATCGAATACTGAGAAAAAGAGGAAACCAAATGGTTGATTCAAAGATCATAACAAGGCTGTTTTTTCGTCTGCTGCCGGTTCAGATAATCCTGGTGGCGATAGGAAGCATAAACTCGATCATCGACGGAGCGATAGCAAGCAGATTTATAGGGCCCATAGCGATCAGCGTTATAGGCCTTTATCTTCCGCTGCTCAAATTTACCGACACCGTAAATGCCGTTATGCTGGGCGGCTCGCAGATATTGTGCGGCCAGTCCATAGGCAAGGGCGAGCTTGAAAAGACCGGAAGGATATTCTCGCTCGATCTGGTGGTGACAGCGGCGTTTTCGGCAGTGATAGCGCTGCCCTGCCTGTTTGCACCTTCGCTTGTGGGCGGCATACTCGGTGCCGACTCAAAGACTGCGGCTGATATGGCGCAGTATCTGAGAGGTATGTCCTTTGGCATAACGGGCACGATGATAGCGGCTCAGCTTTCGGTGTTTTTGCAGCTGGAGCAGCAGGAAAAGCGCACCTATGCAGGCATCGCCGTTATGGCGGTGTCAAATGTGGTGATGAACCTTTTGTTCGTAAAGGTGTTCTCGCTCGGGATGTTCGGCCTTGGTCTTTCCACAACGATAAGCAGCTGGCTTTTCTGCATCGTTCAGGCAAGCTATTATTTCAGCGGAAAGTCAGCCGTGCGTTTTAGTATAAAGGGGCTTGATCATTCGTTTCTTGCTCCTATGATAAAGATAGGCATACCCGGTGCGGTCGTACAGCTGTGCCTGACGATAAGGGGGCTTGCCCTTAACCAGATGATACTCCACTTTGCAGGCAGAAATGCTCTGGCGGCATTTGCGTCGGTGGGCACCTTCGGCTGTGTATATTTTGCGGTAACAGCAGGTGTGGCCTCGGCCACAAGGCTGCTGGCAAGCGTTTATTACGGCGAGGAGGACAGGTCGGGTCTTCTTATGATAATGAAGACTGCGCTGACAAAGGGTGTCGGCCTTGTTGCAGGTACTGCGGCAGTGTGTATAATTCTGGCACCGCTTTTCACAGGCTTTTTTTACAGCGACCCCGATACCGAGGTGTACAGGCTTGCGCTCCAGTTTTTCCGGATCTTCCCGATCTCTATGCCGCTGAGCGCCTTCTGTGTCATTTTCCTCAACTACTACCAGTGCTCGGACAGGATGAAGATAGTAAATATCATTTCCGTTATCGACGGAGTCTTGGGCGTTTGCCTGAGCTCGCTGATACTTGCCCCGATAATGGGGGCTATGGGCATATGGATAGCACAGCCTCTGGCAGGTTATTATACTACGGCAGCCGTTATCCTGTACAGCGTGTGGATAAACGGCAGGCTGCCGAAAAGCATAGAGGACCTGCTGGTGATAAGGCCGGGCTTCGGTGTTCCCGATGAGGACAGGCTCGACATCTCTGTCAGGAACAAGAAAGATGTGCTGGATACCTCTCAGAGGGTGTATGACTTCTGCACCGAGCATGGTGTTGTTTACAAGCACGCATTTTACAGCGGTCTGTGTATCGAGGAAATGGCAGGCAACATAGTTGACCACGGCTTTGAAAAGGCCGGAAAAGACAGCATAGACATTAGAGTGGTATATAAAGACGGCGGGATCCTTATACGCTTCAAGGACAGCTGCAAGCCCTTTGATCCGAAGGAGTTCGCAAAGCTTTTCAAGCCAGACGACATAACACACAATATAGGCATCAGGATGGTCAGCCGGATAAGCAGGGAAATGGATTATAACTATGTTCTGGGGCTTAATGTGCTGACAATAAAGGTGTGACAAGAACCGATAAAAACTATGAAGGAGGCAGCTTATGAGAGAAGATTATAAAGCCGCAAAAAAGCTTGCGGAGGAGGCTGTTAAAGAGGCCAGGAAAAAGGGCATAGACCCTTATCTGCCGATACTTGACGAGATACCCGAAGCCAGGTCTTCTTCCGGCGAGATAAGGCTGGGTCTTCTGGAGCTGCCTGTTAAAAGGATAGTCGGAAACAAGGAGGCAGGCCGTAACTCCGCTTTTGCCAATAATTTTATGCCTTTGCTGGAGGACGGGAGCGAGTTTGCGACCAAGTGGTCCAATCTCTACGATTCGTTTGTGAACGAAGGCATAAGGGATGCCATCAAGGTCTATGAGTATATGAACAATTACTATGTTCAGGAGGGCAACAAGCGTGTGTCGGTCTCACGATTCGGTGAGATGGAGTTTATCCTTGCGGACGTAAGACGCATACTCCCAAAGCCCACGGACACAAAGGAGTATAAGGTATACAGCGAGTATCTGCGCTTTTATGCAGCAACAAAGAATATATATATCGTTTTCTCCGAGGTGGGCAGCTATGAAAAGCTGGCCGACCTGCTGGGACGTGACCTCGATAAAAAATGGCCCGACTCCGTATGCTCGGAGTTGAAGCTTGCCTTTTTCAGCTTCTGCAAGAAGTGCAGGAGCGTTATGAAGATAGATGACGACAGAGCGCTTTCGGAGGCGTTTTTGATGTATATCTCTATCTTCCCGATGAAAACACTGTTCAGAGACACCGAGGAGCAGATAATCAAGAATATCAAGCTGGCAAGCTCGGAGCTTTCGGCTGTCACCTCGGACGATATAGCCTTTCTGGAAAGCGCCCCCGAGGCGGCAGAGCAGAAGACCTCCCGCTTCAGACAGTTTATACAGGGAAAGAAAAGATATACCGCTCAGACACCGCTCAAGGTGGCGTTAATCTATGATGCCGACCCCGAGCAGTCACGCTGGACCGACAGCCACGAGGCAGGCAGGCTTTATGTGGAGCAGATGACCGATGAGAACGTTGTTACCACCAGCTACTGCACAGGTGAAGGCGAGCTGACCGCAGAGCAGACTATCGAGCGGGCGATAGCCGACAGGAACGAGATCATTTTTGCGGTGTCTGCTTCGATGATACCCGACGCTCTCAAAGCAGCGGTAAAGAACCCCTCGGCAAAGATACTCTGCTGCTCGGTGGGACAGAAGCATTCATCTCTCAGATATTATCACGGAAAACTTTATGAAGCTGCTTTCCTTATGGGGATCCTTGCTGCCGACACCCAGCTTCGGGACGGAGCAGGCACCGACAGAAAGATAGGATACCTTACAAGAGATCTCGACAACATGAGCAAGAGAGTCTTAAACGCCTTTGCGGTGGGCGTTTCATTGCTTGACCCCGAGTGCAGGGTGGTGCTCGGCTGCGGCAGCAGTATAGATGACCTGCGTGATGAATGGAAACAAAAGGGGATAAGGTATTATGCCGACTTTGATTATGAGGGTCAGGCAGACCTTATGAGCCGCCCGGGACTTTTCCGTATGGATGAGGAGAAGGACAAGTATATAGGCGCTCCTTATTTCAGCTGGGGCAAGTATTATGTTCAGATAGTCCAATCTGTTCTTTCGGGCGCCTGGGAGCTGGGCGACGAGATGAAAACACATAACGCTGCCAGCTATTGGTTCGGCCTTTCTACCGGTGTTGTGGATATAAGAGTGAGCAGGATCAGCTATCAGACAAATAAGATGCTGGCGTTTTTCAAGACGGCGATAGTCAATGGCGGCTATGATCCCTTCACGGGAGAGCTGCGCACAGCTGACGGCATCGTTTATCAGGCCGAGACCGACAAGAAGCCCGGTGTGTCTCTGGAGCAGCAGACGCTCAAAACAGGCGATATCGCCTTTATGGACTGGTTTAACGAAAACATCGACTCTGATCTTATTTAGGAGGAGTTATGAGGATCCTTGTTATAGCTGACGAAGAATCTAAATATCTGTGGGACTATTATACCCCCGATAAGCTTGACGGGATCGACCTTATTATTTCCTGCGGCGATCTGAGAGCCGAGTATCTTGAATTTCTGGTAACGATGGGCAGGGTGCCCGTGCTCTATGTTCCCGGCAACCACGACAGCCGCTATGAAAAGCGTCCGCCCGAGGGCTGCGAGCTTCTGGATGGGAAGGTGTTTCGGTATAAGGGTCTGCGTATCCTCGGCTTCGGCGGATCTATGCGCTACGGTGTAGGGCCTTATATGTATACCGAGAAGGAGATGCTGAAGCGCCTTAAAAAGTCCAGACGTTCGATAGTTAAAAACGGCGGATTTGACCTGCTGGTCACGCATTCGCCCGCAAGAGGCTACGGCGACCTTGAGGATATACCCCACAAGGGCTTTGAGTGTTTCAACAGGCTGCTGGAAAAGTGCCGTCCGAAATATATGCTCCACGGCCATGTCCATGCCACCTACGGCAGCCGCTTCAAGCGTGTGCTGCGGCACCCCAGCGGCACCACGATAATCAACTGCTATGACAAATACATCCTGGATGTTGACCTCGGGGAAGAGAAGGGTCCGACCAGAAAGGAGCTTTTCAAACAGCTCTATCCGAAGATATGAAATCGAAGACGCTCCTGTGCTTTTTTGAAGGAGCGTCTTTTTTTGGTCAGTTAAGGTTACACAAGGCTACAACAAAAATTACAAATTGTAATCGCTTTGTGGGTAAAAAATTGAACTCGTTTTTGGGGCAAAAAACGACAAAAATGCCTGTTTTAGGCCATTATGAAGATATTTTGCCTTTACGGCATAAAAATATCAATTTAATAAATCGTAACAATTCATGCACGAATGTGCACAAATTTGCGAAAAAAAATCCCTCGATTTGGTCAGTGTTACAAATCGGTTAAGAAAATTATTTGAAAAGCTTCAAATCGGTAACAACTTGTGGTATAATACTTGGTATAATAAGTTTCGAGATAGAAAAGGGTGTCCATACGGGATATCCGTGAATATCTCCCAACTGAAAAAAGGAGTGTTATTTTAGTTATGCAAACCACAGGCAAGATCAAGATAGCCTCGATAATTTGCGCATCCACAATGGCTATCGGCGTGTTTGCTTTGTCGGCAGATTCAGTAGAGATCGGCAAGACGAGATTGTTCAGATCGCCGAAGACATTGGAACCAAGCACAACTGCAGTAATCAAGAACCCGTCTTACATGGCCAAGGCTGTTACAGAAGAGCCTGAGAACAAAGAGAACAATGCAGAAGAGGTAGCCACCTTTGTAAAGGATGTACTTGCTGACAGCAATATGATCCTTCGCAACGAGCAGACGGCTATCAAGAAGGCAGCAGAGGCGAAGGCTGCCGCAGAGGCCAAGAAGAAGGCAGAAGAAGAGAAAAAGGCTCTCGAAGCGAAAAAAGCCGCTGAAGAACAGGCTCGCAGAGAGGCAGAGGCTCAGGCAGCAGCTGAGGTAGTTGTTGTTTATGAGGAGGAGCAGGTGGAAGAAGCAGAGGAAGAGCCTGCAGATACAGAAGATACGACCTCTGAAACAAAGGAGCCCGAGACCACCGCAGCAGCAAAGCCTGCGGCAGCGGCTAAGACCACTGAGGACGACGGACTTTACAAGAACCCGATAATCGATCCTGACTGGAACAGCAGCGGACACCTTACCTCATTCAGCGGTGTCTACTACGGACCCTCCGGCAAGGAGACCTATTACAACCTCAATATGAGCGGCGTTGTTTCCGTAATGAGAAACATGGGCTTTGACGAGGAGAATTATCCTTACTGGGTAAGAGAAGACGGCTGCAAGATGCTGGGCAACTACATAATGGTAGCAGCTGATCTGAGCGTGAGAAAGAGAGGAACTCTTGTGGAAACATCTCTCGGAACTGCGCTCGTATGCGACACAGGTTCCTTTGCTGCATCCAACCACAACCAGATAGATATCGCAACCAACTGGTAAGGCTTGGAGATCAAAATCGATAATAACAGGACAGCACGATGCTCTGATAGGGCAGCGTGCTGTTTTTTTGATGCGGCGCTGCGGGAGGCTGTTGATTTTTTTCAGACTTTGTGCTATTATGTTTGCATAAGACCCATGTAAAAAGGAGGTCACGGATATGGATAACATCGTAACTATTGAACAGCTGGCAAAGACCCCGGAAAAACACGGCAGGCTTTTGTCCTTTTGCTGGAGCTCTTTTACAACGGGCTGGTTATTCGGCACGGATGCTGTTTGCGAGATGTCGCTGGAGCGCACAAGGCAAAGCCCAATGCTCCATGTCGAGCGAAAGCCCTCGGGAGGACAGAGGAGCAGAAAGGTCTATACTGCCGATGAAAGTCTGCTTGAAAGGCTTGGCGAACTGACAGAGCGTGAGAATATGGCTGCCTGGTCGGCTTTGCGATTCAGCGGAAGGCTGGCGCCCGAGGACCAAAGCTATATGGAGATAATTACAATGATCTTTGATGACAGCGATATTGGCGGCCGTGGCTTTACCCAGCGCAGGATAGATGTAAGGGAGGTCCGTGGTCAGGGCAGGGGCGAGGTCATTGACGAGATACTCGATCTTTTGCGCTCGGCACAGGAGGAGGACAGGCTGGTGTCCTCGGTGACAGACCCTTTTTCCGGAGCAGCGATGTTCGGGATGACAGGCGCAGGTATGCCGATGATGGGATTTATCGCTATGGGACTGATGAACAGCTTCAACCCCAATGTCCATATGCCCCAGCAGCAGGGCTGGACGTGCCAAAGGTGCGGACACGGAGATAATTCTCTCAACTTCTGTCCCGAGTGTGGTCAGAGACGCTGCGCAGAGACCGATGTGACCGATAAGAGCGGCGATGATGAGTGACAGAGCACCGGCCTTTTGAGATAAGAGAAAAAATTGTGGGGCAGGGTGTCAAAAGGACTTGAAAACAGGGAGAATTTGTGATATAATGAATGCGTTGCATTTATATGATCTGTCTTTATCGAAAATTTATATCGAAAAAATGGAAGGAACGTTTTTATGCTGTTGAATTCGCTGGCAGCACTGGCGCTGGGCTTTGCGCTGGATATGCTGTTCGGAGATCCCGATATAATACTTTACCCGCAGAAGCTTGTGGAGGCACTGATAAAAAGGCTGGACCGTGCTTTTCGCCACAGCTATAAAAGAGCCGATGAGGCTCAGCATATGGGCGGAGTTATGCTCGTTTGTGCAGTGATGATAATAGTGGGCGGAGTTTCGGCTATTCTTCTTGTTGTTTGTTACAGCGTAAATAACCTGCTGGGCATCCTTGCAGAGGGGCTGCTGTGCTGGTCGTCGATCTCCGTAAGGAGCATGAGAACGTCCTCGGAGAGCGTTATGAGAGCGGTCAAGGGTGACAACCTGACGGGAGCAAGAAAAAGGCTCTCGGGGATGACCAAGAGAGACACCGGCGACCTGGATATGCAGAGCGTTATAAAGGCCACCGTGGAGACAGTTGCTGAGGACGCATCCGACAAGGCTGCGGCGCCAATTTTCTGGTGTGCGCTTTTCGGCGGTGCGGCAGGGTTCCTGTGCAGGACAGTGAACATCCTTGACAACGCTGTGGGACACAAAAACGCAAGGTACAAGCATTTTGGAAGGGCAGCAGCTATTGTTGACGATGTGCTGGTTTTCATCCCGGCAAGGATATGCGCTATGCTTATGCTGCTCGACAGTGCTATACTCGGTCTTAGCGTAAAAAACGCATGGAAGGTATATTGGAGGGACAAGCGCCGTTCTCCCAGCCCCAATGCGGCTCAGACCCAGTCGGTGTGCGCAGGTGCGCTTGAGCTGTCGCTGGGCGGAGATATCTATGTCAGGGGAGAGCTTGTCAAGCGTGCAAAGATAGGGAGCTCCTCCAGGGAAGCTTCCTCGAATGATATTTTTTGGTCGAACCAGCTTATGATGGGTTCGTCTGCGATGCTTATGTTCATCGCCGCAGCCGCAAGGCTGATCATCCATTTTGTGTGATTCTGTTCCAGAGGTGATCGTATGAAAAAGGGAACACTGATAAAGCTTGTTGTTCTTGCTGCCGTTTTAATTTTTGCGGGGGCAGTGTTACTGTTTATGTTTGTCAGAGACAATGACAGCGAGTCGGGAAAACCTGCTTTGGTCCCTGACAGCAGCTCATCCCGGGTCGAGGTGACCTCTGAAAGCGAGGATGCGGGCGAGCCTGAGAGCAGTGTACAGACTGAGAGCGAGCCGGACAGCACAGCTGATATGGATATCTCGCAGAAGGCGCAGGAGTCTGTTTCGAGCGCAGGAGAAGCGCTTTCTCAGACAGGACTTGAAAGCAGCGATGCCCTTGACTCTGCGGCTATGCTGTCAAGCTATGAGGCACTTAACAAGACCGGCGTTTATCCTGTCTACGCTGCCGGCTCTGTAAAGTATTTCGGTGAAACTAAAGAAGGCTATATGGCTATGCTCGACGACCTTGAAAGCGCCGAGCATTTTATTTTTTTAGAGTATTTTATTATCGACGAGGGAGATATGTGGGACCGTGTCGAGAAGATCCTGACTAAGAAGGCCGAAGAGGGAGTGATCGTCAGGGTGGTGTGTGACGGATTGTATTTTGACTATGACGATTCTCCTCAGTATCAGAACAGGCTTGCGCAAAGCGGAGCACAGTTCAGGGCCTTTTCATCACTCACACAAAAGGGAGCCAGCAGGTCGAACCTTCGGGACCACAGAAAGATAACCGTTATCGACGGCAGGGTGGCATATACGGGCGGTGCCAATATCTCGGATGAGTATATCGGGATAGTAAAGCCTTACGGCGAACTGAAGGACAATTTTCTGCGTGTGGAGGGAAGCTGTGTCAACAGCTTTACCGCTATGTTTTTGCAGGTGTGGGACATTTACGGCGAGGACAGAGATATCAGCGAGTTTTTCAC
>DFEO01000168.1 GCA_002368715.1 Ruminococcus sp. UBA3800
CTCTGGATACGGTCGGTGATATAGCTGAAATTGCCGCCGCCCTTTACGATGAGGGCTGCCAGCAGCAGCAGTCCCGCACAGCCGCATATGCCTATGAATATCCAGAAATACTTCTTGCGCATACCGCTCGCGAACATCATCGCCACGCCGATTATGCCGAAGAGCATTACCGCCGACATATGCCTTTGCAGCAGCAGCACGAGGAATACCCCCGCGAACAGTATGAAAAACGGTATCATGCTGTACGACCATTTCTTCTCGAACTTCTGAAAGTTCACCGACATTATGTAGGCGAAGATGAAGATGAATGCTATCTTCAAAAGCTCCGATGGCTGGAAGTTTATGCTTCCTATCATTATCCATCGCCTTGCTCCTGCTATCTCAAAGCCGAAGAGCCCCGTATAGATGTTTATGGCCACCATACCCAGAAGGGCGCCTATCGCCACACGGGCACTTATGAAGAAGTGGTAGTCAAGAAACGACACCGCCATCATTATCACAACGCCAAGGCCTGCCGATATGATCTGCTTTTTGATGTAGTAATATCCGTCATCAAAGTCACTTATGCCCCAGGCATAGCTTGCCGAGAACATCATTATCAGACCAAAGCTCAGCAGCACCATAACTATGACCAGAAACGGCTTATCTATCTCACTGAGAATGAACCTGAAGTTCCATTTTTTCTTTTTTGTATATCGTCTGTGCCTGATCCTTGCGGGACGGCTGTAAACGATCTGATTTTCCCTTACTGTATCGTTTGTTTCCAAGATCTATCCTCCAGACCTGATCCTTATATCAAAAATTTTGCCGAATAAACCAAATACCAAATCAGCAGTGCCGAAAACAACACCTGAACGGCCGAGAACGACCCTATTATCATATATTCTCCGTACCCCTTGTTTTTAAGGTGCTCGTGGAGAGTGTAGCCCTTCATCAGAAGTTTTTTTGTGGTTTTGAAGACCGTAAACTGAAGCAGAGCGCTGATGCCGTCAGCAAGCACCATACCGCCGCCTATCATAAGGACAGGCTCCGCATCGGCGCAGACAGCGCACATGACCCCGAGCGTTCCCAGCGTCAGCGCACCGCTCTCGCCGGAATAGACCTTTGAAGGACAAAGGCTCCAGAACAGAAACCCACCTGCCGCCGACATTGAAGCCGCCGCCAGCACCTGAGCCTCGGGATGCAGCCCCGTGGCCGTAAGCCCCATCGTTATGCCTGCAAAATACAGCATCATAAGCGTCGAACAAAGTCCGTCCACACCAAGCTTCGTCCTTCCGCCGGGACAGTCGCAGACGCAGACAGCGCTCACAAAGAGCGTTCCCAGCAGTGCTGTCAGCGGATAGTAAAGCAGGCCAAGCTCAAGATAGCCCAGATGAAATGGCAGCAGCCACCCCGTTCTCGTTCTTCCGAAAAGCCGCATCACAGCGATGGCTGCTATGATGACAACGAACCTGCCCGCAAGCTTGTGACCGGATCTCATACCCACATTCACACCCTTGTCGGAAACGATGTCCTCATAAGCTCCGAGGGCGCACATTATGCCTGCCGAAGCCGCCGAGGTGAATATGAGCCTCAGGTCTGCCGCTATGTCATTTCTTGATGTAAAAAACGCTGTTGCTGCCGTTATTGCCAGAATGAATGCCGCAAATATCACCACGCCTCCAAGCTTGGGCTCAGAGCCGTCCTGCTTTCTGCGGTCACCGATCACAGGTTCAAACCGTCCTGTCTTTACCTTTCTGAGATACGGAATAAGTATCCGCCCCAGCATTGCGGATGAAAAGAGCCCAACCGCAATAACGACGCATTTTGCCGCAAGGTCCATCACTTTTCGGTCAGAGCCTTGAAGACCTCTTCAAGCTTCATACCTCTGCTGCCCTTGAGGAGCACGATATCTCCCTCATGCAGCTCGCTCCCCAGCCTTTGCGCCAATGCCTCTCTTGTCTCAAAATGCTCGCAGGCCGCCTCATCAAAGCCCTTCTTCACAGCTCCTGCGGCATAGCACGGTGCAAACTCACCGAAGGTCAGAAGCTTATCAGCCTTCGAGGACGGCACAAGCTCGCCCACATTTTTGTGATAGGTCTTTGAATTCTTCCCAAGCTCCAGCATATCCGCCAGAACGCAGAAGCGTCTGCCCCTGACATCGGCATTTTCCAGCAGCGAGAGCGCCGCCTTCATCGAATCCGGAGCTGCATTATAGCAGTCCAGTATATAGGTAACACCATCTTTTTCAATGATGTTCTGTCTTAATCCCTCGGCTCTGAAAGCCGCAAGTCCCGAAACTATATCCCCGGGCTCCATCCCGAGCTGAATGCCCACGCAGAAAGCTGCAAGAGCATTTCTCACATTGTGCTCGCCGGGACAGGAGAGCACAGCGTGTATCTTCCTGTCATCAAAAACTATATCAAACTCACTGCCTGCTGCCCCAAGCTTTACATCGCTTGCGTAAACATCGCAGTCCTTCTTTGAAAGCGAATAATAGATGAGCGGTCTTTCAAGCTTGCCCTTCAGCGAATACAGCAGCTTGTCATCTCTTGACAGAACGAGCGGCGCATCATAAGCCATGCCGTCGAGCATCTCGAGCTTTGCGTTGAGTATCCCCTCCTGTGAGCCGAGGTTCTCGATATGAGAAACGCCGATATTTGTTATCAGCGCCATTGTCGGCCTTGCGCTCATAGACATATGCGATATCTCGCCTTTGTGGTTCATACCCATCTCGATGACAGCAGCCTCATAGCTTTCGTCAAGACCGAACAGGGTCTTCGGCATACCTATCTCGTTATTGAGGTTGCCCTGTGTTTTCAGGGTCTTGAAGCGCTGTGACAAAACGCAGGCCGTCATATCCTTGGTAGTGGTCTTTTCCACGCTCCCGGTCACGCCAACGAGCTTTACCGCAAACTTCGACCTGTAATAGCCTGCCGCATCAAGAAGCGCCTGAGCGGTGGAGTCAACTATTATGCACCTTGCCCCCTCAACGGGTCTCTCGGTGATAACAGCCTCTGCGCCAAGCTCCATAGCCTTTGCGGCATATTCGTGGCCGTCAAAGTTCGCACCCTTCAGTGCCACAAACACCGAGCCTTCCGATATCGTTCTTGTGTCGGTAGATATCTCGCTTATCACTGCATCGGCCGGATAGCCGTAGCTTCCGTGGACCGCTTCGATTATCTCCTGTAACGTCATCTTTTCCATTGCCTGTTAAGCTCCGTTCTTCATTCTGTTATCTGCCCTGTTTTTTAAGTTCCTCCAGAGCGTCCGCAACAACTTCTCTCTCGTCAAAATGTATCTTTACGCCGCCTGCAAGGATCTGATAATCCTCGTGGCCCTTGCCGGCAAGAACTATGATATCGTCCTTCTCTGCATTCTGCACAGCCCAGTATATAGCCTCACGTCTGTCCGTTATGGTAACATAGGGCGTATCCTTTCCTTCAAGCCCCTTTAAAACGTCCTTGATTATATCCTCGGGGACCTCGTTTCTGGGGTTATCCGATGTGACTATAAGAAAGTCCGCATTATCGGCAGCAGCAGCAGCCATAAGGGGTCTCTTTGCGGCATCCCTGTTTCCGCCGCAGCCGAACAGACACTTGACCTTGCCCTTTGCGCTCTCCTTTATCGCCGAGAGCACATTCACAAGAGCGTCCGGAGTGTGAGCATAATCACAGATAACGGTGAAATCCCTTCCGGTGGGGACTATCTCCGCTCTTCCCCTGACACCGCTGATGTTTGCCAGAAGCTTTATCACATCCTCGGGTCGGTAGCCCAGTGTCTCGCAGCAGGCGATGACCGCAAGGGAGTTTGAAACATTGAACAGCCCCGGCATCCTGAAGCAGACATTGTGCTTTGTCTTTCCGTCATCAAAAACATACTTCACACCGCTTGACGAAAGCAGTATGTCCTCGGCCATAAAATCGGCCGCAGAGCAGCACGAATAGGTCTTTGCGGGGATGCTTATCTCTTCAAGATAGCGCCTGCCGTACTCGTCGTCTATATTTATTATCGCGTTGTCCGAGATAGAGAACAGTATCTTCTTTGCCTGATAATAGTTCTCCATACTTCCGTGGACATCAAGGTGGTCCTGAGTAAGGTTCGTAAAGACAGCGACCTTATAATGGCAGCCTGTGAGCCTTTTCTGCTCGAGTCCCTGAGAGGAGGCTTCCATTACGACATAATCGCATTTCTCGTCAGCCATTCTTCTCAGCAGCTCATAAAGGTCATACGGCTCCGGCGTTGTCCTGTCGGTGGGATATACAGTGCTGCCTATCTCGTTCTGGCAGGTGCCTATAAGGCCGACCTTGCAGCCGAGCTCGGAAAGGACTTTCTTAACAACTGTGGTTATCGTTGTTTTGCCGTTGGTGCCGGTAACGCCGATAAAGCTGAGCTGCTTTTCGGGGTGGCCGAACCATGCAGCACAAAGTCTTACATAAGCCTCTCTCGTATCTGCGACAATGATCTGGCAGTCAAGTCCCAGGTCCCTTTCGCAGACTATCACCGAGCAGCCCTTTTCTATCATTTGCTTTGCGGCATCGTGTCCGTCAAAGGTGTTGCCCTTTATACATACGAACATCGAGCCCTTTGTCACCTGTTTTCTGTTGTCGCTGGTGACCCCTGTTATCTCGATGTTTTCAAGCTCGGTCTTTGCGATATCCTTTATCAGTTCATATAGCTTCATTTTTCTTGCGGCGCCAGAAAAGCGCCCCTCCTTGATGTTTATTGTCTTACTGTGAGCCCACCGTTTCGGTAGCAAAGGTGACCTCCACCGCTGTTCCCATAGGAACGCTCCTTCCGGCTTCAACGCTCTGATCCTCCTGAGCCAGCGCACCGGCCTCATCGGGAGAGCCCAGCACCGTAAGGTTGAGCCCGTATTCCGCCAAAGTCTGCTTTGCCTGTTCCTTGGTCAGTCCCTGGAGCGACGGCACGACCACCATATCATACTGGAAGTCCTCCTCCGTATAGAGGACCACCTGGCCGCCTCTTTCTATCTGGGTCGAAGCAGGCACCTGTGAGATAACTGTATCTCCGTTTCCGACCACCTTGACCTCAAGGCCGAGATCGGTGATCGTTTTCTGTGCGTCCTTGATGTCTGTATATGTAACGTTCGGAACGCTGACTGCAAGCTCTGCCAGCTCCTCCTCGGTATACTCGGGGTATACGCCGATGTACGGGAGAACATCGCTCAGAACATTGACGCAGATAGGCGCTGCCACCTGGCTTCCGTAGAATTTCTCGCCCGTCGGGTGATCGACCATAACGAGCATTATTATCTCGGGGTCTTCGGCAGGAGCAAAAGCGCAGTAGGAAGAAACATAGGTCTCGCCCTTGGGATCCTCGTCCAGCTTCTGTGAGGTTCCCGACTTTCCGCCGATGCTGTATCCCTTGATATAGCAGTTTGAATCGGGCTGTCCTTCAACAACTCCCTTTAATATCTCTCTCATCTCTGCCGAGGTATCCTCGGAGATGACCTGTCTTTTAACGACCGTATCCGACTTCTTTACAACGTTTCCGTTTGAATCGGTTATGGTGTCCACCACCCTCGGGGTAAGCAGATAGCCGCCGTTCACGCAGGCGCTGTAAGCCGTTATCATCTGGATGGGTGTTACCTTGTTGGTCTGTCCGAAGGAGCTTGACGCAAGCTCGACCGGGCCGTAATCCTGGAGCATAAGGTTTATCGAGTTGACCTCACCGGGGAGATCTATCCCTGTCAGCTCCCTGAAACCGAAGGCGCTGAAATACTGGTCAAACTTTGCAGCTCCCAGTCTTTGTCCTATCTGCACAAAAACGGGGTTGCAGGAGTTTAGCATCGCAAGCGGGAGGTCCTGTGCGCCGTGGTCCACATCCGACCAGCAGTGGAACGTTGTGTCCTCGACGGTGATAGCTGTACCGCAGGAGAAGGTATCGCTAAGCGATATGACCTTTTCCTCCAGTGCCGAAGCGCCCACGATCACTTTGAATACCGAACCGGGGTTATATATCTCCGATATCGCCTTATTCTTCCACTGAACGCTCCATTCTGCAAGCGCCTTGTCGTGATATGCCTCGCTGTTCTCATCAAGGTTCGCAAGCTCTGCGGCTGCGGACTCGTCGGTCACTCTTCCGGGAACGTTCGGGTCATAGCTGTAACAGGTGGCCATAGCCAGCACAGCACCCGTTTTCGGGTTCATGATTATACCGCATATCCTGTCGGTCGGCTGGTTGAGCTCATAGGCTGCCTGCAGCTCCTTCTCCAGGATATACTGTATATTCGCATCAAGGTTCAGCGTCAGGTTGTCGCCATCCTGAGCCTCATAGCTCTGCTTGTATCTGTAAGGGATCTCGGTGCCGTCATTCGCCATAGCGGTGATTATCCTGCCGTCAACGCCTGCAAGATAGTCGTCATAATAAGCTTCCAGCCCGTAGATGCCGTTTCCGTCATAATCCGTATGTCCCAGAACATTTGCCGCAAGAGTATTCTGGGGGTATATCCTCTTGGTCGTGGGGTCGCATCTTACGCCGTCGATATCAAGCTTTGTAAGCTTTTTCTCTATCTTGTCCGCAAGTGTTTTCTCCACTTCTTTTTTCAGCACTATGTACTGGGTAGAGGTATCCGTGAGCTTTTCTCTTATCTCTGCGGTATCCACCTCAAGCTCCAGCGAGAGGTACTCCACCAGCTCGTCGAGCGTGTCCGCCGAGCCGAGCGTGTTTTCGAGCCGCTTCTGATATTCAGCCCTCTGCTCTTCTTTTTCCTCGGTGGCAGCAGCGTCCCTCAGCTCCTTGACGATCTCGTCCTTCTGCTTCAGCTGGGACGCCAGCATCTTAGGGTCAGCGTAAACAGTATACACTGTTGCACTCTGTGCGAGCACGGTCCCGTTGCTGTCATATATGGTCCCTCTCGAAGCCGCTACCGATGTGCTCTTGAGCTGCTGTGAATTTGCCAGCGCCTGCCACTTTTTCCCGTCCTTTACCGAAACGTTGAATATAGTGACTATGATATAAACGAACACCGCCGCAAAGGGTATCATCAGCCAGATATTCAGCCTTCTTCGCATTGTCCGTGTTGGTCTTTCCGACATATCCCGATCTCCTGTCTTTCTCTTTGCCAAGCCTTTGTTTCACGTCATTTTCGCCCTCAGAAGGCCATTATGACACAAAACAATATAGAACAAGAAAGCTAAGCACAAATCAATGTCCCTAACTTTCCCTTAAAATATTTTATTCATCAAAGCCCGATATATTCCAGCGCCGCACCGAACCAGTTCTTGATCCTGACGAAAACATTATCGTCCTCGTTCCTGATGACCGATGTCTTGTCCTTGGTCTCGACCCTGATATACTCGGTCTGGGATTTGTCCAGCTTTTTGAGCCCCAGCTTCTCCTCGGCGTATTCCTCCACCGTTGTCATATTCTTCTTCTGCGCCAGCTCCGACTGCAAGCTTATGTTCTCGCTTTGCAGCTTTTCAAGCTCATTCATCTGCACCGTCTGCTCGGCTATCAGCTGAGATATCTCGACCCTTCCGAACATCAGCGCCGAGAACAGTGCCAGCGCAACAACAGCAAGCCCGACCACACCCAGCATAGATGCACGCTTATGCTTTCTTGCAGGCGCAGCCTTTACACTTTCAGCTTCATTTATCTCAGGCTCATTAGCCTCGTAATCAAACGCAAGATTATGTATCTTTGCCATAAACAACACCTCTGTTCCGGGATCATCCTCCGCCCTTAAAGCGGCTCCCTTTCTTTGAGCTTCTCCACCACCCGAAGCTTTGCGCTCCTGCTTCTCGGGTTCTGTTCAAGCTCCTGCTCCGACGCTTCCCTTGGTTTTCTTCCCACCAGCTCAGCGCTCGGGGTCCTTCCGCACACACACTGCGGAAAATCAGGCGGACAAACACAGCCCTGACAAAATGTCCTGAACCTTCTCTTTACCAGCCTGTCCTCCAGCGAATGGAACGTTATCACGCAAAGTCTGCCGCCCACCTTCAGCCTGTCAAAGCAGCTGTCGAGCGCACTGTCCAGGTGGCCGAACTCATCATTGACCTCTATCCTTATCGCCTGAAACGTTTTTTTACACGGGTTTTTGTCACGCCTTGCCTTCTGCGGCACGGCCTCTCTCACAATATCAGCAAGCTCTCCCGTTGTTTCTATCGGCGCCTGCTCACGCCTGCTGACAACAGCCTGTGCTATCCTCGGCGCAAACTTCTCCTCGCCGTAGTCATAAAGGATCTTTATCAGCCTGCCCTTGTCGTAAGTGTTCACAACATCATAGGCCGAAAGCCCGCTTGAAGACATCCTCATATCGAGCCTTGCGTCCGCATGATAGGAAAAGCCTCTCTCAGCATTATCCAGCTGATAGGACGACACCCCCAGGTCAAGGAGTATCCCATCGACCTTATCGGCGCCTGCCCTCTGAAGTATCGACTCTATCTCGTCATAATTTCCCTCAAACACCTCGGCAGGAAACCCCTTCAGCCTCTCCCTCGACACAGCCACCGCCTCGGGATCTCTGTCAGCGCATATAAGCCTTCCCCTTTCGGGGTCAAGCCTCTTTGCTATCATCGTGGAATGGCCTGCTCCTCCGACCGTCCCGTCAAAATAAATGCCGTCGGGCTTTATTGCAAGTCCCTCCATACATTCATCCGCAAGAACAGGTATATGTTTGAATTCCATCAGAAATCAAGCCCTTCCAGTGTCTCGGCAAGCTCGGCCTCAGCGCTTGCATTATATTCCTCCCAGCGTGTCTTGTCCCAGATCTCGCACCGCTCGGAAACACCTGCGATCACAACATCCTTGTCAAGACCTGCCGCCTCTCTCAATTCCTTCGGGATAAGCAGCTTTCCCTGCTTGTCCGTCTCGGCTTCACACGCCCAAGCCATAAACGTTCTCTGGAGCGTCCTGGCCTTTGCCATAGGCAGAGCCCTTATCTTTTCGGCCTTTGCCTCAAAGGTCTCACAGGAATAAACGAACAGGCAGCCGTCGATGCCCTTGGTGATGATGAAACGGCTCCCGATGATATCTCTCAGCTTCGCCGGGAACGTGATACGTCCCTTCGAGTCCATCGTCACATTATTGAGCCCTCTCAGCGAAAATCCTTCCAAGCCGTTCACCTCCGTCCGCTTTGCTTCCCGTTTATGCACAAAAGTACACCAAAATCCACTTCTGTACCCATTATACACCATTACACCGAAAAATGCAACAGTGAAAATCCCCAAAGCGTTGTCCGGGCAAGGGAATTTTTCTGGACAGACAGATTTTTCAGCTCAGAATTGACGGAGTTTTTGTAACAATTAAGATCGTTTTTGTAACCCAATTGTAATTTGTGAACAATATTTTAACAGGAAACGAGCGTGTCCTCAACGCTTCCCCGATGCCCGTCAGGGCACCCTCAAAGGCCCGGCCGAAGCGCTGCTCCGGCCCTCCTTATGCTTTGATTTTACCACAATATATAGTATACGTCAATAGCTTTTCCCAAAAATCAGACGTTTTCTCTCCAACTTTGTAAGATATGACAAAACCTCTCGCACGGCTCATATCACCCTTTGAAATCAACGGTTAAAATTCAGTAACATAAATTTTAGTTATTTAATTTAATTATTACATTTCAAAAAATGTTAATTTTCTGAAAACTCTTCCGAAACACTTCTGCATTGTGTAAAAATTTCCCGAAATCGTTTTAAGCACTAAAAAACGCTGCTCCTGATTGGTCAAAATGCACAACTCCACAAAATGCTGTGGGGTGCTCCCGCCCGCCGTATTTCGACACACTACATAGTGTGCCCGACGACAAAAACGAGCGCCCCCACCCTCGGGAACGCCCGCTCATTCAGTTTGTACCGTTCATTTGCAGAACGACTCTACATATCGGTCTATACAGCTTTCTATTATCTTCTTGGCTTCCTCGCAGCCCTTCACGTCGTCAATGACAGTGTCCTTGTGCTCGAGCGCCTTGTAGACCGAGAAAAAGTGCGACATCTCCTCAAAAATATGCTTTGGCAGATGTGAAATGTCCCTGTAAACATTGTAGGTCGGATCGTTTTCGGGTATGCAGATTATCTTCTCGTCAGCCGCACCGTTGTCCATCATTATGATGACACCGATCGGATAGCATTCGACCAACGAAAGCGGAGCGAGCTTCTCCGAACACAGCACCAGCACATCGAGCGGGTCGCCGTCCTCGGCATATGTACGGGGTATAAAGCCGTAGTTTGCAGGATAGTGGGTAGACGTGTAAAGTATCCTGTCCATTCTCAGAAAGCCTGTTTCCTTGTCGAGCTCATACTTCACCTTTGAACCCTCGGGTATCTCGATAACAGCGGTAAAAAGCTCCTGATTGACTCTTTTGGGTGAAATGTCATGCCAGATGTTCATAGTTTTATCCTCCAGTCTGTTTTTCAGATCGTTTTTTTCGTTTTTCAGCTCTCGCTCCTGTACATCCCTGCTTCTTCGAGCGCCTCGGGGATATCAAATACCGTCTCACCGTTTAATTCCACCACGGTGAGCGTACCCTCATTCTTCTTCGAGATAAGGTCGCCGGGAAACACCGCTTCTGCCCTGTCGTCCACGAACTCTGCGCCCAGCTTCTCCAGTGCCTTTTCATAAAGCCCCGGGTTTTCGGTGTAGAGCATGAACTCCTGATAATCCTTTATATAAAGCTCATCGCCCGTCTTGTTTGAACCAAAACCGAAGCGTGACACACCGTCCTGCACAAGCAGCTCTCCGAAACGCTCCATGACCGCAAAAGCCACCTCTCTCGTGCAGTTGTCAAGATAGTAGACCGCATAGTCATCAACATCCTCGGGCAGCTCCAGAAAGAAAAACACCGGCTCGGGAACGCTTTTAAGAAACACCTCCACCGCTCCTGCTATCAGCTCTGCCGACAGCGAGCCTGTAAAGCCGTCCTTTTCCTTCACGATATACGATGCGAGCTTGTCCGCTCCGTCAACGGACACGCCCTGACAAAGAACAAAATCCTTTTCCAAAAAGATCACGCCCCCCATATCAAGCTTCTTTCCCTACCAGTATAACACAGCTGTTCAAAAAAGTAAAGAAAAAAATAACGGCCGCTGTCCATAATGAACGGCGGCCTGAATACTGTGTTTTATGGCGCCGAACTTAAACGGCGACTGTGGCTCTGTATTTTAAGCTTATCTTGTCAGCAAGCAGAGCTATGAACTCGCTGTTGGTGGGCTTGCCCTTACCGGTGTTTACAGTGTAGCCGAAAAAGCTGTTCAGCACATCCACATCCCCTCTGTCCCAGGCTATCTCTATCGCATGGCGGATAGCCCTTTCCACACGGGAAGGCGTGGTTGCGAATTTTTTCGCAACGGCAGGATATAATAGCTTTGTCACGCTCTCGAGCATCTCGCTGTCATCGACCGAGAGCATTATCGCCTCCCGAAGATAGTGATAGCCCTTTATGTGCGCAGGCACGCCTATCCTATGTATCATATCCGTGACAACTATCTCGAGATTGAAGCTGTTTCTCGCAGTCATAACAGGCACACTGTCGTTCTCTGTGCCAAGACCCAGCATAGACTTTATCCTGTCGCCAAGGACCTTGACATCAAAGGGCTTGAGCATAAAATAAGATGCTCCCGAGCTCATCACCTGATTCTCGATAAATGCGTTCTCATAGGCGCTGGTAACTATGAATTTCGGCATTTTATAATTTGTGTTCTTCATTTTTCTGATAAGCTCGATAGCGTCAAGCGAAGGCATGACCGCATCGATCATCACGATGTCGGGCTGCTCGTTCTTGATAGCGTCATAGATCACCATTCCGTCCTTCTGTCTTGTTATAACGAAAAAGCCCAGCGCTCTGAGTGATGCCGCACACGAAACTCCATACTGTGCCGTGTCGTCTCCGATAAGTATTTTGATCTTGTTTGTCATGTCGATTCCTCCGATTTTTATGTCATTTTGAAAAAGCATCCGGGAGCCGTCGGCAGCAGTTTTTCTGTCGGCGGTCCCCTGCCCTTTTCCTGTGTTTTATCATAACACATTTATTTTTCAAAATCAATAGTTTTTTGGATAAATCGTCATATATTTTACGACAAACCTGTGCAATATTCATAGTGTTTCAACATAAGATATCTGTTTAACACATAGATTTCTTAGTTTCGACATTCTGCGACTTTTTATGCCGAAACCGCTCTTTTACACCATCAGCTGCCGACGCAGCGGGTGTGCTCATACATCTTGTCGGCAAATATCGCATATCCGCAGGAGGAGTCGTCCACGAACACATGAGTGACTGCCCCCACTATCCTGCCGTCCTGGATTATCGGCGAGCCGCTCATCCCCTGAACGATGCCGCCTGCCCTTTCTATAAGCCTTTTGTCCGTAACCCTTATGACCATATCGTGCTCGGCGTCCTTCGAGATATCGGTCTGCTCTATCAGTGCAGAATACTCCTTTGATCCGGTGCCGTCAACGCTGCACACCACAGTCGCTTCGCCTGTGTGTACCTCCTGGCGAAAGGCTACGGGCAGCTCTTTTCGTCCCTTCACGGGATCAGTATCGAGCCTGCCGTAAACGCCCTCGGGCGTGTTCTCGGTTATCTCACCGATGCTTGAAGAGTTTTTGAATTCGCCTATCAGCTGGCCGGGAGAACCGGGCTGTGATCTTGTTATGCCTGTCAGCCTGATCTCGCCCACCGACCCCTCGGACAGACCCACAGGCTGTCCGGTGTCGCTGTCGCATACGGCATGACCAAGGCCTGCAAAGGCGCCTGTCTGCCTGTCATAGAAGGTGAGTGTGCCTATCCCTGCCGAGGAATCACGCACCCACATTCCTGCCTTATAGCTGCCGCCGTCAAGCTCCGGCTCGATAGTAAGCTCGAGCTGCTTTCCCTTTCGCTCCACCTTTGCAATACACGGTCTGCCCTCGCTTTTTTCTATCACCCTTGCAACATCTGCGTTGCCGCTGACCGTCTCGCCGTCGAGCTTTGAGATAACGTCACCCACCTTTATGCCGGCCTCTTCGGCAGGCGACCTTCCGCCTACCTCCTGAAGATCAACGACTATCACACCGTCGGAGATCACCTTCAGCCCTATCGGCTCGCCGCCCGCAACGACCTTCGGCCGCCTGACAGTGAGTGTTTTAACATCTTTTATGGGCACAGCCCCGAAAAGCATCAGCCTTGCTCCGGAGGCTGTGTCTGCGGTGCCTGCTTCCACTGCCTGCTGTGCTGTACTTTGCACGGTTACAGGCAGCGGCGAATTTATCTCCAGCTTTTCGCCTGCACCTATATAATAGGCGTCGGGCAGCTCTCTGCACAAAACACCTGCCGCCGACACAAGCATAAAGCCGACAGCTCCCATAGCTGCCGCTGTAAGTTTTATAGCCCTTTTCATTTTTGTTCCTCCCGTTTTGTTTTGTCCCGATTATATTTTTGACCGCAGCCGCCGTTTAATTCACCACGCCGCACAAGCATTATTTGACTTGGAAAGACAGCTTTCAAAATTTTCACAATGGCCTTTCTGCGTGCGTCTTTACAAAATCCATTGTTTGTGCTATAATATGTTTTGTCGTTTCGGACAATATGATTATAAGCTGAAAAAGAGGTATAATATGTCAAAAAAAGACAGGCTGAAAGCTCAGAAGGCCAGACAGGACAAGCAGAAGAAGCAGGCCGAGCTTGAAGAAAGGCTGGAAAAGGAAGAATATGACAAAGGCGAAAAGCAGAGCCGCTCGGTAAAGAAAATGAAGAAGCAGCGCGGCATCAAGGACGAGCCTTTCTATTATCTGATACTCAAGCTCCTTATGCTGGCAGGCTTTGGCTATTCGGCGTTTTTCTACGGCCTTATCACTATAATAGGTATAACAGGCAAATACATAGAACCGACACCGCCGAAATGGGTGCTGTGGTTCTTTGTGGGGTCGGTGGCAGCTATGACAGCAGGGCTGTTTCTGACGTTTTTCAAAAAATATTTCATCGCCTTCGCTTTCAATGTGGGCGGAATGGCTTTTTATCTCAAGGGCGGCAGCTTTCTTATAAACAAGATCAAAAGCTATCTCGAAACACACACCGTCGAACCCGACCTTATGGATATGGACAAGACCTATATGTGGCGGTTTTATCCCGTCATCCTGATCGGTGTCCTGTCGGCGGTGCTGCTCGTCATCACGATAATAAGACTTATCCTTATAAGAAAAAGACAGCAGCTGATAAAGGATACAGCTCCTGTAAAAAGCATCGTGGAGGACTGAAAAAAGGAAGGTATTTACTGCTAATTTTTTCCATTTCAGTTACTTGTTTTTCTCTCATTAACCAATTGTGAAAAAGTGCCGAATTTGAAAAATCAAATTTGGCACTTTTTTTGGACTGACACCCCTTGACTTATAGGGCGGGTGTGGTATAATAATAAATGTTCGATATGATGTTGTTGGTTTTATGAGTGACCACAATATGTAGTGGTCGAGTGGGAAAATCCAAAAAAGTAATAAGGGGAGAAAATGTTGTGAAGATCATCAAAAGAAGCGGTATCGAGAATGTGTTCGACCGTGTGAAGATCGAAAACGCCGTTAAAAAGGCGAACATCACAGTTGAAGAAGACGAGAGACTGACCGAGGGCGAGGTAAAGGACATAGCTATGGACATCGAGCAGAGATGCGGCAAGATGGACAGGGCTATGGACGTGGAGACCATCCAGGACTGGGTGGAGGCCGACATAATGAAGCACGGAAAGTATTCCGTTGCGAAGCATTATATCACATATCGCTATGAACGTTCTATCGTTCGTCAGGCAAATACCACGGACAAGCAGATACTTTCGCTTCTGAATTTTGAAAACGAAGAGGTAAAGCAGGAGAATTCAAACAAGAACCCGACTGTCAACTCCGTTCAGAGAGATTATATGGCAGGCGAGGTCAGCAAGGATATAACAAAGAGATTCCTGCTTCCGGATGATATAGTTGAGGCTCACGAGAAGGGACTTATCCATTTTCACGACGCCGACTACTTTGCACAGCATATGCACAACTGCTGTCTGGTCAACCTGGAGGATATGCTCCAGAACGGAACTGTTATCAGCGAGGTAATGATAGAGAAGCCTCACAGCTTTTCCACGGCCTGCAATATCGCCACTCAGGCGATAGCTCAGATAGCTTCCTCCCAGTACGGCGGACAGAGCATAACCCTTTCTCACCTTGCACCGTTCGTTCAGGTGTCGAGAGACAAGTACCGCAGAGAAGTAAAGAAGGAGTTTGAACAGCTGGGTATCCCTGCCGATGAGGAGACGATAAACAAGGCTGCCGAGATGAGAGTCAAGGCCGAGATAGTTCAGGGCGTTCAGATGATACAGTATCAGGTCATAACACTTATGACCACAAACGGTCAGGCTCCTTTTGTTACGATATTTATGTATCTTGATGAGGTCCCCGAGGGACAGATAAGAGATGACCTTGCAGCTATCATCGAGGAGATGCTCCGTCAGAGGATCCAGGGCGTCAAGAACGAAAAGGGCGTATACATCACCCCTGCTTTCCCGAAGCTTATCTATGCACTGGATGAGGACAACATAAGAGAAGGAACAAAGTACTGGTATCTGACCGAGCTTGCTGCCAAGTGTACCGCTAAGAGGATGGTGCCCGACTATATCAGCGCAAAGGTGATGAGAGAGCTAAAAGGCGGAGATGTTTATACCTGTATGGGCTGCCGCTCGTTCCTCACTCCCGACCGCTTTACCGATGCCGGGGTGCCGAATATCGCAAAGGCCAAGAACTATCAGGAGGGCAAGCACAAGTATTACGGACGTTTCAA
>DFEO01000078.1 GCA_002368715.1 Ruminococcus sp. UBA3800
CCCTGCTTCTTTATCTTGTTGTGTATGCTCATAAGCTCCTTTTTAAGGTCAGCGGTCGAGCTGTAATCAAACATAGCCAGATGCCCCAGACACAGCTGAGAAGCGATCTCTCCCGAGTTCTCGCCGCCAACACCGTCGCACACCGCAGTAATGAACGGTGCTGCAACACAGGCCTCCTCGCTGCCCGAGCATATGACCTCACGGTTTACAAGGATGCTGTCCTCGTTGAGCTCTCTGTAATTTCCCTTATCGGTCTTTGCGAAAATATAGTAGAACATAGCTTTCACCCCAAAAACAGATCATCAGATACGGGAAGCGATAAGATCTCCCATCTGCCTGCAGCCGACAACAGTGCAGCCTTCTGCTTTTATGTCGCCTGTTCTGTAACCTTCTTTGAGAACCGTGGATACCGCAGCTTCAACAGCATCGGCTTCCTTGTCCATATCAAAGGAGTATCTGAGCATCATCGCAGCCGAAAGTATGGTAGCAAGAGGATTAGCCTTGTCCTGACCTGCTATGTCAGGTGCCGAGCCGTGGCTTGGCTCGTAAAGTCCGAACTTCGTGTCATTGAGCGAAGCGGATGCCAGCATACCCAGAGAGCCCGACACCATAGCTGCCTCATCCGAGAGGATATCACCGAACATATTCTCGGTGAGCACAACGTCAAACTGAGCAGGGTCTCTCACCAGCTGCATAGCTGCGTTGTCCACCAGCATATGTTCAAGCTCCACCTCGGGATAATCCTTAGCCACTTCGTTAACTATCTTTCTCCACAGTCTTGAAGAGTCAAGAACGTTCGCCTTGTCAACGCTCGTTACCTTCTTTCTTCTCTTCATAGCTATGTCAAAGCCTTTTCTGGCTATCCTTCTTATCTCGTTCTCATTATAGATAAGGGTATCAACAGCTGTTTCGAGCCCGTCCACGACCTCGGTCCTTCTGTCACCGAAATAGAGTCCGCCTGTCAGCTCTCTCATTATCATCATATCAAAGCCTTTTTCAGCTATCTCGGCTCTGAGCGGACAAGCGTCCTTGAGCTCGTCAAAAAGCAGTGCAGGGCGCAGGTTTGCAAAAAGCCCCAGCTCTTTTCTGATCTTGAGAAGACCTGCTTCGGGTCTGAGCTTTGGTTCGAGCTTATACCAGGGAGAAGTGGAGGTGTTTCCGCCGATAGCCCCCAGAAGCACCGCATCGGCAGCCTTGGCGGTAGCAACAGCCTCGTCTGTCAGCGGAACGCCGCAGGCATCTATCGAGCAGCCGCCCATAAGTATATCGGTATACTCAAAGCTGTGTCCGAACTTTTCGCACACCTTGTCGAGCACCTTTATAGCCTCGGTAACTATCTCTGGTCCTATACCGTCGCCCCTTATCACCGTTATCTTTTTATTCATCCAAAATTCCTCCTTCGTCTATCACAAGATCCTCTTTTTTTATGACCTCGATCACGCAGGAATCACATTTTTTCTCTGCGGTGGTCACAAGGATGCTCGTGCAGATCTTTGCTTTGTTATCAAGAAGCTGATCTCTGCAGTACAATTCGCATACCGTACCCATCAGCATACTTTTCATATAAGCGCTCTCTCCCTCTGCCACGGAAAAATCAAGAGCACTGTAATCTATCTGCTTGCCGTCAAGATAGAACGACCAGTAATAAGAGCATTGCTTGCTGTTCGTCGTGCGTATGCAATCAGGCGAAAAGGAAGAGCTTATCGTTTCCTCGTCGCTTGCAAGCGACAGACCGTTGAAAAGCGTGACATCTGAGGGCCTTCTGAAATTGTAAGACCTTGACCACAGACCGTCCTCGGTCTCAACAGCCGATGCCTCTACAAGCCCGCCTTTTCTCGGGCTGAAGCTGATGTTAAGACGCTTCCTGAGAGTATCATCGTTCCACACAAGATCCGTTCTTTTTTCATTTACCGTCACCGAAAACGGCATCATCCCCGAGCCGTAATCATATGCCTTCGAGCTCTCGTCCTTCTTGCGGGCCGAGGGTGCCTTCGTGGATATGATTATAACTGCAAGAACGATCAATATCGGGATAAGAAAGATCAGTGCTTTTTTCAGATCGTCTCTGTCAAACAGCTCCATATCCGGCTCCTTTCACATAAGTCTGTCATTGCGCTCTAAAAGGGAATACGTCATCCGTATTCCCTCTGTGCTTTAGTCCTTGAGCGAATTGAGCAGTCCGTTCTTGTTAATGATGTTTATCAGAAACTCAGGGAACGACTGACCCTGATATGTCTCGCCCTTGGTGATATTTGTAATAACTCCGCTATCAAAGTCTACCTCGACCTCGTCACCGTTTTCTATGCGCTCGGCAGCCTCCTCACATTCAAGGATAGGCAGCCCGATATTGATAGCGTTCCTGTAAAAGATGCGGGCGAAGGTCTTTGCGATAACGCAGGACACACCGCTTGCCTTTATTGCGGCAGGAGCGTGTTCTCTCGAAGAGCCGCAGCCGAAGTTTGCCTCGGCAACGATAAGGTCGCCCTTTTTCACATTCTTTGCAAAGTCGATGTCGATGTCCTCCATGCAGTGCTTTGCAAGCTCATTCATATCGGGTGTTGTCAGGTATCTTGCAGGAATGATAACATCCGTATCGACATTATCACCGTATTTGTGTACAGTTCCTTTAGCTTTCATAAGTCATAGTCCTTCCTTATATCGGTCGTCATGAATACCATCATGAATTCTTATAGTCTTTTGAATTAAAAACATTCGTTCCGTTCGCCTGCTGTCTGAGTTCATCATATATCTGCTCCAGATACTCAGGGGTAAGCTCTTCCTTTATCCTTGTGATAAAGAAGCACACCTTGACCTTGTGGAACATACCCTCCTTGGTAAGGGCAAACACAGGCTTTCCATCGACCTGGGTCGCCATATAGTTGTTTATGCCTTTTTTGTCAATGATAGCCTGTGTCTGGTCACAGATAAATGCATTCTGGTCATGCAGTATCCTGACCATCTCATCAGCCTTGTCTTCTTTCTGAGAGTCATTCAGAGAGGTGCCGTATTTTTTTGTCAAAAGACTGAGTATCGTATCGTGAAAAATAACACTTAGGTAGTTTTTCATTCAGTTGTCTCCCTCCAAATCCAGTATTTTCTTTGAAAACGCTGCATCCACAGCAGGGAATTTTTTTGAAGTTTCAATAAATGTATCAGTCAAAAAGCTCGGACGGCTGGGTTATAACACCTGTAACTGCCGAAGCCGCAGCAACATAAGGAGAAGCAAGATATACTTCCGATTCCGGATCACCCATCCTGCCGACGAAGTTTCTGTTAGTTGTTGCAACAGCTCTTTCTCCCTTTGCAAGTATACCCATATGTCCTCCGAGACACGGGCCGCAGGTCGGAGTTGAAACAGCACATCCGGCATTGATGAAGATCTCGGTAAGACCTTCCTTTATGCACTGCATATAGATGTCCTGAGTAGCCGGTATAATGATACACCTTACATTCTTTGCTACCTTTCTGTCCTTTAAAACCTCGGCAGCGGCTCTCATATCTTCGATCCTGCCGTTCGTGCATGAGCCGATGACCACCTGATCTATCTTTACGGTCCCGAACTCGTCAAAGGTCTTTGTGTTTTCGGGAAGATGCGGGAAAGCCACCGTGGGTCTTATCTCGCTGAGGTTGATAGTATACTCAGCGGCATACTCGGCATCAGCGTCAGCCTCGAAGACCTTATAGTCACGCTTTACTCTGTCCTTGATGTAGTCGAGCGTCACCTGATCCACGGCAAAGATACCGTTCTTGCCGCCTGCCTCGATAGCCAT
>DFEO01000004.1 GCA_002368715.1 Ruminococcus sp. UBA3800
GAGGTCGCCCCTTTGAGAAGCACGGCAGGCGCTTTCCTCAAGCCGCTTGCGGCTTGACAAGGCAGAGGCAAAGCCGTGCGGCGAGCACCACTGCGTGAACCTTGGAAAAGAGTTGATTTGTCCGTTACACAGCCTTACGCTTTGTTTTTCCTCATACTTCCGATAACGACAGAAGCCACATTCGCAAAAGCCGTCGAGAAGATAAGACAGCCAAGAACACACAGCATCAAATAGCTGTAATCAGGCCTTATCTTTTCGACCTCGTTTACCAGCCGGTAAGTCTCGCCGTCAAGCTCTATCTTTTCGCAGTTCTTTATGTCCGGTAACGATTCCGCTATCAGTCCGACATTACCTTTATCGATATTCTTTATGTAATCCGGAAGCTCAACATCATCGGGAACAGCTATATCATCGCTGCCCGGACCCACAGACCTGTTTTCAAAAAGGTGATATCCGTCCTTTGTCTGCTTATAGACTATTTGTGTACTCAGAGACTGGCCGTATTTTTCATAAGGCTCCTGCTTGCCTATCTTGCCGTTTACCGCAAAATTACAGATAAGGGCTATGAAGACAAGAACGAACATCACCATGTTCACTGCTTTTTTCCTGCCCTTAGCCAGAAGCACTGTCAGCAACGCACAAAGCACCACAGTCGCTATAAGAGCCGCTAAGGTAACTATCATTTTTTCTTACCCTTCTTTTTTATCTTATTCAGAAAATAATCCTCGTCAGACGTCACCTTCAGCCACATGGCCGCCGAGCCTGTCAGCACGTTCTCCAGCGGATATACCGTAAGCATTATCTCGGGCGTATCATCGCCCGAAAAATGCGGAGTGACCTTGAAGCTTATCTCGTTGTTCATTCGGTTTATCACATCCTGCTGGCTTACTTTTTTGAAAAGCTTTGTCTCCAGCGCATCGGGGATCTTTATATCCGGAAAGCGTGCCTGATAGATCTTCTTGCCGTCGCTTTTGGATATCAGCCGAAAATCATATCTCACGGGCTTTACCCTGCCCTTGTCAACGATATTCCTGGTCAGCCCCGAAAAGGTTATCCTGCCGTTGTCAACATCCTCGCCCGATATCGACACGCAGAGTCCCTTCTGTGATGCTCTGCCTGCGCTCTCCACTCCGAACGAGAACGGCAAAGCGTTTATCATTATCTCTCCGCAGGTCGAAAACCTGAGCTCCACCTGTTTTTTCATGATCCTTCTCTCCTGTCAGGAACAGCCTTTCAGCCAAGCTCCACCTCAACTCCGCCGACGGGTCTTATCGACAGCACATAGCACGACCCCTCGCCGAACACACGCTCTATGCCGTTTCTGAAATCATTCAGCATATCATCGGGAACGAATGCCTGTATCGTTCCTGCAAAGCCGCCCCCGTGGACACGGCAGGCTCCCCTTTTTCCGAGCAGACTCTTTGCGATGTAAAGCGCCAGCGACAGCCCCTGCTCGCCGGGAGCAGAGGACGCATAGATGTTTTGCAGATACTTAAAGGACGAGTCGCCCGACTCGTTCACCAGAGCCAGAAATGCGTCAAAGTCGCCGCTGTCAAGCGCCTTCTGCTCATTCAGGACACGCTCGTTGTCGTCAAAATAGTGCAGCGCTCTGAGCACAGCTCTGTCCGAGCATTTTTTGCGCACAGCCGTGATGTTATCAATCAGCTGCTGCTTTGTTATCTCACGCAGCACGCTCTTTCCGAAGAACTGAGCCACCGACTTCATCTCCTGCGGGATAGCCGCATACTCGGGCGTAAGGTCTGCGTGATTACCCTTGGTGTCAACAATGCAAAGGCTGTGGCCCGACTGTGCAAAGTCAAAGCCGACCTTATTTATAACAGGCTCCTTCTCGTTCTCAAAGTCGATAGTTATAAAGCCGCCCACCGATGAAGCCATCTGATCCATAAGACCCGAGGGCTTTCCGAAATAAACGTTCTCGGCAAACTGTGCAAGCTGAGCTATCTCGACAGCGCTGACAGCACCGTCATTGTAAAGGCCGCCCAGCACCGTTCCGATGAGCACCTCGAACGCCGCCGAGGAGCTCAGCCCCGAGCCTTTCAGAACATTTGAAACTGTGTATGCCCTGAAGCCGCCTGCCTTATGGCCGTTTTTGAGAAAGCCTGCCGCCATTCCCCTGATAAGGGATGCCGAGGTGTTCTGCTCGGAGGGTCTTATCTGAGTGTCGGCGGTGTCAACCTCATCCGTGCCGAAGCCCTCGGACTTTACGGTGATGATGCCGTCGTCTGTCTCCCTGACGGCTGCGATAACGTCAAGCGAAACGCCTGCCGCAAAAACACGGCCCAGGTTGTGGTCGGTGTGGTTGCCGCCTATCTCGGTGCGGCCGGGCGCCGAGAAAAAATGTGTAGGCGCTTCACCGAAGGCCTTTTCAAACTCCACTGCTGCCCTTTCGTATCTTTTGCTCTGCGCTGCCGTCATATCGGCGGTATAGATCTCATCAAGCGTATATTTTTTCATATCGGTTTTCCTTTCATCCTGTTTTGCGCTGCAAGGTGCAGGCATATACATACAAAACTATTATAGCATATCTTTCACGCAAATTCAAGAGCATATCGTCGGGCGGAGCTTGTTTAGCACTAAACTTCTCTTTCTGCTAGCACTCGCAGTAGCAGAGTGCTAATTTTCAGCCCGTGGTCACATTCCTGTCACGAAACGAACATATAAGGGCGGTAATATGTAGTCATACGAAAGGAACTGATACCGATGGAAGCATAAACGCCCCAAAAATACAAAGAATAACTCACGCAAAAGAAAAATAAACAAGGAGGCATTTATTATGTTTGCACTTACACCGTTTGAAAAGAGAAGTTATGACCTGTTCAATGCGTTCCACGATTTTGAGGATGATTTCTTCAAGTCGCAGCAGCTGAGGAGCTTCAAGACAGATATCCGTGATGACGGAGACAAGTTCGTACTCGAGGCCGAGCTCCCGGGCTTTGACAAGCAGGACATCAAGCTCGACATCACGGGCGACACGCTGACGCTGAGCGCCGAGCACAAGGCTGAGACCGAGGACAAGAACAAAGACAACTATATCCGCAGGGAGCGCACCTTCGGATCATATCAGCGCAGCTTTGACCTGACGGGCATCGACACTGACAAGATCGCTGCCGAATACAAAAACGGCATACTTGAGCTTACGCTGCCGAAGCTTGCCGAGACAAAGCCCGAAACAAGAAGACTCGAAATAAAATAAACGGTTTTGACCCTTCACAACTATTAAGAGGTATGACATTAACGGTCATACCTCTTTTTTTACGGCGCCTGAGAAGCCATTATCTTCAGCGCACATCTTATCCCGTCAACTGCGGCCGACATTATCCCGCCGGCGTAGCCTGCGCCCTCTCCTGCCGGGTAAAGGTTCTCAAGGCTAAGCGAATGAAGCTTATCCGTTCTCGTTATCCTCACAGGCGAGCTGGTCCTTGTTTCGGGCGCCGAAAGAAGCGCTCCCCTGTCACCGAAGCACGCAAGCTTTTTTGAAAACTGCATAAGCCCCGTTTCAAGCATATCGGTAACGAACTTCGGGAAAAGCTTTCGGTATTCGACCGCTTCCAGCCCCAGCGAATAGGTGGGCACAAGGTCGGTATCAAGCGACGGTCTGCCCGACAAAAAGCCGCCGACAGTAGTGCCGCACGCCTTGAAGCCGCCCGAAAGAGCAAAGGCTCTTCTCTCTATCTGCCTTGCAAAGTCCACCCCGTCCAGCGCTCCGCTGCCGATATCCGCAGGCGAAACACCGACCACCACCGCAGAGTTTGCGTTGTCGCCGTCACGGGCAAACTCGCTCATGCCGTTTGTCACGACACCGCCCTGCTCCGATGCCGCAGGCACCACATAGCCCCCCGGGCACATACAGAAGGTGTAAACTCCCCTGCCCTCGCCGTTTCGCCACGAAAGCTGATACTCGCCCTTCGGAAGCAGCGGGTCTCCTGCGTGCTCGCCGTAAAGGGACGCATCCACCGCCGCCTGCCTGTGCTCTATCCTCGCCCCCACAGAAAAGGGCTTTGGCTCTAAGAAAACTCCCTTGCGGCAAAGCATCTCAAAGGTGTCCCTTGCGCTGTGGCCGACAGCCAGCATAAGCGCCGAGCACTCGGTCTCGCCGCCCTCAAAAACGGCTCTCTCGACCCTGCCGCCGTGAGTGACGATATCATAAAGCTTCGTGTCGAACCTGACCTCACCGCCAAGCTCGGTTATCCTCTCACGCACAGCCCTGACGACACCCCTCAGCTTGTCGGTGCCGATGTGCGCCTTCGCCTTTACAAGTATCTCCTCGGGAGCGCCGAAGCGCACCAGCTGTTCGAGCACATAGCGGCAGAGGGGGTCTTTTATCCTCGTTGTCAGCTTGCCGTCCGAAAACGTTCCTGCTCCGCCCTCACCGAACTGGATGTTCGACCTCTCGTTAAAAGCGCCGCCGCCCATAAACTGCCGGACGGCTCTCACCCTGTCCTCTATCCTGCCGCCCCTCTCGAGGATAAGCGGCTTGTAGCCGTTCTCGGCAAGCACGAGCCCTGCAAACATCCCCGCAGGTCCGAAGCCTGCTATCACGACCCTGCCGCTGACCTTTTTGTCAGAGATGACAGTCTCGAGTCCCCCCTTAACTACGGGGGACACAAAATCGTACCGCCTTGCGAGCTTCTCCTCGGCGGCAGAGCTTTCAAACTCGGCATAGACCGTATGCACAAAATGTATATCCTCATGCTTTCTCGCATCGAGAGAGGTCTTGTGTATCTTCATGAGAGACGCATTTTTTCTGCCGGTCTTTTTGAGCGCCGCCTCAAACACCGCCTCTTCATCTGCGCCCAGCGGCGCTTTCACCGATCGGATAAGTACAGCCATATCTTTCTCCGTTTCAAAAGGGCTGCCGCAGCCGACAGCCCTTTACATATCATTATTCTTCGCTTTCCTGCGAGCTCTCATCAGCCGGTATATCATCCACGACCACCTGCACTTCATTAGTGCCGTAGCCCCATATGCTGTTATACTTCGGTGAATAGACAAGAGCGTTCTTTGTGAAGGAGCCGTTGGACTTGACCGATGCGAGGTCTATCTCGCAGTAAAGGTCATCCGAGCTCAGCTTCGATATGATGTCCTCGGGTCCGTAGACCGTGACCGAAGACAGCTTCTTTGTCTCAAACTCTATCTCCTTGCCCGAGGGCTTGTTCACAAGAACGAAGTGGTCGCTGGTGATATTGAACTTCTTCGAGTCATAGCCCTCGCTGTTGAACGAAACGGTAATAAAGTCCTCGCCGCTCATATTCACCTCGCCGGGCCCGAGCGGTATCTCAAACGAGAACTTGTTTTCAAGGTCTATCGCCGTCAGATCGACAGAGCCGACTATAACGGTCTGCTCCTCCTCCGAATCAAGCTCGGCAGACGCCACGCTGACCTTTTTCTCGGAGATCACCATAGGCAGCGAATCCTTTGCGAAATAGGACGGTGCGTTCTCGACCGTCACGCCGATATTCAGCGTCTTTTTCTTATACACCAGAAAATCCGCCTTGAAGCTCTTGACCTCCGGGAAGGTCACGCTGTCGCTCTCGATAAGCTTGTCGTCATCGTCATAGAAGCTCACTTCTCTCGCTTCGAGCACCGTTTCATCGGTTATGCGTGCGCTCTCCGAAATGCTGACCACAGCCTTTGTTATCCTGTCTATCTCCTTCTGCGGGCCCTCGATCTTGAGCTCGCTGGGATCGACCTTTATCTCTCTGAGAGTAAAGCCGTCCTCCGCAGTGATATAGGGTGCATCGCAGGTAACGGGGACTGTCTTCTGCGTTATCTTGTCGAGCGTTACGCTGACCGAGTCGGGCGAAACTGAAACTATCGACACCTTGTCGGCCGCATGAGCGGAGCGCACATCTATATCAAGATCATAGGTGCCGTCCTTTGTCACATTGCCAAGATCGACCTCGGCCATAAGATCGGCAGAGGTGTAACCGCCTATCTCGTAGTTCATACCCTTGATCTCGACATCCACGGTCATCTCCGAAAGCTGATCCTTGTTGAGCACCGACAGACCCTTTTCCTCGGCCTGTGTGCCTGCAAGAGATATCGTTACGGGAACGTTCGTTATCGTCCTTGTTATGGTCGGATAATAGGTTATCGACAGAGCGAACCAGATTATCACGGCAATGATGATAGAAACTATCCTCAGCGCAAAATCCGTTCCGTGCTTCTTTCTCTTTCCGGTCTTTTTATCATTTATCTGCCCGTCGGCTCTTTTTGTCCTTGCTTCTATTTTTTCCATTTCGAGAACACCCTCCCTGCCAAAGAAGTATCCCGAGTGGAATTCTGATCCTTTTCGGGCAAAAACCTGCCTGTCAGGAGCTTTCTCAGCGAGTCCTTGTTAAAGCCCCTTGTCAGCTCTCCGTTCTCGGCAACGGAGATGTTGCCCGTTTCCTCGGAAACGACCACAACGATAGCGTCCGAGTTCTCGCTCATACCGATAGCGGCACGGTGGCGTGAGCCCAGCTGCTTGTTTATCAGTTCGTCCTTCTGGGGTCTGGGCAGAAAGCAGCCTGCCGCAAGGATAGTTCCGTTTCGGATTATCACAGCGCCGTCGTGGAGCGGTGTGTTTGGAAAGAAGATGTTGCCGAACACCTGCGGCGACGGTTCGCAGTTGAGTATAGTTCCTGTGGCGATCTGTTCGCCGAGCTTTGTCTTTCGCTCCAATATGATAAGAGCGCCCGTCTTTGTCGAGCTCAGGTTTGCCGAAGCCTCGCACACGGCATCTATCGCCTTGCTCCAGTGAGCGGTGTCCTCGTCGGTCTCGGGCGCAAGCATCCCGCTAAGGCCGAGGATGTTTGCTCTTCCCACCTTTTCAAGCACTCTCCGCAGCTCCGGCTGGAACAGGATGATAAGCGCAATAAAGCCCCACTGAAAGCATATTTTCAGAATGAACCTGATCGTCTGAAGATCGAACACGACAGCAAGCAGATAGCACATTATGAGCACAAGGATACCCTTGGTCAGCTGCTGGGCTCTTGTTTCACGGATAAGCTTTATGCCATGAAAAATAAGCAGCGACAGCAGAAAAATGTCAACGATATCGTTGAGCCCTATCGACCTGAAAACTCCCCATATTGAATTTATAACAGAAGCAATAGATTCCATCATACTTTTATTACTCCCTGAAATAATTCTAACAGTTTCGGTTATATTTATCTTATGATTACGGTTATATAAATTATGGTTATATACTTGACACACCACAGCTTTGCCTCCAAACCCTCGCTCGTCTGTGAGCATTCGCTCACAGCGAGCTCGGGAGCGTATGGGGGAGGGCTTCGCCCTCGTTACCGACCCATCAGGGCTTCGCCCCGAACCCCATTATCTAAGGCATTTTAATTGGTGTGTCAAAGGGATAACCATAATATAAATTAAATATATTTACTTCTAAATTAAATATATTTACTTTATTATATCACAATTTTTTCCCCGTGGCAAGGGCTTCGGAGCAAAAATATTTACATTCTGTAACATTTTCGTTTTCTGCTTGAAAACAAGTTGTAAATATGGTAGAATGTATTTGTCTTTATCGCCCGCTGTGCCGGCATCAGGAGCACGGCATAAAGCGGCGCACTGTTTTAGCGAAAGGAACGATGATATGGAGCTTGAACAACTCAGAAAGCAGATAGATGATATAAATTCTCAGATGCTCTCGCTTTTTGCCGAGAGGATGCGCATAAGCCGTGATATTGCGCAGTATAAGCTCGAGCACGGCATGGAGGTCTTTCAGCAGTCCCGTGAGAACCAGATACTCGACACCGTAAGAAACAGCGCTCCCGAGGGCCTGGAAAACGCATCCGAGCTGTTTTTCCAGACCGTTATGGACATATCGAAGTGTCTCCAGTTTCAGGAGCTGACTTCGGCACAGGCATCGGAAGTGTACAAAAAAGCGGACTTTTCCAGGCACTATGTAACGGCTGTGCCGGGGGCGTTCGGGTCTTATTCGCAGATGGCTGCGGACAAGCTGACGCCCGACCACGAGCCTATCTTTTTCAGTGATTTCGAGGACGTTTTCAGAGCTGTCGAGAGCGGCAGAGCCGATTTCGGGGTGCTGCCCATTGCAAACTCCACGGCAGGCAGCGTGAGCCTGACCTACGAGCTTCTGAAAAAATACGACCTGAGGATATGCCAGGCAACTAAGGTCAGGGTGTCCCACTGTCTTGCGGCAAAAAGGCACACCAGACTCGAGGACGTGACTATCGTTTATTCCCACGAGCAGGCGATAATGCAGTGTTCGGGCTTCTTACGGGCGCACGGGCTGAAGGCTCACCACTATGCGAACACCGCTCTTGCTGCCGAATATGTCAGGGACTGTGACGAGCCTTATGCGGCTATCTGCTCGGAGAAGGCGGCAAGGGAGCTGGGGCTCGATATCCTCGAGCGTGACATCACGGACGCCAAGGAAAACTATACAAAGTTCATCCTCATAAGCCGTGAGAACCTTATCCCCGAGGGTGCCGACCTTATCACGGTGTCGCTGGCGCTGCCTCACCAGAAGTCGGCGCTTTACAGGCTGCTGACAAAGTTCTCGGTGGCAGGGCTCAACCTTACGATGATAAAGAGCAGACCCGTTGCTAACACCGATTTTGATGCGGTGTTCTATCTCGATTTCGAGGGTGACATCTCGGAGCCGAACGTGATAAAGCTTATGAACGAGCTGAGCGGCGAGCTTTCATATTTCAAGTTCCTCGGGAACTACAAAGAGATATAAGGGAAATATTTTGTACAGCTTTATTCTTTTGCTGTACGATCTATTACGCTTGCTGCCTCTGCCCGGCGGCAGAGCACAGCAGCGGAAACTGTTTGCAGGGCTTTAAAACACCTGTATGAAAGGAAGGTAAAAATGGAACAGAGCAAGGTTTATGATGTTAAGACAGGCGGACCGAAAAAATGGCTGATAGCGCTCATCATTGCGGCAGTTGTGCTCATCGTGATCGGGTTTGCTTCGGTGGCTATCGTGCCGGCAGGCTCGACAGGTGTAGTCACCACCTTCGGCAAGGTGAGCGAGAACACTTACAGCGAGGGTTTTCACCTGAAAATACCGTTTGCCCAGCAGGTGGCTATCGTTTCAAACAAGATCCAGGTCTATGAAACGGATGCCTCCGCAGTGTCGAAGGACCTTCAGACGGTCAATTCAAAGATAGCTATAAACTTCAGGGTCAGGAGCGATTATTCTGCCTCGATCTATAAGAACATCGGCGCTGAATATCAGGCGGTCATCCTCACCCCTGCGGCTCAGGAGTCGATGAAGAGCATCACCGCAAAATACAATGCCGAGCAGCTGATAACCCAGCGCAACCTTGTGGGCGAGGAGATAAAGGAGCTGCTCGAGAGCAAGGTCAGCGAATACGGGATACAGATCGAGAAGTTCAATATCATAAACTTCGATTTCTCCGCCGAATTCAATGCAGCCATCGAGCAGAAGCAGGTAGCCGAGCAGAACAAGCTGAGAGCCCAGACCGAGAAGGAGCAGAAGGTCATCGAGGCGCAGGCAGAGGCTGAAAAGGTGAAGATAAGCGCCGAGGCTCAGGCAGAGAGCATAAAGACAAAGGCCGAGGCTCAGGCGGAGGCAAACAAGACCATAGCCGAGAGCCTTAACAGCGACCTTATCCGCTATCAGACGATAGAAAAGTGGGACGGTGTCGTTCCGAAGGTGGCAGGCTCGGCAAACCCGCTGGTGTCGCTGGACATTGACGAAAATGCGGAAGCTGCCGAATAACAGACCGATAAAACGGACACTTTAGTATATTATATGTACAGATAAATTCCCAATAGGTTTTATCAGCTGTACAAAAAGGAGGACTTATGGATATCCGCATAGGCCACGGCTATGACGTTCACCGCCTGACCGAGGGAAGAGATCTCATCCTCGGCGGCGTGAAGATAGACTGGGAAAAGGGGCTGCTGGGGCATTCCGATGCCGATGTGCTGACCCATGCGATAATGGACGCTATACTCGGGGCGCTCGCCCTCGGGGATATCGGGCAGCATTTCCCCGACACCGACGAGAGGTACAAGGGAGCCGACAGCATAGCACTTTTGAGGGAGGTCATCTCGATCATCGCCGCCGAGGGCTGGAGGGTGTCAAACATCGACTCGACCGTTTGCGCCCAGGCGCCGAAGCTCTCGCCGCACATCACGGCCATGCGCAGCCGCCTTGCCGAAGCGATAGGCTGCGGCATCTCGCAGGTGTCGGTAAAGGCCACCACCGAGGAGCATCTCGGCTTCACGGGAGAGGGGCTTGGCATATCGGCAACTGCGGTGTGTCTGCTGACCAAGGATTAGCAGAAAATATGCAAAAAGCCACCCTTTTCTGGGTGGCTTTTTTTATAGTTAAACCCTATATTGTAATACGTACCGAGTTATGTGCGGATTTAAGAAATATATGCTCGCCCTGTCAGGGGGCTTTCCGGTCGCCCCCTGACAACCCCTTCGGATAAAAAATATAAGTATTTTTTCTACGGCGGTTAGCTTGTTAACTAAGGTATAAAAAAGGACCCCGCCGAAGACAGGGTCCTTTTCTTTAGAACTCTCAAACAAAGAGCCACCTGATAACGGGTGGCTCTTTTCTATTATGTGAACTTCGATCTTAGCTTGTCGAAGAATGTGCTTCTCTTTGCGTAGTTCTTGTCAGACAGCGACTGCTCAAATTCCTTGAGCTTCTGCTTCTGGTCCTTCGTCAGGTTCTTCGGCACCTCGATGTTCACCTTGACATAATGGTCGCCGTGGTCGGGACGGTTTATCTTCTTTATGCCCTTTCCTCTCAGGCGGAACACCGTCCCCGTCTGTGTGCCCTCGGGGACTTTATACGTCACCTTGCCTTCAACTGTCGGCACAGTTATCTCGTCGCCAAGTGTCGCCTGTGTATAGGTCAGCGGTATCTCCGTCCACACGTCATAACCGTCACGCTCGAAAAGCGGGTCGGGACGCACCGTTACCGTTATGTGCAGATCTCCGTTCGGGCCGCCGTTTATGCCGCTGCTGCCCTCGCCTGCCACACGCAGTATCTGTCCGTCATCCACACCTGCCGGAACATCTATCTCCTTCTCGACAGAGCCTCTGATCCTGCCCTGACCCTGACACACCTTGCAGGGGTTTTCAACTATCTTGCCCTTGCCGTGACAGCGGTTGCAGGTGGTGGTCTGGGCTATGTTGCCAAAAGGTGTCCTCTGGGTAACTCTCACAGTTCCCCTGCCGTTACAGTCGGGACACGTCTTCGGCGCCGAGCCTGCCTCTGCTCCGCTTCCGCCGCAGGCTGTACACCTCTGCGCACGGTTGACCCTGACGGTCACGGTCTTTCCCTTGCAGGCATCCATAAAGTCGATGATAACATTCGCCTTAACGTCCTCGCCCCGTCTGGGAGCGTTCGGGTCTGCTCTTCTGCCGCCTCCGAAGCCTCCGAAGCCGCTGAAGATAGAGTCAAAAATATCGCCCATATCTCCGAAGCCGCCAAACCCTCCGGCACCTGCTCCGCCGCCGTAGTTGGGGTCCACACCTGCGTGGCCGAACTGGTCATAGCGTGCTCTTTTGTCCTTGTCGGAGAGCACCTCATAAGCCTCGTTTATCTCTTTGAACTTCTCCTCGGCCGCCTTGTCGCCGGGGTGAAGGTCGGGGTGATACT
>DFEO01000082.1 GCA_002368715.1 Ruminococcus sp. UBA3800
CGTCCATATCCTCAAGAATGACCAGCGCAAAGCCTCCCTTGCCGAACTCATCGAGCATTATGTCCTGACCCTTCATAGTTTCCAGGTCGCCTGGCAGGTAGGACAGAATGTCATAATTGGTCCTGGTTTTCAGAAAGCCCAGAGCCGAAGGCACCAAAAGCAGGATACTGAGTATCAGTATAGGCACACGCAGCTTTACGACAGCCTTTCCGAATCCGTGCATAAAACCCCTTCCTTTCGTTGCTGTGTTAGTGTGAAAATCATCCACAGCTTATATATCATACTATCATTATATTACAGTAATATCCACAAGTCAATAAAAAAATGACCATTGGTCAGTTTTTTGTATACCTGCACAAAATAGCCGCATAAATAAAAATGACCGTTGGTCACTTTTTGGCTTGACAACGGTGAGGGTTATATATTATAATGAATCAAAAGCATAAAATGAAATGCTTCAAGTGATAAGGAGCCCGTTAGGCAAGACCACAGGAGCGGTGATAAAAATGACCAAGCTCGATTCAAACAAGAAGAAAAAAGAGGACTCGCTGCTTAATACGGCTTTCAGCCTGTTCACCCAGCAGGGTGTGAGCAAGACGTCCATTTCGGAGATAGCTGCCAAAGCAGGCGTTGCAAAGGGCACGTTCTATCTCTATTTCAGGGACAAATACGATATCCGCAACAAGCTTGTTTCTCACAAGAGCTCACAGCTGTTCAGAACGGCGCTGGAAAACATGAGAGCATCCGGTCAAAAGCTGGAGTTTACACAGCGGATAATCTTTTTGATAGACGATATTCTTAGACAGCTTGAAAAGAACAAGGCGCTGCTGACTTTCATATCGAAGAACCTCAGCTGGGGTATCTTCAAGAGCGCACTGACCAGACCCGGCAAGAGTGACGATCTGGATTTTAGGGACATTTACGAAGCGATGATAGCGGACGCACCATACGAGCTGGACGAGCCTGAGATAATGGTGTTCATGATAATCGAGCTGATAAGCTCGACCTGCTACTCGGCTATCCTTTATAATGAGCCCGTTGCAATGGAGCAGCTAAAGCCCTATCTTTACCGCACTGTAAAAAGCATCATCGAGTCGCATTACATCATACCGCAATAAAACGAGCTGCTGCAAAACTGTGTTTTTATACACCGCTTCCGATCCGCAGAGATGTAAATTTAAAAGAGGTACCTCACCACGAAGGGTGAAGTACCTCTTTTTGCTTGGAGCTGACTGTTCAGCGGCTCCTTTTTATATCCGTCAGTTTATCTTGGTCTGTTTTCTTCTTACTCTGGCAAGCGCCGCATCAGAGACCTCGCCATCTTCATAAACGTGGAAGCTCTTTTCACCGCTGTTTTTTGCATTCATAAGTGCATTCTCGGCAAGGAACCTCAGCTCGTCATAGCTGACATTTACGTTTGCCATAGCTGCTGCTCCTGCAAAGCTTCTGAGCTCTCTGTATTTTGCGTCTGTCTTGAAAGCGTAGTCCGCATCCCTTGTAACCATTTCAAGGATGACGTTCATATTCATATCGCTCGACATCTCGGGGATAAGCACAGCGAACTCGTCAGGGTCGGTATGTCAGAGGATAGCGCTTTTCGAGGTCTTGAAGGTGTCTTTCAGCACCTTTGCATAGGTGTTCACAGCCCTGTCAGACTCTCCTGTACCAAGCGACTGCTTGACCTGGCCAAGCCCTTCGATACCAAAGATCATAAGACAGCATTTCTTGTTGCCCTGAACAGCGTGCTTTATGAAGGCCTTATAGATATAAAGCTTGTTCCACATACCTGTCAGTCTGTCCTTATATATCTCCTCGTCCTTCTTGCTTATAACAAGCCTGTCGGAATAGGTTATGCCCATATGCCAGCTTATGACAAAGTTTATCATAAGACCCGACACGAACATCATTGCATATTCGATAGTGTAGCTCAGGCCGTAGGCCACGAACCAGCTGTTTGCTGTTTCGCTTTTAAGTATGCTTCCCCAGTGGCTCTTTGATAAAAACATTCCCACGATCATACCGGCAAAGCCCAGCAGGCAGGCGCCGAAATACATCTTCCTGTTACAATAGAGCAGGCTAAGCATCGGCACAATGAAAAATGCAAGCGTAATATTGAAGCCCGCAGCTCTCATAAAAACGATGATAGCTTCCAGCATACACAGGATGACAAATGCGGTGTTTCTCGAATCGTGCTTTGATTTTACGAGCACATAATGTATGCACGCTGCAACCAGCGAGAATGCAGTTGACAATATGCAGGCCTTATAGCTCATCGACTCGAATATCTTTAAAAACCTAAGCAGAGCACATAGAGGCCCCACCAACACCGATGCAAGTATAGCAAGTCCCAGCACTTTGTTGATTATTTTAGCATTCTGCACCAGAAAACTTTCATAGGTATTGTTTTTGTCTTCCATACAACGACCGCCTTTCTAAAACAAGTCAGTATCAGGTTATGTCCTTTTTATTGAATATGCTGATAGTCAGGTTTATAAGGACAACGATAAAGCAGGCTGAAACTATCAGGCTCCTCACAACGGGAGGACTGTCACTGGTGATAAGAGAGTCAGGCATATATTTGCTGATATCGAAATCCTTCATAAAGCTGAAGGGTATCTTCTGGAGACCCATATTTATCAGAATATAGGACAGCTGGAGCAGCTTTGAGCCCATAAGGATAGCGATAACGGTAGCTGCGTTTTTCGATTTGAGCCCTGTCGAGAAGAACAGAACGATAGCGCTTATAGCCATAAGAAGCAGATACTTGAGCAGGAAGGACCTGATACCCCCTGCCAGACCTGTTGTGAGGTCTATCTTCGAGAAGGGCAGATAGCCAAGTGTGTTTGATATAACAGCTATTATCATAAGGATAAGGTTGTGCAGCTCGACAGCGATAAACTTTGAGATAACTGTCTGACCCTTTTTGGGCAGCTGTCCTGCAATGTTCTTGATATAGCCGTGGCCGAGGTCCGAATAGGAGAACCATACCACCGACATAAGTATGAATATACCCGTCAGCCAGCCGAGGGGCTCACTGACAAAGGACGAGAGCTTAACGGTGGAGGGCCAGTTCCCGGTGTCCTTTGTTCCCATACGCTTTGCTAGCTTGATAAGCGCCCAGCCCACGGGAGCATCGATAAAATTGAAGATGACCACCAGCAGCATCATCACCTTATAGGAGGTGGATTTGAACAGCCTGTAAATATCCATCTTAACGATATTAACCATTATGCTCACCTCCTGTAACGCTGAGATAGTAGTCTTCAAGGGAGATATCGTTTATATAGATCTCCTTGAGGGGTATATTAGCGTTAACGATGGCCTTAGCCATTTTATCACTTTCATCAAGGTGCTCATTGACACGGATACGTCCGTCGTTGTCTGTCTCGATATTCCTGATCCCTGCCTTTTTCAGCAGAGAGATCGCCTTTTCGTTGTTGCCTGTCCGTATAGCCACAAACTGGCCACATCTCTTGTGAAGCTCGCTTGCTGTGAACTGATCGAGCAGCCTGCCCTCGTGTATTATCCCGTAGGAATCGGCAAGCTTGCCAAGCTCATCGAGAATATGGCTCGATATCATTATCGTTATGCCCTTTTCGTCACGCAGCTTTGCAAGCGTGTGTCTTATCTCGACGATACCCTGTGGGTCAAGGCCGTTTATAGGCTCATCAAGTATTATCATCTTCGGTTCGCCAACAAGTGCCAGCCCTATACCGAGTCTCTGTTTCATTCCCAGTGAAAACGAGCCTGCGCCCTTTTTGTTATCGACATTTTCAAGTCCGACAGTCTGTAATATGTTGTCTATATATTCCTTCGAGTGGTCTACTCCCATGCCGATACATTTTATTTTCAGGTTCTCCCTTGCCGAAAGCTTGGGATAAAGCCCGGGATGCTCGATGAGCACGCCCACATTGCGAAGTTCCTTTCTCATTTCTCCGCCTGTCTTTCCAAACAGAGAATAAGTTCCGCTGGTCGCTCTTGATAGTCCGCTTATTATACGCATGATCGTTGTTTTTCCGGCGCCGTTACGACCTATAAGACCATATATCTCGCCCTCACGGATCTTGATGTTTACATCCTTGCAGGCATCCTTCTTACCGTAAGTTTTGGTAAGCGCCTGAGTTTCCATTATAAGTCCCATGGCTCCACTCCTTTTATACGGGGGAAAATCCCCATATTATACAATGATTGTATCATAATTTCTTCATTTCTACAATACACATTTTTAACAGAATTCTAATATACTCCTTGTGCATTATAATGTTATACACATAGCTTAACTGTACAATTAAACTCCCTGTTACTTCGAAGACAGCTGCCTGGTCAATGTTTTATCCAAAACAAAAGGACGCCCGAGTCTGTTAACTTGGCGTCCTGTTTTGTATGTGTCTGTTTATCAGATCATCGAATCTTCCCAGCATTCCGGAGCTTCAAGTCCGAGAAGCTTTGCAACTGTCGGAGCGACGTTTGCAAGGCCGTATTTCGTGCTGTCAGCGTCGATTATCTCGTGGCGTGTCTCCTTGTCCCAGATGATGAAAGGAACTCTGTTGAGCGAGTGAGCAGTTCTTACCTGGATCTCGCCCTTCTTGTTCTTTTCAAGCATTTCGTCAGCATTTCCGTGGTCAGCTGTTATCAGCAGTGTGCAGTTGCACTCATCACAAACCTTGATAAGTCTTGCAAGACCCAGGTCAACAGCTTCAACACCGGTGATGGTCGCATCCATATTTCCTGTGTGGCCAACCATATCACCGTTAGGATAATTGCAGCGGATAAAGTCATATTTGCCGCTTCTGATAGCTGCGATCATATCGTCGGTTATCTCGGCCGACTTCATCCACGGTCTCTCGTCAAAAGAAACTCTGTCTGAGGGTATCTCTTTCCAGGTCTCCAGCTCCTCGTCAAATCTCTCGGAGCGGTTACCGTTCCAGAAATATGTAACGTGGCCGTACTTCTGTGTCTCTGAAACGGCATAGGAATAAAGGCCGTTTTTAGCCAGAAGCTCGGAGAGTGTGTTCTTTATCTCGGGCGGATTTACAAGATACTTCTTCGGTATCTTCAGGTCGCCGTCATACTCGAGCATACCTGCATAGATAACATCGGGAACAGTTCCTCTGTCGAAGAAGCCGAACTCGTCGCCGCCGTCAAATGCCATAGATATCTCGATAGCTCTGTCGCCTCTGAAATTGAACAGGATAACACTGTCGCCGTCCTGCATCTTTCCGACAGGCTGGCCGTCCTTTGCGATAACGAACTCGGGAAGATCCTGGTCGATAGCAGAGGTCTCGCTCCTGAGTGTCTCGACAGCGCCAAGAGCATCGGCAAACTGTCTTGCGTCGCCGTGAACATGAGTGTTCCAGCCACGCTCGACCATGCCCCAGTCAGCCTGGTATCTGTCCATTGTTATCTTCATTCTTCCGCCGCCGGAGGCTATCTGAGCATCGAAGGTGCCGTCATTGAGAGAAGCCATGCAGTCCTCCAGCTCCTTGATATAAATGGGAGCCGAGGTAGCCGGAACATCACGTCCGTCAAGCAGGATGTGGCATCTTACCTTCTTTACGCCCTCTTCCTTGGCCTTGGCCAGCATCTTCTCCAGGTGGTGGATGTTCGAGTGAACGTTACCGTCAGAGAGAAGCCCCAGGAAGTGGAGGGTGGAATCCTTGCTCTTTACATTGTCGATGAGCAGCTTCCATGTGTCGGAAGCGAACATCTTTCCGCTCTCGATAGACTCGTTTACAAGCTTTGCGCCCTGAGAGTATATCTGGCCGCAGCCGAGAGCATTGTGTCCTACCTCGGAGTTACCCATATCGTCATCAGTGGGCAGTCCCACAGCGTCGCCGTGAGCCTTGAGTGAGGTGTTTGGATAGGTTTTGAGCAGCATATCCAGAGTGGGTGTGTTAGCCTCTGTAACGGCATCGCCAAGACCCGTAACAGAGAAGCCTACTCCGTCCATAACTACAAGTACAACAGTTTTCTTTTTAGCCATAACTAAAAAATCCTTTCTATTTGGCTGTGTTATAACAGCATATTGACGTTTTACGTCACCAGTATATCACGCACAGACCTGTCCGTGAATTTATGAGGTAAGCAGGGGAGTGGTCTTTCTGCTCTTTAAAGGAATACACCGCAGCTCCGCTCATCTTCTGTCCTATGCTGTCACAGTAGGCTGCAAGCTTTGTATAAACGAAATCTCCGTCCTGACACAGCTTGCCTTTCTGTTTTACAGCCAGCTTTTCAAGCTCCTCACGGCCCTGCTTGTCTGTTATAAACCTTATCCTTATGCTGCCAAAATCAGATCCTACGAACTTTTTCGATATATACTCCGCCTCATACCCTTTACAGGTGTCGGGAAGCTTATCGGGCATAAAGTCCAGTTCCTTCATATCTCCCTTGGCGTAGTTTCCGAGCGTATAGAGCTTTGTCAGCGTTTTATAATTGCCGGCATCCGATGCACCGACGCCTCTAAAAATGCACAGACACAGCCCTACCACTGCGATCCCTGTTATACGCACAGCCCAAGAGGCGATGCGTCTTCCTTTCTGCGGATCTTTTCGGTTCAGCAGCCACTGACCGGTCAGAAACAGCACACCAAAGCTGCTGACAGGAAGAACAAAATAGATATATGCTCCCAGTCCTATAACGGGCATAGCTATAAGTGCCGCCCCGATAAAAAGGTCAGCGGTGCGTCTCAGCGGACGCACAGGCCTCTCTTCGATATCAGAGGTGACTATCCTTATCTCATTTGCTTTTCTGACTGCGCTCTCCTTCTCGGAAACAGCCGCAGCATTGGTGTTGTCAGTAGCCACAGCGATCACACTCTTTGCATAAGGAAATGGGTCTTTGCTTCTTACCTCTTAACTAAGCTTAAAATATATCAGCCCTCAACAGCAGCCTGAACGATAGTGTTGAAGTCCTCTGCCTTGAGAGAAGCTCCTCCGATAAGTCCGCCGTCGATGTCAGGCTTTGCAAGAAGCTCTGCGGCATTCTTTGCATTCATAGAGCCGCCGTACTGGATAGTTACAGCATCAGCGGTCGCCTGATCGTAGAGCTTTGCAAGCTGTGCTCTGATGAAAGCACATACCTCCTGAGCCTGATCGGGTGTTGCGGTAAGACCTGTGCCGATAGCCCATACAGGCTCATAAGCGATTACGGTCTTCTTAACGTCCTCAGCAGAAACATCCCACAGGTCAAGCTTGATCTGACGTGCGATAACTTCCTCGGTGATATTGCACTCACGCTCCCACTTGAGCTCGCCCACGCAAACGATAGGCTTGAGCCCTGCAGCAAGAGCAGCCTTTGTTCTCTTGTTTACGGTCTCGTCTGTCTCGCCGAAATACTGTCTTCTCTCGGAGTGACCGATAACAACGTACTCTACGCCGACCTCGACGAGCATATCAGCGCTGATCTCGCCTGTGAAAGCGCCGCTCTTCTCGAAGTGAACGTTCTCGGCGCCGACCTTTACATTCGAGCCCTCGGTAGCAGCAACGGCTGTTTCAAGGTTTGTGAAAGGAACGCAGGCAATGACCTCGATCTTACCCTCGGCGTTAGCTACCAGCGGCTTGATAGCCTCGAGCAGCTCTTTAGCCTCGGGTCTTGTCTTATTCATCTTCCAGTTTCCGGCGATGATAGCTTTTCTCAAAGATTTGTTCATGATAAAAACTCCTTATTTTAAATTTTGACCATAATACGTCAATCATATTATACAACATTTTTCACCCACTGTCAATCACATATTCGGACAAACACTCGTACAATATTTATTTATTTTGTATTGCCATTTTCCATCCTGCTTTCGTATAAGAATACAGAGCGGCAAAAGAGCCGGATCTCAGAGGGATGATATGATCGAATGATCGCAAAGCAAAAAGTTAATAATATTATAACTGTATATTAACAACTATTGCTTATATTCATGTAAACACAGGCATAAGCCGTGTTATATACTTTCAGTATAAAGATATGGAGGAAGAAAAATGAAAATTATCAGAGTGTTGTGCATCGTATTTCTGATCTTTGGCATCCTTGCAACAGGAGTCATAGCGCTTCTGAAGAGCGGACTGACTATGGAGCTCGACTCGGTCAAGGCGCTGAAGGAGGGCGACAATAAGACAAAGATAGGCACCGAGGTCAAATTCAAGGATGGAGAACCGTACTTCTATTTAGATGAAAACGGTAAGAAGAAGGAGTATACTAAGGCGAAGTATACCGATATTATGGAAGAGATCGAGGGCTTCTGCTCAACAGGTGTTTATGTATGCGGCGGCTTCTGTGTTCTTATGGTAGGCGGAATCGTCGGAACATCTGTTGTTATCAGCAAGAGAAAGAAAGAGGAATGAACCTCAGAATAAAAAAAGAGCACCCTTTGGTGCTCTTTTTCAGTTAAAGAAACAGCATGACTCCCAGTGCTATCAAGACAACACCAAACCCAAGCGCCGCATAGCCGAAGGGATGTCTCTCCTTTTCGGGGATCTCTTCCTCATCGGTATCTGTGTCGTCCGCTTTAGTGTCAACATAAAACCTCGAAGGCTCATCCGGGTCGTACTTAATATCAATAAAGTCACCCTTTTCATAGCCGTCATCATCAACTATCTGGTCATATTTCTCGCCGCCGACCTGATAGCCGATCTTCCACTGGACGAATATCCTCGGCTCTCCTCCCTTTTCAAGGGCAGGGAGCTTTTGTTTTTTCTTTTGAAGGACCTTAGCCTTAACAGCCACATAATTGTCCTCCTTGGGTATATTCTGTCTGTTCTCCTGAGGAAAAAGCTCATATCCCTGCATTATCTTCACACCGAAATAAATGAGCCCCAGTCCTGTTACTGCCAGAACGATACCCACTATCTGCTGAGAACTCAGACCGCCCGGGCTTTTTGCAAATATGCTTAGTATCTCCATTTTTATCTCCTTACGAAAAAGGACGGCAGCAAAAGCGCCGTCCTTTGTTTATGTCAGGGAATTTACTTATCAGCGATAACATCAATGCCGGGAAGAACCTTGCCCTCGAGGTATTCGAGAGATGCTCCGCCACCGGTAGAGATGTGGCTCATCTTGTCAGCAAAGCCGAGCTGTATAACAGCTGCTGCCGAGTCGCCGCCGCCGATAATAGTTGTAGCGTCAGTGTCACCAAGAGCCTTAGCCACAGCGATAGTACCTGCTGCCAGAGTGGGGT
>DFEO01000011.1 GCA_002368715.1 Ruminococcus sp. UBA3800
CTTTATGCAAAAAGAATCGCCTGAGACCGCTATCCCCAATGGTTCTTCCAATAAAGATCCGGCGGCGTAAACATCTCCCCACAGTGTTGCTGTGGGGATTTTTCTTTGCTGGTAAAAATTACTAATCGAATATATGTTTTTTATTTTGTCACTTGTGCATCTATACAAAGATTTGCTTCCCGATAGTTGCAATCTTCGTTTTTTTCGTTTCCCATCGGTATATATATGGAGGCTTTTTTTATGAACGCCGCAGTTGTTTATTCATCTGCGGCGTTTTTGGTTTCGATTTAGTACCTTGACAACTAAATATCATGCAAGGGCTCATTCAAACAAATTGCTAACTTGCTACCAAGAGCGTCTAAACGCCGATATATCCTCATTTCTGCTGATAGTAAATGTGATAGCTGTTAGTTTTGTTAGTTTTACAACAGCGGTTTGCTAACGTCGGAAAAGCTCTGTATCAGGTGGTTTGACCGTGTTTGGTAGTTTGTTAGTAAAATCAGAGTGGCAGGGCGCCGTGTCGCGCATTTGTGCGCGGTTTGTGCCGCCCTGCGGAGAAAGGAGGGATAACTACACCACCCGGACTCTCGGAGCGAATCTGAGGGCAAATAAAGCGAGTTTGAAAGAAAGGATGATAGGATGACTGAAAACTACGACAACAATATCTACAACGAGCCGTACTGTGTCAAAGATGGCTGCCTTTACGAAACGGTCGAGCGAAAGGGTAAGGTCACAATGGTTAGGCTGTGCGACTATGTTCCCGTGCTGAAGTCGGAGATAACCTTCGACGACGGCAGCGAGAGCCGAAAGGCTTTCGAGGTCGGAGCTGTACACTCAAACGGAACAACAATGCCGACGGTAACTGTCACCGCAGACGAGATGAGCAGCATGAAATGGCTAATCGAGAAGTGGGGATCGCTGGGGTCGTATTCGCCTGCGAACAATACGCTCGGCAAGATACGCCATGCAATTATGAGTACGAAAACAGATGTTGAGTTCAGGACGGTGTACAGTCAGACAGGCTGGCGGCAAATCGGTGAGCAGTATGAGTTCCTGATGCCTTCTGCGGATAGTGAGTTCACGGTGGAGCTGCAAGGAAAACTCAATGCTTATCATTGGAGTACACCTGCCAGTGCGGACAAGCTGTTTTATCTCACAGCACTTCTTGAAAACGGTCTGCTTCCGCAGCGAGTTATGCTTCCATTGCTTGCAGTAACATTTTTGTCTCCGCTGGAGCACTTCTTGAAAGCGGCGAGCTGTGAACCGAAGTTCATAACTGCACTGGTCGGCAAAACAGGTACGCGCAAGTCAACTACCGCAGCACTGATGTGTTCTTTCTTTGGTTGCTTCACAGCCAGCACTCTGCCTATGTCGTTTCACGATACGGCGAACAGTATCCTCAGCAACATCTATTCGCTGAAGGACGTTCTCACCTGCGTAGACGATCTGCACCCGAATGGTGTATACGGTGACTCGGAAATGAAGAGCACTGCACAAAATCTTGCACGTTTCTACGGCGACAGAATCGGTCGTGCGAGGCTGAATAGTAAGATCGAATTGCAGCCGTCACGTCCGCCGACAGGTATGTGTCTTGTCACTGCGGAGTACGTTCCGGAAATATCGCAGAGCGGTCTTGCGCGCTACTTCATTGTCGAAATGAAATCTGACGACATAGATCTTGCATTGATGACTGAGTATCAGCAGCTCGCGGCGGACGGAGTGCTTGCGGCGATAATGCACAGCTACGTTGACTGGCTGCGCGAAACATACCTCTGCGATGAAAATACTTTTGTGCAAGGCTTGTCAGATACATTCAAAAAATACCGCACCGAAATTACAGCGGAGCTGTCTGCAAGGTGTGAAAACTTCCACACAAGAGTTCCTGATACTCTCGCGCACCTGATGATCGGTTTCGACTTCCTGCTTGCGTTCCTGAATGCAAAAGAAGAAATCGGTGTGCGGGACATGGAGAACTACAAAAGCTCTTTCCGAAATATAATTGTCACAAGCTCTGTGCGGAACAACAGCATAGTCGAGAACGAAAACTACTCCTATCAGTTCTGCGACAAGCTGAAAAGTCTGCTCGACAGCGGCAGGTGTAGTGTCAATTTCATCGGAAACGACTGCGACATGAACCGCAAAGGCTTCATCGGCTTCGATGACGACAACTTCTACTACCTCATCATGAATGCGGCGTTCTCGGAGGTTGTGAAGCTGTCGAAGGAAATGGGCGAGAGCTTCTCAATTGGCAAGAATAGTCTGATACAACAGCTGGTCGATGACGGTATAATGGTCGTGAAAGGTAAGCGCAACACTACAACAGTTCGCGTGACCGATGACCGTCAGATGAGCGTTGCGGTGCTGGATAAGTCGAGGATGTTTGCGGACACGGAAGTGCCCGAAATCAGGCAGTGACTGTCTGTTGCAGGATAAAGTTTCGGGGTCGCAGCCCCAGAAACGGTCACAGCGGAGCGGCAAAGCCGACCGCAAAATAGCAGAAAAAGAGGGTTCCGCCAAAAGGAGTCGTAACTTCGCTGAGTGTTACGGTTCAGGAGTCGGAAATGAAAGAATCAGCGAAACATAGGACAATAAACGGTGTCGGAGAGTAATAATGGAGGGTTTTATGGAGAAAAAGGAAAAACAGGCGGTCTGGCTCTACCCCAAGACGAAAGAGCTGATGGTCAATCATTTGAAGGCGGCAAATGCTACATCTCAAAGTGACTTCATTGAGAAAGCGATAAGGTTTTATTCAGGCTACCTCGACTGCAATTCGGGTATCGCAACGGAATATCTTGCGCACGTTCTGACTTCAATTATCGAGGGAGATATTTGAAAAGTTCTTCGCAGGCTACGGACTCAGTATAATAGCGAAAGAATTCAACCGCCGAGGAATAAAGTCTCCCGAGTTCTTTTCTCACAGGAAGAAGAGTCCGCGACATCCTGAGGTCGCGAGAAAGTTCCTGTGGGTTCAGACCTCAGTCAAGCGTATAATCCAGAACGAGGTGTACACAGGAACTCTCGTTAACCACAAGACTGTGACATCAAAAATCTATAAGACCGTGGATGTAATTCCGCCCGAGGAACAGTACCGACACGAAAACTTCATGCCTGCGATAATCGACAAAGAGACCTTCGAGCAGGCACAGGTGCTTCTCGAGAGCAGACTCAGGAGCGGTGTCCGTGCTAAGTTTGGAAACACTATCCACAGATACTGCGGTATGATAAAATGTGCCGAGTGCGGAGCGAACTTTATCGCCAAGAAGAGGACAGTCACAGGTAAGTCGTGGGTGGAGTACACCTGTAACAGCAATCACCGTTACGGCAATGAATACTGCACCGCTCACACTATCCGTGAGGAACAGCTCGATGAGATCATTCATACAGAGCTTGCAATGCTCTGTCAGGAGATACTTGATTCCAGTCAGAAGTACGACGAGATAGTCAGGGAGTGGAACAAGAAGAAGCCCAAATACGATAAAATGATAAAGGACTACACCGAGAAGATAGCCAATCTCAAGGTTCAGATCGAACAGGTGATCATTGAGCGGATTAATGACCGCGAACACGCCAAGGTCTATAATTCAATGATCGAAAAGCGTGAAGTCGAGATAGCAGAGCTGATGCAGAAGATAGAGGATTGCAGGAAGTTCGACGAGCTCAGCAAGAAGCGCCGTGACGAACTGATGTCCACAGCAGAACTGCTCGACGAGGTGCTGTTCGAGCCGTACATCTCGGATGCGAATTTGCGCCTGCTCGTCCGCAAGATAAACGTCCACGAAAACGAGGACGGCAGTCTTGATGTAAACCTTGAATTCAACGGTGACTTCAAGGATTCTAGCACTGTGTGCTTTGAGATCGATGAATAGGCATGAAAACAGCCGCAGGGAGATACCCTGCGGCTTTTATTCATCAGTATTCTTATTTATCTCATTAAGATATCCGCCTGTAATGATACCGGAAGGCAACGCGATAATAGCTATACCAAATACCGAAGAAATCATTGTGACGATTCTTCCTATCGTTGAAACTGGGTAAATATCGCCATAGCCTACCGTTGTTAGAGAAACAGTTGCCCAGTATATAGCATCAAAAAATGTTTCAAACGAATCGGGTTCGACATTAAAAATCACAAGAGCAGAAACTACAATGTATGCAATCGCCATTGTTGCAACTGCTGATAGAGCGTGTTTTTCTTTTTTGAACACATTAATGATAATAAGGAGGCTCTTAGAATATCTTAACATTTTTGCGGCTCTAAGCACTCTTAACGTGCGTAATAAACGCAGAACTTTAAGAACACGAAATCCACTGCTTAAAAAAGAGAAAGATGAGAGTATAACAAGCAAATCAATAGCAGCCATAGGCGTGAATGGATAAACAATGGCAGCAGCAGGGTGCTTGAGCCCCGTCTTAAAATCAGCGGTTATCAGTCTGAGTAGATAGTCAATAATAAAAACAAAAGTTGAAACATATTCAATTATCAGAAAAACAGTATTTGTTGTTTTAAAGGCTAATGGAACGAGGCTGACTATGATAACGATCATCATAAAGCTGTCATAACCGTGACTCAGGGAATTGTCCTCGGTACTTACGTCGATTATCTTAAAAAGCTTTTCTCTCATATTATCACCCTATTAAAAAAAGTCCGAATAATCGGACTTTTTGAATGGTGCGGGTGACAGGACTTGAACCTGCACGGTGTTGCCAATAGAACCTAAATCTATCGCGTCTGCCAATTCCGCCACACCCGCGTACCTGATTATTTTATCACATATCGGCTATCATGTCAAGAGCCGGTACATAAAAATTATGGACACCGTCACAAAATATTATCACGACGTTGTTTTTTGATGTCATAACAGGCAGAATATGTTAAATTGTACAAAATAATCCGAGAAAGGTTAATAAAACTGTTGCAATCAATTAACAAATGTGGTATAATGTTAGGTGATAATTCGGATATCCGAGGCGGTATCCGAAAAATACCTGTATGGGGTGATAAAGAATGAAAAAATATCCGCTTTCAAAAACCGAGTACGGCATATATATCGAGCAGACCGCCGCTCAGAATACAGCCTATAATGATCCGCTGCTGATAAAGCTGGACAAAAGAACCGACCTTGAAAGGCTGGCGGCGGCTGTTAAGGCTGCTGTTGATGCCCACGCTTATCTGAAGACCGGGTTTGAGGCGGACGAGAACGGAGATATATGCAAATTCCAGCGTGAGTTTGAGCCGGAAGTTCCGATATATGAGCGTGATGAAGCGGACCCTTATGAGTTTATCAGGGTGTTTGACCTGCACAGCGATAAGCTTATACGCTGCTGTATCATTAAGACACCGGAGGATAACTACCTTTTTACCGATATACACCATATCATTTTCGACGGCTCCAGCATGGTGCCTTTTTTCGGGGATATCAACAAAGCCTACAACGGCGAGACGCTGGAGGCCGAGAGCTTTACTGCCAACGACTTTGCTGCCGATGAAGCAAAGAGGACGCAGAGCGATGAGTTTGAAAAAGCAAGGCAGTTTTATCTTTCGGAGTTTGCAGATGCTGACGGCGGCACCGAGTTTTATACCGACAAAAATGACCGCAGTCACGAAGCTAAGGAGCTTGTCTATGAAATAAAGAGTGTAAGCTCGGACGAGCTGAAGGAACTTGCAAAAAAATGGGGGGGTGCGGCTGAGCACCGTTATGAACGGAGCCTTTGCTTATCTGCTATCGTGCTTTTCCGGAAGCAGTCAGGTGCTGTTTTCAAATGTGTTCAACGGCCGTGACGAACGCCTGACGAACACTGTCGGGATGTTCGTAAAGACTATGCCTGTGCTTGCAGAGTTTGACGGCAGCACGAAGATAGGTGAGCTGCTGACCGCTCTTGACAGGCAGACCACACTTTGCCGTGAGAACCGCCTCTACTCCTATGCAGACCTTTGTTCGGAGCTGGGTATTTCTTCGTCGGTGCTGTTCGGATATCAGGGCGATATGTTCAACAGCTTTGATTTCTGCGGCGGCAGGGTGGAGTATGAGCTTCATAACAGCCGTAACCCCAAGGGTGTTTTTGAGGTAACGGTAAGGCGGCACGGCCAAAGGTTTACCGCTCATGCGCTGTATGATATGTCCTTGTATAACGACACGCTTGTATATGATATGCTGGAAAGCTTCGATATGGTGCTTGGCGGCATGACAAAGGGTAATGACCTTGGCGAGATAGATATGCTCAGCGACAGGCAGAGAGAGCTGCTTGACAGGCAAAATGACAACTCCTTTGATCATGAGCGCACCGATATGGTGACACTGTTCAGACGCAGCGCCGAGAGGTTTCCGGACAATGTGTGTGTTGTGTTCTCGCAAAAGAGGTTCACCTATCGTCAGGTGGACAGGCTGTCAGAAAATATCGCAGCGGAGCTTGTGAGAAGAGGTGTTAAAAAAGGCGACATCGTGCCGATAATCATCCCAAGGTGCGAGTACATGGTCATTGCGGCTCTGGGCGTTCTTAAAGCAGGTGCCGGCTATCAGCCGCTCGACCCGTCTTATCCGACTGAAAGGCTCTGCTTTATGGTAAAGGACACCGCAGCCGGTGTGCTGATCGCTGACCGTTCTCTGAAGGAAAGAGTGGGAGCATTTGATGGAGATGTGCTGTTTACGGATGAGATACCTGAGCTTCCCGACAGCGAAAAGCTTGATATAGTTCCTGACCCGAAGGATGTTTTCATTATCCTCTACACCTCGGGCTCCACCGGCGTGCCAAAGGGAGTTATCCTCGAGCACAGAAATCTTTGCGCTTACTGTGCGTTTTATAAGCACGAGTTTTCCACGGACGAGAACAGCCGTGGTGTGATCTATGCGAGCTTCGGGTTCGATGCACATATGCTTGATACCTATCCTATGCTCACAAGCGGCGCTCAGGTGCATATCATCCCCGAGGAGATCAGGCTCGACCTGCTGGCGCTGAGAAACTATTTTGAAACGAACGCCATCACCAACGGCTTTATGACCACACAGGTGGGCAGACAGTATGCCGAGATATTCCCAGATGCAAAGTACCCTCTCATGCTCACGACAGGAGGCGAAAAGCTGGTGCCTGTCGAGCCGCCCGAGAATATCAGGTTTTTGAATTTCTACGGTCCGACCGAGTGTACTATCTTTACGCACTCCGCCGTTGTTGACAGGCTTTATGACAGGGTGCCTATCGGAAAGGTGAACCCGAACCTTAAATGCTATATCGTTGACAGGCAGATGAGAAGAGTTCCTTTCGGCGCTCCGGGAGAGCTTATTGTTGCAGGCGAGCAGGTGGGCAGAGGGTATCTTGACCGCCCCGAGCAGACACACAAGGTGTTTATCAAGAACCCGTTTTGCAGCGAGGACGGCTATGAACGTGCCTACCGGACAGGAGATATCGCTCGTTTTCTTGACGACGGAAGGCTTGATATTGTCGGAAGAGCCGACAGCCAGGTAAAGATAAGGGGCTTCAGGATAGAGCTGAGCGAGGTCGAGGGCGTTATCCGAAGCTTTGAAGGGATAAAGGATGCCACTGTACAGGCTTTTGATGAGGCAGGCGGCGGAAAATATATTGCGGCTTACATCGTTTCGGATGAGAAGATCGACACTGACAGGCTGGCCGAGCACATTATGGCGACAAAGCCTGCTTATATGGTGCCTGCGGTGACTATGCAGATAGACGAGATACCGCTTAATCAGAACCAGAAGGTCAACAGGCGTGCGCTTCCCGTTCCCGTGAAAAAGGCTGCCGAGAAAGTTCCCGTTCGCAGCGAGATACAGAAGCGCATCTTTGACTGCGTTGCAAAGGTGATCGGCAGCAGCGATTTTGGTATAACAACGGATATTTTTGAGGCAGGGCTCACTTCGATCGGCTCGATAAAGCTCAACGTACTGCTCTCAAACGAGTTCGGTGTGCCAGTAAACAGCAAGGTGCTGAGGACACACAGGAGCGTTGAGGAGCTTGAAAAGGTGTTTGCCGAAAGCAGGGATGACAGCACCTATGAAAAGCTTGCGGACTATCCTATCACCTATACGCAGAGCGGCATCTTTGCCGAGTGTGCGGCAAAGCCCGGCTCTACGGTATATAACATCCCTTACCTGTTCAGGCTCTCGGACAAGGTGGATCTTGAAAAACTCGGGGCTGCTGTCGGGGCTGCCGTGCAAGCGCACCCGTATCTGAAGACAACGCTGTTTCTTAATGACGAGGGGGATATAAGGGCAAAAAGACAGGACGACGCTCCGTTTGAAGTAAAGATCATAAGGACAGACAAGCTGCCAAAGCAGCTGCTCGCTCCGTTTGAGCTTGTCGGGGGAGAGCTGTTCAGAGCAAAGATATTTGATACCAATGACGGCAGCTATCTGTTTATCGAAGCACACCATATCATCTTTGACGGCGAGAGCGGCAAGGTGCTGTTGGAGGATATAAACAAGGCCTATGCAGGACAAAAGCTGATTGCCGAGAGCTATTCGGGCTTTGAAGCGGCGCTAGATGAGCAGAAGGCACGAGAAGGCGAGAGCTATGAAAAGGCAAAGGCATACTATAAGGATATTTTTGACGGAGTTGACACAGAGCTGATGCCGCCGAAGGACGCTGACGGTGACACAGCGGCGAGCGGACATTTGCGTATGAGCTCGGATCTTGACCTTGAAAGCATAGGGAGCTTCTGCAAGAAGCTTGGGACCACACAGAATGCTTTCTTCAATGCGGCGTTTGCTGTCGTGCTGGGCAAATACAGCTATAAGGAAGAGGCAGTGTTTACCACGATCTACAACGGACGAAGCGACAGCAGGCTGGCAAGGAGCACGACCATGCTTGTAAAGACGCTCCCCGTTTACTGCGAGCTTGGCGGAGATACTGCGGTCAGCGACTTTATAACCAAAACAGGCGAACAGCTGCTTGACTCAATGGACAACGATATCTACTCCTTTGCGGAGATATCGAGGGAATTGTCTGTGCCTGCGGATGTTATGTTCGTTTATCAGGGGGGCGACCTGTTTATTGAAAACGTTGGCGGTGAGAATGCTGAGATGATAGCTCTTGACCTCAGCGATACCAAAGCGCCGATATCGCTCTGCGTTTATATAACAAACGGCAAAGCTGTGTTCGATGCCGAATACCGCAGCGATATGTACACCGAGGGCTTTATGCGCCGCTTTACCGAATGTGTAATAACGGCGGCAAAGGAGCTGACGGTGAAGAAAAGGCTGCGTGATGTGAGCATTATGAGCGACAGACAGAGAGCTGTCATCGAGCAGTTCAACGCCACAGAGCACGAGCTGCCGCACACGACCGCCAATAGGCTTTTTGAGGAGCAGGTAAGGCTTTGGCCTGATAAGACAGCAGTTATCTCGGGAGATATCAGGCTCACCTATAAAGAGCTGAACTGTGAGGCTAACAAGGTGGCACACACGCTGATAAATGACGGCTGTATGATAGATGAGATGATAGGTGTTATGATGCCGAGAACAGCTTATGCCTATGCTGCCCGTGAGGGTATAATGAAAGCAGGCTCGGCATTTATGCCTATGGCTCCGGATTATCCCGACGAGCGGGTAAGGTATATTCTTGAAAACTCCAGTGCCAAGCGTTTAGTTACCACCGATGCGATAGCAAAGGAGAGAGCCGGGCTTTTCAGATCGGCAAACATAAAAGTGATAACTATGGAGCAGTGTGCCCTTTGCGAGGACACAAGCGACCCCGAGACCGATGTTAAGCCCGATAACCTTTGCTACTGTCTCTACACCTCCGGCTCCACCGGCAACCCCAAGGGCGCTATGATAGAGCACCATTCGCTGGTGAATTTCGTTCATCACGTTCCTGTAAACGTACAGTGTACCTGTATGGCGGACAACTGCTCTGTTATGCTGGCTATGGCAGCACTGACCTTTGACGTGTCTGTGCTGGAGGAAACGCTGACGCTTTACCACGGACACACTATCGCTATGGCGAGCGAGGACGAGATAAACTCTCCGGTAGCACTTGCAGAGATGATAAAGAAAAACGGTGTAGATGCTATGGTCTGCACACCGTCTTATATGAACAATATCCTGGATGTTCCTCAGGCCGTCAGCGCACTCAGACAGCTGAATGTCATAGAGCTCGGAGCAGAGAGCTTCCCTGTTCCGCTTTATGAAAAGATAAGGAACGCCGGCATAACCGCAAAGCTTTATAACGGCTACGGCCCCACAGAGGCGACCGTTGCCTGCACAACAGCTTATCTGCCGACAAGCAGGATAACCATAGGAAAAGCCCTTTGCAACACCAAGATAGTTATGCTCGATAAATATGACAACGAGATGCCTATCGACGTTCCCGGCGAACTGACCATTATCGGTGAGGGCGTGGGCAGAGGCTATGTGGCAAACGAAAAGCTGAACAAGCAAAAGTATATCACCTATAAAGGACAGAAGGCATACCGTGTGGGCGACCTTGCAAGGATAGCTTGGGACGGAAATATCATCTTTATGGGGCGAATGGACAACCAGGTGAAGCTGAGAGGGCTCAGGATAGAGCTTGATGAGATAGAGAACGTTATGAACACCTTCCCGTCGCTGAACAGAAGTGTGGTCATCGTCAGGGACGACGAAGGCAAGGGACAGTATCTGTGTGCATACTTCACGGCTGATGTTAAGGTGGATATCGAAAGGCTGAAGGCGCATATTTCCAAAAAGCTCGCAAAATATATGGTGCCGTCGGTGTTTATCCAGCTGGACGCTATACCGCTGACTAAAAACGGCAAGGTAGACAAAAAGAGCCTGCCAAAGCCCGAAGGGTCTGACGAGAAGCGGGAGATCGTTTTGCCAAAGAACGAGCTTCAGAAAACGCTCTGCGAGATCTTCTCCTACGCTCTCGGAAACCAGCAGATCGGGATAAACGAGAATTTCTTTGAAATGGGCGGTACCTCTCTTTCGGCT
>DFEO01000147.1 GCA_002368715.1 Ruminococcus sp. UBA3800
TTTACATATAAACTATTTCGTTCGCACATGATTGCTCTTCTGCCAGTTTTCCTCGTTCGAGCAAAGATAGACTATCCCTTCGATAAAGCCAACAACAGAAGGAATACCTGTCCAACAGAACAGCAGATAAAGAATACCCGCGCCTGACTGTCCAAGGTAAAACTTATGAACTCCGAACGTTCCGAACAAGATAGCAAGTATAGCGGCTGCGACTTTACTTTTGATCGGCCAGGCAGGGTTTATCCCATTAGGATACATCGGCTGCTGAACATATATCACCTGAGGCTGCATCCCCTGCATGGGAACACCCTGCATAGGCATCCCCTGCACAGGCATATTCTGAACAGGTGTCTGCTGGCTCAAAGGCTCTCCGCAGTATTTACAGGTCGCAACACCGTTATCGAGCGGTGCTCCGCATTGTGGACAGGTCATTGCTGGTTATCCCCCTTGTTGTTTAGATCAATATTATTTGTAGGATATCTTGGTGTCAGGTCAGGAAGGTTGTGTGGGTTCATAGGATCCACAGGCGGCTGACCGTCACCGCTGTTTGCGCCTTTTGCGATAAGCGGAAGCGCAAAGCAGAGGAACACAAAAACGATAGCAAGATTTATCAGGATGAAAGTAGTTTTTGAAAGCTCATCAAAGAGCAGACAATTGATAGTAGTTGTAACTGCGACATAGAACACGGTCGAAGCACAGAGCGGAGCATACATTCCCACGCCTATTGCATTCGATATAGTCTTGCCTAGTCCGACTACTAGGAGCAGGATTGCCGACTCGATAATGGTAAAGACTAAAACCGCTGTATAGCTGTCGGACTTATCGACATCAAGAACTCCGAGTATAAGGAAAAAAACTATTCCTACAAACAAGCAGGACAGCAGGAATGACGAAATGGTACCTAACATTCTTTTCATTATCATTCACCGACCTTTCTTCCGCAGTGGTTGCAAAACTTACTGCCCGGCTTCAGAGGCGCTCCGCATTCACATACAGCGGGTGCTTCTATCTTCGTTCCGCAGTGGTTGCAGAAAGACGAGCCTTCTTCAAGCTTCTTATGACAATTAGGGCAGATGATCTCCTTTGGGGTAAGGTCAGCGCCGCAGCCGTTGCAGAACTTGGAACCCTCGGGATTTTCCTTTGAACATTTCGGACAGATCACAGCCGCAGCAGGAGCAGCTGTCAGAACGCTGCCGGTATTTACCGAGCCGCTGTTCATAGCTGCCATAGCTCCAAAACCGATTCCGCCGGCCGCAAAGGCGCCTGCAACGCCGTTTTCGTTTGTGGCAGCTCCCTCGTAAACATCGAAGGAGCGTTTAACAGCATATCTCGAATCGCCCATTATATCAAAGGCAGCTCTGTCTTCAAGGATATTGTTGATCCTCTCAAAGTCCTCATCGGGGAAGTTTATAGACTTGATATAAAAGTTTACGAGCGACATACCAAAGCGCTCAAAGTCGGGAGCCAGCAGCTGAGCCAGCTGATCTGATATCTCGGTAAGCTTTGCGGATATCTCCAGTGCTGAGATGCCGTTGTTTATCATTATCTGAGCAATGAGGGATTTCACCTTATTTATAAGGAACCCCTTGTAAAAGTTGAGCGTCTTGTCGTAGCTCACCACATCGGCAGCGTTCATAGTACCGATGAGCTCCTGTAAAAAGAGCATATAATCTCTTATCTTCAGACCTATCTGACCAAATGCTCTTATATGAAGCCTTATATGATACTTAGGGTCGATGATCGAAACAGGATCCGAAGTACCCCAGTTGATATCGAGCTTGGTCGTTGTGTTTATGTAGTATATCTCCGCAGTGAACGGAGTCCTTCCGCCGAAGGGCATCTTTATAAGTGTACGCAGGATAGGGAGGTTCTCTGTTGACAGCTTGAATTTTCCGGGCCCGAAAGCATCACAGATGCGGCCTCCTTTTACAAAAACAGCGACCTGCCCCTCGCCGACGATCAGCTGTGTCGAGGTCGAAAGATCCTCTGCATAGTGCTTGTAGATTATCCAGTCACGGTTTTTAAGTCCGTCGAATTTTACAACATCAATAATAGCCATATCTTCCTCCGTCAATGTTAGTCTTCGACCGTTTTACGGATGATCGGACACTGTCCGACTATAAACAAATATATACTATCATTATTTAATTAACACATTTAAAACAAACTATGAACTAAAATCAAACAAAGCGTGTGTATCTGAATTGTAATCACTTTTATGAAGCTTTGAGAGCACAGACACAAAAACAGCGCCTGCCAGATGGCTGACGCTGTTTAGCTGATCTCAGAATTTTCTTATTGTCTTTCTTCTGTGTTTTTCAATATACATCCTGCTGTCAGCTTCGCTCTTGACAGCGGTGAGGTCGGTGTCCTTATCGGCTCTGAGAGTCATATGTCCGCAGCTGCAGCCGATCTTGTAAGGAAAGTGCTCGTTGTCGTTGAGCTCCTTGATCTTGTCATATACCTGCTTTATTAGTTTATCCGGTTCATCCTCGTTTTCAAATGACGCCATGATAAGAAATTCATCTCCGCCTGTCCTTACACATATGCTGTCATCGGGAAAGACCTCCGTCAGTGTCTTCGAGCAGGCTGTTATCGCTACATCGCCTTCCTCATGCCCATAGGAGTCGTTGATGATCTTCAGACCGTCAACGTCAGCACAGATCACCGACAGGTACCTGCCGCTATTTATAGTTTCGTTCATGAAATCCTTCTCATACTTGTTAAGCCCACGCCTGTTGTAAAGACCTGTGAGAGGATCATGCAGATTGAGCATCTCAAGCTCTTCAAGAGCGATCTCGAGTTTGTTGTTCATATAAAAGCTTCCGGCATTGTTTGATATCATCGTCAGCCAGGTGGAAAGAAGATCGCCCTCAAGATCAACAGTGGAGGGGACACCTGCCATATAGCCTATGAACACGTTCTTGAAATAAAGCGGTGCAAAGGCATAGATAACAGGGGCTTCCTCATCATCGATAGGCTCCGGTATCA
>DFEO01000072.1 GCA_002368715.1 Ruminococcus sp. UBA3800
GGGCGGCGCTGGACCCGCCCTGGACACCTTGGCAGGGTTTACGGCTTTCGTCGGATAACGCATGGATGAAAAGCCAGCACTCTGTAAACGTCCGAGCAGCAAAGTGCTAGTCCCCCACCCGATGTAGCGACCGAGCGTAGCGAGCAGAGCGTAACGAGGTGGTGCAGGTGTACACACCTGCAAGGTTCACGCAGTGTCACAAAATGAAAAGCACGAGCAATGCACCCCCCTCCCCTCCGGGGAGGGCAGGGGCTATTGAATAGCCTGCACGCTCCCGGGCGGGGTGGGGGAATTGGGTGCAGGTGTACACACCTGCTTATTTTCCTACGCAGAAGCGTGAGAATACTTCGTTTACAACAGCCTCGGTGGCCTTTTCTCCGGTCAGCGTCAGAAGCTCGTCCGCAGCAGCCCCGATAAGCACCGTGACCGCATCAAAGGTCTCTCCCATGGCCAAAGCTCCCTCGGCAGCCTCTATGTGCTCAAAGGCAAGCCTTACACATTCCTTCTGCCTTTCGTTCGCAAATATCGTAGAATCAGGGTCAAAGCTGCCCACAGGGAAAAGCAGACGCAGCTTTTCCAGCAGCAGTTCACGGCAGTCCTCTTCCTTTGCCGAGACCTCGATCATATGCTCAAATCCCTCCAGCTCGCCCGAGTCGCCAAGCTTGTCCTCAAGGTCAGATTTGTTGAGTATCACCACGGTCTTTTTGCCCTCGGCCTTTAAAAGCTCCACAAGCTTTATGTCCTCTGCATCAAGTCCGTTCGAGCGGTCAAACACCGCAAGTATGAGCATAGCTCTTGCTATCCGCTCCTTTGCTAGCTCGACACCTATGGCTTCCACCTTGTCGGATGCATCTCTTATGCCTGCGGTATCGCTCAGGCGCAGCGTATATTCTCCGAGCGCTGCCGTTTCCTCGATAACGTCCCTTGTTGTCCCTGCTATATCGGTCACGATCGAACGGTCGTAGCCAAGAAGCAGGTTCATAAGTGTGGACTTGCCAACATTGGGCTTGCCGACTATCGCCGTATCTATTCCGCTTTTAAGTATCATTCCGCTGTCATAGTCATCGAGCAGCTGTTTGAGCTCCCTGTGAGCGCTCCCCAGCGCCTCGTCAAGGCTCTCGCTCGTCACGGCAGGCACATCATCGTCGGGATAGTCCACCCATGCCGCAAGAGAAGCCAGCTCTCCCACGAGCCGATCCCTTATCTTTGATATCCGCCCGAAAAGCCTGCCCTGTCTTGTGAGATTTGCGCTGGACAGAGCAAATTCGCCCTGTGCGCTGATAACGTCCATAACGGCTTCCGCCTGCGTCAGGGAAAGCTTACCGTTTAAAAAGGCAGTCTTTGTGAATTCGCCTCTGTCTGCAAGCCTTGCGCCGTTTTCAAGGCACAGCCTCAGCACTTTTTTTGTGACAAAAACACCGCCGTGACAGCTTATCTCGCAGACATCCTCGCCTGTGTAGGAATGTGGCGCTCTGAACACTGTCAGCACACCGTCATCCACTGCCCTGCCGTTTTTGGGATCCCTTATCCTGCCGTAGGCGCAGGTGTAGCCTGCCATTTTGCTGACACTATCGCAGGAAAGCGGCTCGAACACCGCCGAAGCTATGTCAAGCGCCTTGCTGCCGCTTATCCTTATAACAGATATGCCTCCCTCTGCAAGGGGGGTCGATATAGCACAGATCGTCATATCATTTTCCTTTCAGTATCTCGTCAAGGTTCATTATGATAAATTCCTGACCCTGCGGGTCTATCAAGATATTGTAATAATATGTGCCTTTCTCGGACACACAGTTCTCCTTTGTTATGCCTGCTTCATCGGAAAGGATGGTAATGTCGAGCCTGCCGTTATCCTTGCGGCACAGATAGTTTTCACTCAGCAGCCATTCGTTCACGGCATCCGAGAGCGTTTTTGTCTTTATATTCAGCCCGAGCTGCGAGAGGATATCGTCGCAGAAGCGGCGGACGGTCGTGCTTTCTCCGAGCGGGACGAGCCTTTCGCTGTTTTTTGACACAGCATCATAAAGTGAGGTAAAGTGCTCCGGCTGCAAATACTTATATTCGCTGTGATCTCCGGACGAAAGATGCTCCTTTATCACTGCGATAAAGTGGTCGCCGTAGCGCTCGGTCTTTACTTTTCCAAAGCCCGACACTCCCGTCATTTCCATGCGGCTTTTCGGAAGCTTTGAACACATATCCCTTAGCGACTGGTCCGAACAGATGATGTAGGGCGGAACATTCATTGTCCTTGCAAGCTCCGACCTTACCCGTCTCAGGCGCTCGAAAAGCTCCTTGTCAACAAGCGTGCCTGTGGGAGCCTGCGATGCCTTCTTTTCCTCTCTTATCCGCATAGTCACCCTTTGCTCGCCCCTCAGCACAGGGGCGGAGCGTTCTGTAAGCGTCAGCGCCGAGTGCTCATCTTCGGATATAAAACCCTTGACCAGAAGGTGGCGGATAAGAGCCTTTACCCTTACCTGTGTCTGATCCTTCATTATGCCGTAGGTGGTAAGCGTTTTAAGCCCGAAGCGTTCTATCTTTTCGTTGTCGGCACCCGTGAGCACCTGAGCTGTCACTGTCATACCAAAGCGCAGCTTTCTCTGATAAAGGCGGTAGATGCAGGAAAGTATCTTCTGTGCCTCAACGGTCACATCCTGCTCGGTGAATTTCCCCTCACAGTTCGAGCATTTGCCGCAGCCCTCTGCGGCGGTGTGCTCGCCGAAATAATCAAGTATGTACTCTCTCAGACACCCCTCATGCAGGGCATAGTCACGCATAAGCTCCAGGCGCTTCATATCACGCTGCCTGAGCATTGCGGCTGTTTCGGGGTCAAGACCTGCGTTCTCGTTTGAGCTTTCGATAAGAAACCTGTTCGTTCTCACGTCGGCAGGCGAATACAGCAATATGCACTCGGCCTCCGAGCCGTCACGGCCTGCTCTGCCCGCCTCCTGATAATAGCTCTCGATGTTTTTCGGCATATCATAGTGGACCACAAAGGATACGTTCGATTTGTCTATCCCCATACCGAAGGCGTTTGTTGCCGCAATGACAGACTTGCGGTCAAAGATGAAGTCGTCCTGATTTTTTATCCTTTCCTCGTCGCTGAGCCCTGCGTGATAGCGTGTGCAGGAAATGCCGTCAGCGCACAGCTTTTCACAGATGCGCTCGGTGTGCTTTCTTGTAGAGCAGTAGATAATACCGCTTTTGTCCTTGTTCCTGAGGATTATCTCCTTGAGCGCATCATATTTGCGCCTGGGCTGCATCACCCCGAAATAGAGGTTGCGCCTGTCAAAGCCCGTGGTCTTTACCAAGGGAGAGCGAAGCGAGAGCATCCTTATGATATCGTTCTTCACGGCTGCAGTTGCGGTGGCGGTAAAGGCCGAAACGATAGGCCGATAGCCAAGGTGTGACAAAAACTCAGGTATCCGCATATAGGACGGTCTGAAATCCTGTCCCCACTGTGAAACGCAGTGTGCTTCATCGACCGTGACCATAGACACCCGCACCTTTGCACAAAGCTCCAGAAAGCCCTGAGTGCAGAGCCTTTCGGGAGCGGCATATATTATCTTGTAGCGCCCTGCTGCGGCGTTTTGCAAAGCTTTGGAATACTGCTCTGCTGTCAGCGAGGAATTAAGGTAGGCGCACGGCACCCCCGACTGGACAAGCGAATTGACCTGATCCTTCATAAGTGAGATCAGCGGAGAAACAACTATCGTTATCCCCGTCATCATGAGTGCCGGCACCTGATAGCACAGCGACTTGCCTGCACCTGTCGGCATTATCCCCAGCACATCACTCCCCCGCAGCACAGCATCAATAAGCTCTGCCTGACCTTCACGAAACTCTGTGTGGCCGAAAAACTCTTTTAAAACCTCGTGTTTATCATTAAATGTCAATTAGTATCAAACCTTCTGAATCAATTTATATCAGCCTTTGGCAATAAACCAGCTCTTTCCGCTGTGGACATCCACGGTCATAGGAACAGCCAGCTTTACAGCATTTTCCATTTCCTCTTTAAGGATCGCCTCAGCTCTTTCACGCTCGTTCTCCCTGACCTCAAGTATAAGCTCATCGTGTACCTGAAGAATGAGCCTGCCGTCAAGGCCCTCACGTTTAAGGCGGTCATAGACCTTTACCATAGCTATCTTGATGATGTCCGCCGCCGCCCCCTGGATAGGCGCATTCATAGCGGCTCTTTTGCCGAAGGCCTGCATCACCTTGTTCGAGGACTGAAGCTCCGGGATATATCTTCTCCTGCCGAAGATCGTGCTTACATATCCGTTTCTGATGCCCTCCTCTACGGTCTTATCCATAAACCGGGATACCTTCGGGAAGTTGTCGAGGTAGTTGCGGATATACTGCTTGGCTTCTCCCACAGAAACGCCAATGTCCTTGGACAGTGAGAATGCGCCGATACCGTAGATTATGCCGAAGTTCACGGCCTTTGCGGCGCTTCGCATCTCCGGCTGGACAAAGTCCTCGGGGATGCCGAAAACGGAGGCAGCTGTGGAGGTGTGGATATCCCTGCCGCTTTTGAAAGCCTCCTGCATATTCTCATCACCGCAGACGCTTGCAAGGACCCTCAGCTCTATCTGGCTGTAATCAGCATCCACAAGCGTATAGCCGTCCTCGCTTATGAAAAACTTCCGCATATTGCGCCCTATCTGTTTTCTGACAGGTATGTTCTGCATATTAGGGTCTGCCGAGGATATGCGTCCTGTTCTTGTCTCGGTCTGCTTGAAGACAGAATGAACTCTGCCGTCCTCGCCAATGAGCTTGAGGAGCCCGTCAACATAGGTGGAGGAAAGCTTGGTCAGCGTGCGGTATTCCAGTATCAGAGGGATGATCGGGTGCTTGTTCTCCAGAGACTCCAGCACCTCGGCATTGGTCGAATAGCCCGATTTTGTTTTCTTCTTCGCAGGCAGCCCGAGGTCTTCAAAAAGCACCTCGCCCAGCTGCTTTGTGGAGGCTATATTGAACTGCTTGCCTGCGTACTCATATATCTGTGAGGTAAGCTCTGCCGTTTTTTGTTTAAGGTCGCTTCCGAAAGCCTTTATCCCGTCGGCGTCGGCTCTTACTCCCCAGTGCTCCATAGATGCCAGCACCTCGCAGAGGGGCAGCTCTATCTCACGGTAGAGCTTTGTCATCTCGTTTTGTTCAAGCTCCCTTGCCAGACATTCCGAAAGCCCGGGCAGGCTCATTATATCGGCAAAGTCTCCCATATCCGAACGGTACATACAGCGGTAGGTCGAGCAAAGGCTCTCGGCCGTATATTCGCTGGTCTGCGACTTCAGCAGATAGCCTGCAAGGTCACAGGCAAAGCTTAGCCCTACAAGGCTTGTCCCCTTGTCAAACGCATATTTATAGGCGCTCTTTGCCTCAAAGCAGGTCTTTTCACCTTTGCCCGAAAGATACCTGAGTATAAGCTCTTCGTTGTCGGTGGTGTAAAGGCTGCTGCCGCAAAGGACCGAAAGCTTTGCATCCCTCAGTTCAAAAAACGAACTGCCCTCAAAAACAGGCGAATCAGCCGCAAGATCGCAGATCTCGGGCTTTGGCATATCTTCCGGCCTTAGCTTTGTTTCCTCGGTGGTCTCCCCCGAAAGGTCGGCGCTGCCGCCTGTGAGCCCCAGCTTTTCTCTTATCTTCATCATTTCCAGCTCGCACAAAAGCGCAGAGGCACCTGCCTCGTCCTTTTTCGCAGACGCATAATATGCAAGGTCTGTGTTTATCGGCGCCTCAAGGCTTATCTCTGCAAGGAAACGGCTGTCATAGGCATCCTGCTTGCCGCCTTCAAGCTTTGCCCTCATCGAGGGGGTAAGCTTCAGCTCGCCGATATGTTCATAAAGCCCGTCAACACTCGCACATTCCCGTATCAGCGAAAGTGCGGTCTTTTCGCCTATGCCCTTTACACCGCTTATGTTGTCCGAGGTGTCGCCCATCAGCGCCTTGACCTCGATCATCTGTCTGGGCTCGACACCGTATTCCTGCCTTATGCGCTCGGGGGTATACACCTTTGTTTCCTTAGTGCCTGCAAGCCTTACGGTAACTCTGTCGGTCACCAGCTGGAAGCTGTCACGGTCTCCCGTGAGGATAACAGCTTCGTTCCCGCTGACATCAGCCGCATGGGAAAGCGTTCCGATAATGTCATCAGCCTCAAAGCCTTCACACTCGATTATCCTGATCCCCATAAGCGTAAGGAGCTTTTTGATAACAGGCATCTGCTGTGCCAGCTCGGCAGGCATACCCTTGCGGTTCGCTTTATAGGCGGAGTTTGCCTTGTGGCGGAAGGTAGGCGCTTTAAGGTCAAATGCCACCGCTGTGCAGTCGGGCTTTACCTCGCCCAGCTCCTTTAAGTATATATTCATAAAGCCTGTCACCGCATTTGTAAACTGACCCTTCGAGTTTGAGAGCAGCTTTATGCCGTAAAAGGCTCTGTTCATTATGCTGTTTCCGTCAATAACAAGTATTTTCATAGTGACCTCCGAAAGCGTTTGCCGCACGCTGCGGTCTTGTGTGCGGGCTGATATCTAAAAAAATATGATCTCAATGGAACAAATGGCAAAGCTGTATGCCGGCATAAAGATATTATATACTATTTTGGCAGAAAATTCAATATAAATGTTGCAAATATTGAAAAAATATGCTATGATGTATTTGTATTGCCAGATGTAACAGTATATTTATGAAAGGAAATGACCTTTGGTACAAATTTTGATCATCTGTGTGCTGCTCGTATTGTCGGCTGTGTGTTCGGCGGCAGAGACCGCCTTTTCGTCCTGCAACAGGATAAGGCTAAGAAAGCTTGCCGATGAGGGCAGCAAGGGAGCAAAGCGTGCCCTGAAGATATGCGACGATTTTGATAAGGCACTTACCGCTATCCTTATAGGCAACAACGTCGTGAATATCGCATCCTCTGCCCTGGCGACGGTAGTTTTTACCGAGCGCTTCGGAAAAGGGAGCGTGGGTCTTGCCACGCTGGTTATGACGGTGCTGGTGCTCATCTTCGGAGAGATACTCCCCAAGAGCCTTGCCAAGGAGAACTCAGAGTCGTTTTCAGTGTTCATGTCGGCACCGCTGTCGGTGTTTATGTTTGTTATAACGCCGCTGATATGGCTGTTCACACTTATAAGAAAGGCGGCTACGGCGGCTTTCGGCAGAAAGAAAAAGCGCCCCAGCGTTACCGAGGAGGAGCTGAAATACATCATCGACGAGATCGAGGACGAGGGTGTTCTGGAGGAGTCGGAGTCGGAGCTTGTGCGTTCGGCGCTGGAGTTCGATGAGATAGAGATATCGCAGATACTTGTGCCCCGTGTGAATGTTGAGGCTGTCGAGATATCGGAGGGGCTCGACGAGATAAAGAATAAGTTCATAAAGACAAAGTATTCACGCCTGCCGGTCTACGATAAGGACATCGACCACATAGTCGGGGTCATCCACCAGTCGGATTTCTTTGAGCTGTATCTGCGAAAAGGGAGCGACATAACAAAGATAATGAACGAGCCGGTCTACATCAGCGAGACCACGAAGATATCGGAAACGTTCAGGCTGATGCAGAGAAAAAAGGTCCACCTTGCTGTCGTTGTGGATGAATACGGCGGAACAGAGGGGATCTGTACGCTGGAGGACATAATCGAGGAGCTGGTGGGCGAGATATATGATGAGAGCGACGAGGAGGATGATTCCTTTGTTGCTCACCGTGACGGCAGCTTCGAGGTGTCGCCCGAGCTTTCGGTTTCTGACTTTCTGGAGAGGACGGGACTTGAGGATGATGCTATCGAGACCGACCATAATTCTATCGGCGGCTGGATAATGGATCTTCTGGACCGTATGCCCGAGGACGGCGAGCAGGTATACAGTCCGCCGTTTAAAATGACGATAAGGATGGAAGACGAGCAGAAGATCGAAAGGATAAGGATAGAGATAGAAGATCAGTAATCTTTTTAAGGATAGGAAAGGAAGTTTTAGAATGCCAAAAATGATAAAGAAGCCCCAGGCAAAGCGTTCGGATATCGTGTTCAGAAAGTGGGCGCTGGGAGCGTTTTTCTCGGCTGCGTTGTTCGGCTCGGTGTTTGCAGCGCTTATCAAGACCATTCTTGATTCGGGCAAGGCTGTGCCGATGTCGATACTGTTTGCCGCCTATGTGATATACACAGGCGTGACAGCTGTTGCTGCTGTTATGGGAATAAGAGCATACAGCAGAGAGGATGTGGGAGCAGCGCTCTTTCAGGGGCTGCTTTTGTGCGCATCGGCGATATTCGCTCTTGTAAACATCAGGCTTGCTGTTGTGATGCTGCTCGAATCCTTCGGAAAGAGCGAAGCGAGCAAAAAGCTTATTGGCGAGCAGTCGGTCTCGGAGTTCATAACATCGCAGAGAACAGCCTGGGTGCTTATGGCGATAGGCCTCGGCCTTTGCATAGCTGTCGGAGTGCTGGCTATCGTCAGACTGGCAACATATAAAAACAAACAGTAAGGGGATAGAAAAACAAAATGATAAATAAACTGTTCAGGCAGATGCTGCTCACGCAGATACTGTCGTCGATGACGGTAATGCTGTGTATGCTTATCGACAGCATAATGATAGGCCGGTTCCTGGGTATCCCTTCGATGTCGGCCTATGGCTATGCAACACCTGTCCTGCTGGTGTTTGCGGCTATGGGCGCAATGATATCGGCCGGCGTTCAGGTGATGTGCGGCAAGACTATGGGCATCGGTGATAAAAAAGGGACGAACGCCTGCTTTACAGCATCGGTGGTGCTCACATCTGCCATATCTCTGGTGGGACTTCTGGTCGTCGTTTTCTTCACAGACCCGATCTGCGTGCTGTTGGGAGCAGGCGGCAAGGGCGGCGAGAAAACCGAGGTGTTCCGTCTGACAAGGGACTATCTCAGAGGCTTTATTATCGGCGCTCCTGCATTTATGTTCGCTCAGGTCATGGTGCCTTATATGCAGATATCGGGCAGCAGAGTCAGGCTGGTGATCGCTGTGGCGATGATGACGGTCGCTGACGTTATCTTTGACCTTCTCAATGTTTTTGTCATCAAGGGCGGCACCTTTGGCATGGGGCTGGCGTCGAGCCTGAGCTATTATATCGCTTTCGTTATAGGAATTCTTTATTTTTTCAAAAAAGACTGTATCTTTCGCTTCAAGGCAAAGCTCATATCCGCAAAAAACTGCGCTTTGCTGATAAAGGACGGTGTGCCTACGCTGATAAACCAGGTGAGCCTGGTGTTTCTTACCTTTGTGCTGAATAAGCTTTTAAAGAGCATAGGCGGCAATGTTGCCGTTGCGGCGTATTCGGTCATCACGACAGCAGGTAACATCTGTTATTCGTTCAGCTCGGGCATCGCTTCCGTTGCGCTGATGCTGTCGTCTATATTCTACGGTGACGGCGACAAGACTTCGCTCAGAAAACTGGTGGGGACGATGTGCAGATATGCGCTCATCATCTGCAGCGTGGTAACGGCGCTGGTGCTGGTGTTTGCATCTCCGCTGGTGCTGCTGTTTCTCGAGGACAAGCGTGCCTACTCGATGGCTGTTGTGGGGCTCAGGATATTTGTGCTGTCGCTCGTTCCCTGCGCTATCAACACCTCGTTCAAGAACTACTATCAGGGTATAGACCATGTTAAGCTGACGCAGACTATCTCCGTTATGCAGAACTTTGCGCTCACGGCGCTGTCGGCCTTTGTGCTCAGCCGTGTGTTCGACCTTACGGGGATATGGATGGGCTTTTTGTGCGGCGAGCTGCTGACGCTTTTGTTTATAACTATATTCGTGTTCGTTAAAAACAAAAAGACCGAGCTCAGGTCGGCAAACTTCTCGCTTATCGACGACGATTTCGGAGTGCCCGATGAGGACTGCTTTGAGTTCTCGGTGGTATCGAAATCCGAGGTGGCAAAGGCTTCCAAGGAGTGCGAGATGTTCTGCAAGGCACACGGTCAGAGCACAAGGCTGAGCTCGCTTATCGCCTTGTCTATCGAGGAGATGGCAAACAACATCATCGAGCACGGCTTTGACAAGGACCGGCACGAGAACTCGGTGGACATAAGGCTCCAGATAAGGAACGGCGAGCCTATCCTGAGAATAAGGGACAATTGCAGACATTTCGACCCTGTGAAGTACACAGAGCTCCACAGTGACGACGACCCTGTTTCGCATATCGGCATAAGAATGGT
>DFEO01000105.1 GCA_002368715.1 Ruminococcus sp. UBA3800
GGGCATATCCTCATAGCGTCCGCCGTCAAACATATCATATATGGTGCAGATGCATCCGCCGAGTATTTTCCCCGAAAAGACAGGACTCCCCTGCAAAAGCTCAAACCCTTCGTTTTTATGCGATATCAGCGGTTTTCCCACCTGATCTGGAGAAAACTCTTTTCTCTCCTCATACCAGACATCGGCAGGCGTTATCTCGCTGATCGTTCCTGTTGTTATCAGCTCTCCAAAATACCTGCGGGTATATGGCAGCATCTCACGGCTCAGTTCACATAGATCCGGGATAAAAGCCTGCCCGTAGAAAGTCGGGATACCGACCTTATGCAGCATAAAATGATTGATGGTCGTGTCGGAAAAGCCCAGAAAGATCTTATCTGCCGCAGCCCTTGCCAGCTCATTGTTATCAAACAGATACGGCAGCAATTTGTAGGTATCATCTCCGCCGATCGTTGTAAGTATCAGATCAGTTTCGGGATCAAGGAATGCCTGCAAAAGGTCCTCCGCTCTTTTCTCGGGGTGAGCACTTGTGTATTCGATTCCTTTGAGCGCATTGGGCATAAACCTGACATTCAAGCCGTATTCTTCAAGTCTTTTCAGTCCTATCTCCAGCTCGAACCGTGAAGATGGCTCGCCTGCGATACCGCTTGAAAGACTTACAACAGAAATATTCTTTATCATTTTGTTTTCTCACCACCCTTATCGTATAAAAAAGGTCACAGCACAAAATGACGTTATGCCGTGACCTCAAAAAGCAGACCTTATACGTTAAATCTGAAAAGAACGATGTCTCCGTCCTGCATCACATAGTCCTTGCCCTCAAGGCGGACAAGACCTTTCTCCTTTGCCGCAGCCATTGTGCCGCAGGCCATAAGGTCATCAAAGGATACTACCTCGGCTCTTATAAAGCCCTTTTCAAAGTCGGTGTGTATCTTTCCTGCTGCCTGGGGGGCCTTTGTGCCCTTGGTTATCGTCCATGCCCTTACCTCGGGCTCACCGGCTGTGAGATAGGAGATAAGTCCCAGGAGCGAATAGCCTTCCTTGATTATCCTGTTGAGTCCAGAGGTCTCAAGACCAAGATCGGAGAGGAACATCGCTTTGTCCTCCTCATCCATATCGGATATCTCGGCCTCTATCTGAGCACATATCGGAAAAACTGCCGAGCCCTCAGCCTTGGCGTGTTCGGCAACTTTGAGATAATTAGCACAGGTGTCGATATTGTTCTTGAAGTCGTCCTCGCATAGGTTTGCGGCATAGATCACGGGCTTCAGAGAAAGCAGCGGTGTTTCTTTAAGCGATGCTCTCTCATCGTCTGTCATATCAAAGCCACGGGCAGGCTTGCCCTCTTCAAGATAAGCCTTCAGTCTCTCCAGAAATTCTACCTCGGCTGCCAGTGACTTGTCGCCCTTCATTGCCTTCTTTGTGCGCTCAAGCTTTCGCTCAACGATCTCGACATCGGAGAAAACAAGCTCAAGGTCGATGGTCTCGATATCTCTTATGGGGTCGATAGAGCCGTCAACGTGAACGATGTTGTCATCCTCAAAGCAGCGCACAACATGAACGATAGCGTCCACCTCACGGATGTTTGCAAGGAATTTGTTTCCAAGTCCTTCACCCTTGGATGCGCCCTTTACAAGACCTGCTATGTCAACAAACTCCAGCGTAGCAGGAGTAAACTTTACAGGGTGATACATATCTGCAAGCCTGTCAAGTCTCTCATCGGGGACGGAAACTATACCCACATTGGGCTCTATCGTGCAAAACGGATAGTTTGCGCTCTCAGCTCCCGCATTTGTGAGCGCATTAAAAAGTGTTGACTTTCCTACGTTCGGAAGTCCTACCATACCAAGCTTCATACTCTTATCTCCTATTCCTTATCCTTTTTCTTTTTTCCGGCTCCGCCGCCGATAACTTCGGTCTCGTTGCCCTCGAATGAATTGTAGTTGCCGTTGTTGTTGCCGATCTTAACGCCCTTCTTTATCGGTGCAAATATAAAGCCGACAATAACTCCCAGCAGAAAAAGCGCAAGACCCTTCCAGAAATATCCTGCCGACACTCTGCCGTCCTCACTCAGACATTCGCAGCAGCATTTTTTCTCACATAAACACTCGTTCATCTTATACCTCCCCTATGTTGTTCATATGAAATATGATCTGTTATTCCACCGATTTCAGGCTCTCTACCATATCTATGCGTTTGAGCTTGAAATGGAGGATGATATTTACCAGCAAAGTGAACACCGCTGTAAGCAGCGCTCCCAGCAGATAAGCCCACCAGACGAGCTGCCTGTTGAACATAACGACATCGACCTCGGAGGTGAGCACGACAAAGCGGTGAAGTATGACACCCACCCCAAAGCCAAGCAGAACTCCAAGCACTGCCGAGATAAGGTTTTCACGGTATATATATGCCGAGGTCTCCTTATCGAAAAAGCCCAGCACCTTTACCGTGGCAAGCTCACGCCGCCGCTCGGTGATGTTTATATTTGCAAGATTATAAAGCACGATGAACGCAAGGCCTCCCGCACAGACTATCAGCAGTATAACAACGGCATCAAGACTGTCCACAGACTTTAAAAAGCCCTTGCTCGAATCGCTCTTATATGTCAGGCCGTAAAAATGCTCGTCCCTGTTCAGCTCCTTTTTGAACCTCTCCTTGTCTGCACCGTCATTCAGATTTACAAAAGCAGCATTGCAGACAGGCTTTTCTCCGTATAGCCGCTCATAGGTGGCAGGTGTGATGCACACATAATGGAGCGCATAGTTTTTTGCAATAGCGCCTATCTTTACCGAAACATCCCTAAAGCCCTTTCGCCTTAGAGTAACGGTGTCGCCTATCTTATAATCACACAGTATCGCAAGCTTCTCGGTCACGATAGCTTCGTCTTCCCTGAGCTTTAAGATCTCTCCGCTCTTACAGTCACGCAGTTTGACATAGTCGTCAAGCCTGCTCTCGTCCTCCGGGACCATGAGCGTCACCGACTGGGACTTGTCTGTATCGGCGTTCTGGGACAATATCATAAGAGACTCATCGACCTCGCTGATATCAGAAAGAGCGCTGCGCAGCTCGTCATCTGTATAATTCTTTATATTGAGCGTTATTATCCCATCATATACAAAAACATCCATGAACTGGCGCTGGGCTATTGACTTTATCGAATGCTTCAGCCCGAAGCCCGTGATTATCAGCGCCGTACAGCCTGCTATGCCTGCAAGGGTCATAAAAAAGCGCTTTTTATATCTCAAAAGATTGCGCAGGGTGACCTTTGCAAGAAAGCCAAGCCTGTTCCATACAGCAGGTATCTTCTCTAAAAGCACACGCCTTCCGTCCTTCGGGGGCTTAGGCCTCATCAGGGACGCAGGCTGGCTTTTCAGCTCCTTATAGCAGGTAAAGCCTGCCGCTGCACAAACACATACGACCGAAACGGCCATACACCCCGCAAGATAAAGAGGCCGAAACGGCGTGGTTATCTCAGGAATATTATACATTATCTTGTAGCAGCTGTATATTATTCTTGGGAACACCTGCAAGCCTATGCAGACACCTATCACCGAGCCTATAACAGCTGCTGCCGTGCAATAGCATAAATACTTCGAGGCTATCCTAAAGCCCCCGTAACCGAGAGCCTTATAGGTGCCGAGGGTTATCCTCTGCTCCTCGACCATACGGGTCATCGTGGTAAGGCACACAAGGGCAGCCACAATGATAAAAAACACGGGAAACACCTTCGAGATAGAGTCTATCTTCATAGCATCTCCCTCAAAGCCGCTGTAATCCACACTTGCTTCAAAGCGGTCAAGGCTGTAAATAACAGGCTCCTCCGTATCGGAAAGCTGTTTTCTCGCATCGGCAAGCTGTGCCTTTGCGTCTTCAAGCTGTCCGGCATACTCGGCCCGTGCGCTGTCGCCATGGTCAGAAAGCAGCTCGTCTATAATGCCGACAAGCTTTTCACCCTTTGCCACCTCTGCTTTAATGAGGTAACGTGAGAGCCTTCCGTCCTCTTCAGCCTGCTTTAGCTTTTCATTTCCTTCTTTTACAGCTCTTGCTGTCTGCTCACGGGTCAGCGCCAAAGTCTCATCATCCTGTGCCAGGACCTCTTCGAGCATATCGGCAGCGGACTGTGAGCTGTCTATCGTGTTCTGCGCCTGAGCTGTCATCTTTTCATAGCGCTCGGTCACGCTGTCGGTAAAGGACTTTGTCACTGCCTTTGCATACTTTGCGACAGTGTCCTTATACCTGTCCGAGAACGGGTCGAGCCCCCTGCATGGGGAAAACCTTACAAACATCTCGGAATAATATGCCCCCGTGAACTCCTCCTCCGGCAGATAGACATTGCAGAGCACAGAGCCCGTTCCGACCGAGGTGTAGTCACGCTCAAAGCCGATATACAGCGGTGAATCCACAATACCGACTATCCTGAACGTGTCCGTCCTCAGGCTTTCCGACAAGGGCTTTTCACGGTCGGGCTCGGTGACGGTTATCTCATTGCCTATCTCGAAAGTATCGGGTGCGCCCAGGCATTTCTCGACAAGGCATTCACCGTCATTCTCGGGCATACGCCCCTTGCTCAGCGAAAGCGTGTTCATAAGGTTCTCGCTGCCGGGGTCAAGGTCAGGGTTATAAGACATGAATTTCAGGACCACATTGCGGTTCTGATAGAGATAAAACACATCCTTTGAATAGGTCGCCATAGCGCCGCTCACGCCATCGCAGGCCTTGACTGCCTCGACATCCTGCGAACGGACGCCTATGGTCGAAACAAGCTTCAGGTCCATAAGGCGGTTGTCATCAAAATACTCCGATGCCATATCCACCATATCGGGCATAGTCGCCTTTATGCCGGCAAAGAAGCCGCTGCCCAGCATTACGATGAGCAGTATCGACATAAAGCGTGAAAGCGAGCCTTTTATCTCTCTGTATGTATCTTTTATAAGTGCATTCTTCATTACTGATATATGTGTCCAATATTTCGGACAGTCAGATCAATCACCGAACATTTCCTTGGAGAGCTTTCCCAAAAGCCTGCAGCCCTCGATTATCTGCTCATCTGTCGGTGTGGAGAAATTGAGCCTGAAGGATGTGGTCTTGTCGTTCTCGGAGATCATAAATGCGCTTCCGGGTACAACTGCGACCTTATATTCCTGAACTGCTCTCGAACAGAATGTCATCATATCACAGTCATCCGGCAGAGTACACCATATGAACAGGCCGCCCTCGGGACGTGTGAAGGATATCTTTGAGGAGAAATTCTTCTCGATCTGAGAGATCATAAGGCGGCACTTCTTGCGGTATATCTCACGAAGGCGCTCGATGTGCTGCTTCATATCCACGGTGGTCATAAATCTGTAAGTGAGCACCTGTGCCCAGATGTTTGTATGGACATCATCGACCTGCTTGCAGACAGTGATCTTGTTCACGATCTGCTTGGGAGCACTTATATAGCCCACTCTAATTCCGGGGGCAAGTGTCTTTGAGAAGGTCCTTGAATAGCAGACGATACCTTCATCATCCATGCTCTTCATCGAGGGTATATCCTCGTTCTCTATCCTGAGATCGCCGTAAGGGTTGTCCTCGAGGATAACTGCTCCATACTGCTTTGCAAGAGCGACTATCTTCTTTCTCTTTTCAAGCGAGGTCGTAAGGCCTGTGGGATTCTGGAAGTTTGCGATTATATAGATAAGCTTTACTCTTCCCGTTTTGAGCACCTCTTCAAGCTCGGCAATGTTTACGCCGTCCTGCTCGAGGGTTATGCCTCTGAGCTCTACATTCTCAGCCTTGAAAGCATTGAGAGAGCCTATAAAGCTCGGTGACTCAGCAATGATGATGTCGCCGGGGTCGCAGAGGACCTTGGCTGTGAGAGCGTTTGCCTGCTGGGCGCCGCTGGTTATTATAAGCTCGTCACGCTCGGGGTCGAATTCGCCCTTTGTCTGAAGCTCCTTTTTCAAAAGGTCACGCAGAGGGGTATAGCCCTCGGTGATGTTATACTGGAGCGCCAGTATAGGGTCATCATTCATTATCTCTCTTGATATCTCGCTGAGCTTGTCCACAGGAAAAGCCTCGGGAGCAGGGTTTCCTGCCGCAAAGGAAATGACTGTCGGGTCAACGCAGTATTTTAGTATCTCTCTGATAGCAGAAGCCTGCAGACCCGTAACTTTTTTTGAAAATCTGTAATCCATGATATTACCTCCTGAATTTCATTTACATACATTGCTAATTATATCACAGCCTTTCGTCTTTGTCAATCAGAAAAAGGCATATCCCCTTACGGAGATATGCCTCTGCGCTGCTGTTCACGGTGCGGTTATTTCAATAAGCTCGAGATCGGAGTCGAAATAGGTGATAAGCTCGGCATTGTCCGTCCCCTCGAAAACAGGATCCATCTGGCAGAACGTACACATAAAGCCGCCCGAAGCGAAGTTGAACCTTATGGATATGGTCTCACCACTTTTGAGCTCCCTTATCCTGTCTATAACATCGTCCACCTCCGAGCCTATCGGTTCAAATCCCGAATAGGACTGCGACTGCTCGCTGATGTTCACACAGATATCGTCTGTCATCATTGCAGCCGATTTTTCAGAAAAGCTATCCTGTGTAGGCGGTACCAGGCTGATGCTTTCGTCCGTAAGAGAATACTCCTTGCCCTTTGCGCTGCGGCTCACAGCAAACCAGCTGTAAGTCGAAGGCGCCTCCTCTTCGGTTATCTCGTCGCCCTCGCTCTCGTAGTATCTGTATATATCCCATGTCGCATCAAAGTCCCAGACCTCACCGTCTACAACGGCATAGTTCCAGACATGGCCCGAATCGTCGGTGTTGGAATCAGCACATACTTTTCCGCATTCTATCCCTGCCATTTCAAACAGCAGCTGTAACGCTCCTGCTATGCCGTCGCATACCGCACGCTTGTCTACCAGCGCTCCGTAAAGCGACTGAGGTCCGGCATTGACTATCCCTATGTTGTTATCGGCGTGATACTGGTCGTATGCGATGTTTTTGCACACCCAGTCATAAAGGTAATAGGCTTTCTCGGCATCGGTGGTCAGGTCGGCAGGCATATCGGCTATTATCTTCTTTGCAGCCTCGATAGGCTCGACGGAGGAAGCGCACTTTCTTACTGAGTCGGAAAGGCTGATAGTCGTGTAGCCGTCGCTGTCGCTCTCCCCTGTTGACATGGTTATGGCATCAGGGATATTCGGCCACAGGAGGGTCGTGTATGTCCATGCCGTATCTATCAGAGCTGTGTCATATTCAAAGGGGATATCAAGATACTCTATATCGTTCTCATAAGCATATCTTATAGCGTAGGTCACCGTATCGGTCAGGGTGTAAACGCCTTCCTCGTCATTGTATGGATCAAATTCATCGTAGGGACTCTCATATGCCAGCCACTCCTCGTAAGGGATATCCTTGAAATCAAAGCGGATAGGCTTGTTTTTATATACCTCGAACTTTCGGCCGTTGACATCCAGCGTTTCTATTGTAGTGTCAAAGGTGTATGTAAAGACCTCGTCGGATGCCGCTGATGCAGACGCTGCGTCGGCAGCATGAGCTGAGGCCTTCTTGGCAGGCGTTTCTTTATCCGAGCAGCCGGCACAGGATATGACCATAAGAAGTGCCAGCGCAAGGGCGGTATGTCTGTGTTTTTTCATTTTCGATTCCTTTCCGGAGCAAACAAGCTCTGTTGACAAAGACTGTTAATTGTTGTATAATATTAAAGCAACACGCACGGTCAGACGTGCTGTGCTGCTTTAAAACTTGTCCTTTGGCATTTTACCACATATAAAGGATTTTGTCAAGGACGCAGCGCTTCGGCGGCTGCATTATGAAATATGCAATATTCAATTAAAAAACTATGACTGCCGATCGAAATGCCGGTTTGATGCTCTGCTGAGGTATGCACAGAGCGGCGCTTTCAGATCGGCCGTAACATTGAAAAGAAATATAAGGGGGTAAAAAAATGGGTGTTGTTGTAAAGATCTCGGGACTGGTAAAAAGCTACAAGGAGCTCACTGCTGTGAATGAGCTTGACCTGGAGATCAATGAAGGTGAGGTTTTCGGGCTTCTTGGCCCTAACGGCTCGGGCAAGTCCACCACTATAAACTGCCTGCTGTCGCTTCTCGACTTTGACAAGGGCGAGATCGAGATCTTCGGCAAGAAGATGTCGCCTACCGCTTATGATATCAAAAAGGATATAGGTATCATAATGCAGGATGTTGCGGTGTTCGACGAGCTGACGGTCTACGAGAACATAGACTATTTCTGCGGCCTTTATGTGACCGACAAGGCGCAGAGAAAGAAGCTCGTGGACGAGGCCGTAAAGTTTTCGGGACTTGAGGACTTTGTAAAGTTCAGACCCAAGAAGCTTTCGGGAGGCCTGCTAAGAAGACTGAACATTGCCTGCGGCATAGCACACAAGCCAAAGCTCATCATCCTTGACGAGCCGACCGTTGCTGTTGATCCTCAGTCGAGAAACAAGATACTTGAAGGCATAACCGAGCTGAACAAACAGGGCGCTACGGTCATCTACACCTCTCACTATATGGAAGAGGTGGAGCAGATATGCTCACGCATCGCTATAATTGACAAGGGCAAAAAGATAGCCGAGGGCACCAAGGAGCAACTTAAAAAGATGGTAAAAAACACCGAGACTATCAGCATCCTTGCGTGTGAAGCAAAGCAGGAGCATCTTGAACAGATAAGACAGCTCCCTCACGTTCTGGAGGCAGAGCTTGAAGATAAGAAGCTGGTGATCCATTATTCCGGCGGCAAGCACAACCTTATCAGAGTGCTGGATGTGCTCCAGAAGGCTGATGTTGATTTCGGACGTGTTTACTCCGAGCTCCCGACTCTCAATGATGTGTTCCTGGAGCTGACAGGAACGGCTCTCAGAGATCAGGAGGGCTGATATGTTTTTACATAATTTCAAGTTCGAGCTGCTTTCCGGGCTGAGAGTCAAGGAAATGATAATCTGGCTCATCCTGTTCCCCATTGCACTGGGTACCTGCTTCAAGGTGGCGTTTTCCAGCGTTTATGAGAACACTATGGTTTTTGAGCCGATAAAGGTCGCAGTGGTGACCGAGGAAAAGACCCTTGATTCCGAGATGTTCAAAGAGACGATATCTCAGGTGAAGAACGAAAAGGACAAACTGTTCAAGGTGAAGCTATGTGACAGAAAAAAAGCGCTGAAGCTTCTCGATGACGAAGAGATAAGTGCTGTCATCTTTGCCGGAAATGATATTTCTATGACTACGGCTTCAAGCGGGATGAGTGTGACCGTTGCAAAGGCCTTCCTTGACCAGTATATACATTCGAGAGATATAATAATAAATGCGATGAAGTCGGGAGACACACAGGCATATGAGAGTGTGATGAAGGCTGTTTCCGATGATACGCAGAGCGTTGTGAAAAAGCAGATGACTCACGGAAACACCGATATGTATATCCAGTATTTTTATAATCTGCTGGCAATGGTGGCTATGTACGGCTCGCTATCCGGGCTTCATATCGCTATCGGCAGCCAGGCCAATCTTTCGGCTCTCGGCGCAAGAAAGAACATTTCCCCCACGCCAAAGCTTATCCAGATAACGGCTTCGCTCTGTGCGACCTTTGTGATGGAGGCTGTCTGCATCGTGATAGCCGTCACCTACACAAGGTTCGTGCTGAGGATAGACTACGGCGACAGACTGGGGCTCGTTTACCTTGCGGCTGTCATCGGCGGCTGCCTTGGAGTGTCGCTCGGGTTCATGGTCGGCTCTATCGGAAAGATGAGTCTTGGCGCAAAGAGTGCAATGTGCAGTGCTGTGTCACTGGGGCTCTGCTTTTTCAGCGGCCTTATGGACGGAGGTATGAAGGCTAAGGTAGAGCTGGCAGCACCCTGGTTCAACAGGATAAATCCTGCGGCTCTTATCTCCGACAGCATATACTGTCTTAATGTTTACGAGGACCTTTCAAGGTTCTGGGAAAAGATCGTGTCAATGGTCGTTATTACGGTCATACTCACGCTTCTGGGATTTGTGATGACAAGGAGGCGCAGGTATGCAAGTGTTTAAGCTGTTTTTTATGATACTGAGACGCAGGCTGGTCCCTGTGATATTGTACATGGGCATCTTTATCCTTATCCTGACCTCGATAACGTCAAGCGGATCGCAGAACGAAAGCTTCAAGCCCTCTGAGCTGAGGCTCGTGATCTATGATGAGGACGGCACTGAGGCAAGCAGGCTTGCAAAGGACTATCTTGCCAAGGGAAATGAGCTGGTGGATATCAAGGATGACGACGACGAGATACTTGATGCGCTGTATTACACGACCATCCACTATGCGGTGACGATAAACAAGGGATTTGAGCAAAAGCTTGAAAAAGGCGAGACCGACGGGCTTTTCACGGTAAGATATGTTCACGATAACTATTCAAATGTTCTTGCAGACAACAAGATGAACGAATATGTGAAGACTGTCAGCGCATATGCGGCATCGGGAATGGATGTAGAGAGCGCCTCAAAGAAGGCCGCAAAGACTCTCAAAAAGCAGGCTGAGGTGACATATCAGCAGAATACTAAGTCGAGCGATGAGATAATGGGGATGTTCTTCCAGTATCTGCCCTATGTTCTGTTCTCGGCTATCATCTCGGCACTTGGACCTGTGCTGATAACGCTTGACCGCAAGATCGTCCGTGATCGTACACACTGCTCGGCTTTGAAGCTTTCGAGAGAGACCTTCGGCAAGATCGGTGCGGCATCGGTGTTCGTTATGATACTCTGGGGAGTGTTCCTTGTCGCCGGAGCCGTTATCTCGAAAGGTTCCTACTCGGGCAAGACGCTTTATGCCGTTGCCAACTCGTTTATCTATGCGCTTATCTCGACAGGTATAGCCATTCTTGTTGCTTCTGTCGTGAATAATGAGAACGTGCTCAATGTTATCATTCAGATATTCGGTCTGGGGTCAAGCTTTCTGTGCGGCGTTTTCGTCCCTCAGGAATTACTGGGCAAGGGCGTGGTCACTGTTTCCAAGGCACTGCCTGCTTACTGGTATGTAAAGGCAAACAACTCCGTCTTCGGGCTGAGCGAACAGACCTTTGACAGCGGTAAGGTGCTTTTGTGCTTTGCGGCAGAGCTCGGCTTTGCAGCGCTGATATTTGCACTTGCATTCGTGCTTGCAAAGAGAAAGAAAAGCTAGAAAAGTTTCATCCTCTCCTGCCTGCCGCTGTGCGGGGAGCGAGAGGATGATCTGTTTGAGAAAGCAGGGAACATTTGTAAAATTTCTATTAAGCTATTGAAAAATCGTGATTTGTGATGTATAATCATATAAGTTGAATATTCACTGAAAACACATTGACCGAGAGAGTAAGCCGATATCAAGGCAATCAGAGAGGAATGCAGTTTGCTGAAAGCGTTCTTTGCCCAGTTGTGCCGAAGTTCACTCGTGAGTGGTTGTGCTGAAAACAGCAGTAGGCGCAAACGCAGTGTCTGCGTTAAAGACAGAGGAATGTTGGTTCCTTGTGGGTGGTAACAGTTGCGTAAATTCGGCTCTGTCCCGTCAAGTTCCGGGGCAGGGCTTTTTATTTATTTGAAAGGAATGGTACTTTATGAAGGAAGAGCTCAAAAGCATTGAAGAGCGTGCCCGTGAAGAGCTGGGCAGCATAAGAGACAGCAAAAAGCTCGAGGATTTTCGTATCCGCTTTTTAGGCAAAAAGGGCGAGATAACCACTATCCTCAAGCAGATGGGCAAGCTTTCCGCTGAGGAAAGACCTGCTATGGGGCAGCTTGCAAACAAGATAAGAGCAAATATCGAGAACGCTCTCAACACTAAGAAGGAAGAACTCAAATCTGCCGCAGAGGCACAAAGGCTCCAAAGCGAAACTATCGACGTAACCCTGCCGGGAAAGAGATCGAGAGTCGGAAGACCTCATCCTCTGAATGCTACACTCGAGGAGATCGAGGAGGTGTTCCTCGGAATGGGATTTGATATCGTTGAGGGTCCGGAGGTAGAGACCGACCATTATTGCTTTGAGGCGCTCAATATGCCGAAGCATCATCCTGCAAGAGATACACAGGATACATTCTATATAAACGAGAACGTGCTGCTCAGAACGCAGACATCCTCTGTTCAGATAAGAGTTATGGAGAAGAAAAAGCCGCCTATCAGGATAATCTCTCCCGGCCGTGTTTACCGTTCCGATGCCGTTGATGCCACACATTCTCCGCTGTTTCACCAGATAGAGGGGCTTGTTATCGACAAGGGCATAACTATGGCTGACCTTAAAGGCACGCTGGAGCTGCTGATGCAGCGTATCTACGGCGACGAAGCCAAGGTAAGGTTCCGCCCTCACCACTTCCCTTACACCGAGCCATCGGCCGAGGTAGACCTTATGTGCTTCAACTGTCACGGCGCAGGATGCTCGATGTGCAAGCAGGAGGGCTGGGTCGAGCTTCTGGGCGCAGGTATGGTACACCCGAAGGTGCTGGCTGACTGCGGTATCGACCCCGAGGTGTATTCGGGCTTTGCGTTCGGTATCGGACTTGAGCGTATCACTATGGGCAGATACAGCATAAACGATATGCGTCTGCTTTATGAGAACGACATGAGATTTTTAGAGCAGTTCTGATAAGGGGAGGTAAAGAAAATGGATCTTTCAATGAGATGGCTCGCAGACTATGTTGACTGCGATATGCCTATAAAGGACTTTGTTTCGGGCCTGACTATATCGGGCTCAAAGGTCGAGTGCTATAACGAGGAGGGTGCTTATCTTTCAAACGTTGTGGTCGGCCAGGTAAAGGAGATCGAGCGGCACCCCGATTCCGACCATATGTGGATAACACAGATAGATGTTGGAGAGGACGAGCTCGTTCAGATAGTTACCGGTGCTCAGAATGTTTCAAAGGGTGATTTTGTTCCCGTTGCAAAGCATAAGTCCACCGTGCTCCACGAGGGAAAGCCTGTGAAGATAACCAAGGGCAAGCTCAGAGGTGTGCCCTCTAACGGTATGCTCTGCTCCCTTGACGAGCTGGGACTTTCAGTTCACGATTTTCCTTATGCGATAGAGGACGGGATCTTCATCCTTGGTGATGACTGCGACAGGACTATCGGCACCGATATAAGAAAGGCTGTCGGCTTTGATGACACGACAGTAGAGTTTGAGATAACCTCGAACCGCCCCGATTGTATGTCCGTTATAGGGCTTGCCAGAGAAACAGCTGCGACCTTTGGGACAGAGCTGAGAGTCAAGGCTCCCGAGTATAAGGGCGTTAAGGGAAATATCCACGATATGCTCAGCGTAAAGATACACAATACAGACCTGTGCAAGAGATACATCGGCGCTATCGTCAAGAACGTAAAGATAGGACCCTCCCCGAGATGGATGAGAGAAAGGCTCAGAGCATCGGGTGTCAGACCTATAAACAACTTTGTGGATATCACTAACTTCGTTATGCTCGAATACGGCAGACCGATGCACGCTTTTGACCTCAGATATGTTGAGGGCGGCGAAATAAACGTAAGGAATGCCAAAGCAGGCGAGAAGATAACAACACTCGACGGCGTTGAGCGTGAGCTGTCGGAGGAGATGCTGGTCATCGCCGATGCTAAGAAGCCCGTTGCCGTTGCCGGCGTTATGGGCGGCGAGTATTCGGGTATTATGGATGACACGACGACGATAGTTTTCGAGTCCGCTATGTTCAACGGCGTTTCGGTAAGACGTACGGCTAAGGCTTTGGGCATGAGAACCGAGGCCTCGTCAAGATACGAAAAGGAGCTTGACGCTACGGGCTGCCTTCGCTCGCTGACGCGTGCTTTACAGCTCGTTGAAATGCTCGACGCGGGCGATATCGTAAGCGGCGTAGTTGACTGCGACTATTCGGACAAGACGCCCGTTACGCTTCCGTTTATGCCCGAATGGGTTAACAATTTCATCGGTATCGACCTTTCCGCCGACGAGCAGAAGGCGATACTTGAAAAGATTGATTTCAAGGTTGAAAACGGCGTTATCACCGCTCCGTCGTTCAGAAATGACATTGAGCATCAGGCCGATATCTCCGAGGAAATCGCGCGTTTCTACGGCTACAACAAAATTCCCGACAGAGAGCTTCACGGCGTTGCCGACGGCAGATA
>DFEO01000166.1 GCA_002368715.1 Ruminococcus sp. UBA3800
AAGGGCGGTTCCGACTTTGACCCCAAGGGCAAGTCTGACCGTGAGATCATGGCATTCTGCCAGAGCTTTATGACAGAGCTTTGCAAATATATCGGCGCTGACACCGACGTTCCCGCAGGCGACATCGGTACAGGTGCAAGAGAGATCGGCTATATGTTCGGTCAGTACAAGAGGATCAGAGGCGTGTTTGAGGGCGTTCTGACAGGTAAGGGTCTTACCTACGGCGGTTCTCTTGCAAGAACAGAGGCTACCGGTTACGGTCTGCTTTATCTGACTGACGAGCTGATGAGAACACACGGCAATACTCTCGAGGGCAAGACAGTTGTTGTTTCCGGTGCAGGAAACGTTGCTACATATGCTATACAGAAGGCTATCCAGCTTGGCGCTAAGCCTGTTACCTGCTCCGATTCCACAGGTTGGGTATATGATCCTGACGGAATCGACGTTGCAGCTCTCAAGGAGATCAAGGAAGTTAAGCGTGCAAGACTTACCGAATACAAGAAATACAGACCCAACTCTGAGTATCACGAGGGCAAGGGCGTTTGGAGCATCAAGTGCGATGTGGCTCTCCCCTGCGCTACACAGAACGAGCTCGACATCGAGGATGCTAAGCAGCTCGTAGCAAACGGCGTTACCGCTGTATGCGAGGGTGCTAATATGCCTACAACTGAAGAGGCAACCAAGTACTTCCAGGACAACAATGTATTCTTTGTTCCCGGAAAGGCTGCAAACGCAGGCGGCGTTGCTACCTCTGCACTTGAGATGTCCCAGAACAGCGAAAGACTCAGCTGGACATTTGAGGAAGTTGATTCCCAGCTCAAGAAGATCATGCAGAACCTCTTCCACAACATCGACGATGCTGCCAAGAAGTATGGCTTCGAGGGCAACTATGTTGCAGGTGCAAACCTTGCAGGCTTCGAGAAGGTCCTCGATGCAATGAACGCTCAGGGCATAGTATAATAGTATAATAAAACTGATGAAGGGTGATCTTTTATAGCACCCGGGCATTCGACTAAATTTACATAACACATAGCAGTACCGTACCGATTTATTGTGTACGGTACTGCTGTGTTAATAAAGAATTTGCTGAAATCGGCGCTTAGATGAACTGTCTGTGCTTTTTCTGTGAATAATACAATGTAAGGAGTAGAAAGATGAAAAAAATACTTGTCTGTAAAGAGACCGATCCTTTAGAGACCCGAACTGCTCTTATTCCCGATGACATCAAAAGGCTCATCAGCATGGGCTTTGAGATAACCGTTGTCAGCGGAACAGGAGTGAAGAGCGGTTTTTCGGATGAAGCCTATGAAAAGGCAGGGGCTAAGATCGTCTCCACAAACGAAGAGGGCTACAAGGGCAGCGAGATAATACTGAGGATCATGAAGCCCGAGAGCATCGAGGGGATCGAAAAGGGAACTATGCACCTGAGCTATCTTGATCCTTTCAACGAGAAGGAGCTTCTTGAGAAAATGGCAAAGGCAGGCCTTGCTGCTGTTTCTCTCGAGATGATACCCAGGACCACACTTGCACAGAAGATGGACGTTCAGTCGTCGCAGACATCTCTGGCAGGTTATACGGCTGTTATCAATGCTGCTGCAAAGCTGCCTAAGATACTTCCTATGATGGTAACACCTTCGGGAACGATACAGCCTGCAAGAGTGTTCATTATCGGTGTCGGCGTTGCAGGTCTTCAGGCTATCGCAACAGCTAAGCGTCTTGGTGCAAGAGTTGACGCTTTTGACACAAGACCTGTTGTTGAGGAGCAGGTAAAATCTCTTGGCGCAAGCTTTGTAAAGATCGACCTGGGCGAGATGGGCCAGACCGATCAGGGCTATGCTAAGGAGCTTACTCCCGAGCAGATCGCAAAGCAGCAGGAAGCTCAGGCAAAGGTATGCGAGAGATCTGATATCGTTATAACCACAGCAAAGGTGTTCGGAAGAAAGGCACCTGTCCTTATTAAAAAGGATGTGCTTGACCGTATGAAGCCGGGAGCTGTTGTTGTGGATATGGCTGTTTCCACAGGCGGAAACGTTGAGGGCTCGAAGCTGTTTGAAAATGTTGTTACCGAAAACGGTGTCACCATTATGTCGGGCGACCTTCTCGAAAGACAGGTCCCCTATGATGCATCAAAGATGCTTTCGGGCAACTTTACCGCTTTCCTTACACACTTCTATAATAAGGAGACTAAGGAATTTGAGACCAGACTTGAGGATGAGATCATGAAGGGCTGTCTGCTTACAAAAGACGGCGAGATCATCCACGAGAGATTCAAGTGATAAAGAGAGGAGAAGAATAATATGGCTATCGGAGAGATACTTCTGCTCGTTTTCGTATTTGTTATCGCAGGCTTTCTCGGTGTCGAGCTGATTTCAAAGGTTCCTTCACAGCTCCACACACCGCTTATGTCGGGTACAAATGCTATCTCGGGCATCACAATAGTCGGTGCGATATCCGCAACAGCTGTTGCGCTGCATACAGAGGGTATGCTCAGCAATATCTGCGGTTTTGTCGCTATCGTGCTTGCAACGATAAACGTTGTGGGCGGTTATCTTGTTACAGACAGGATGCTTGGAATGTTCAAAAAGAAGGGGGACGGTAAGAAATGAGCTGGGAAAGCTTCAGCACAGTTCTGACGACCATCCTTTATATGATATCGTCCGTACTGTTTATCAGAGGAATAAAGTTCCTTGGCAAGGCAGACACCGCACGAAAGGGAAACCTTATGTCGTCGGTAGGTATGCTCATCGCAGTCGTTACCGTTCTGCTTGAAAAGGAAGTTACCGACACTCTCACAGAGGGTGTTATGAAAAACGCATACATATGGGCGCTTTGCGCTATCGCTCTCGGCTCTGTTATCGGTGCCGTATGGGCAAAGAAGGTCGAGATGACAGGAATGCCTCAGCTGGTCGCTCTGTTCAACGGCTTCGGCGGTCTGTCTTCCCTGCTGGTGGCTCTCACTCAGTATATGACCGACAAGAACATTAACGAGTTCTCATCTGCGGCTCTCGGTCTTACTATCGCTATCGGTGCGATAGCATTCACAGGCTCGATCGTTGCTTGGGGCAAGCTTTCCGGAAAGATGTTCAAGAAGAATATCAATATCCCCGGAAAGAACGTTATCAACGCTATTTTTGCACTCGGCGGACTTGCAGGTGTAGTTCTTTATACACTGAGCATAGCTGATGTTGTAAGCTCTGATGTTGGAAAGATCGGTATTATCATCGTTACCGCTGCTTACCTCATCCTCGGCTTCACAATGGTCGTTTCTATCGGCGGCGGAGATATGCCTGTTATCATCTCGCTGCTCAATGCCTTCTCGGGTCTGGCAGCAGCTTTTGCAGGTCTTTCGATCTCCAACTCCGTTCTGGTCGTTTCCGGATGTCTGGTAGGTACCTCGGGTCTTATCCTTACACTTATCATGTGCAAGGCTATGAACAGAAAGCTCACCGCTCTGCTGTTCTCAAGCTTCGGCGGTCCTTCAAAGAAGGGTGCTGCAGGCGAGCAGAAAGAACCGAGATCTATGTCTGTTGAGGACGCATACCTCATTCTCGAGGCTGCAAGCTCGGTAGTATTCATCCCCGGTTACGGTATGGCTGTTGCTCAGGCTCAGCACGCTGTCAAGGAGCTTTGCGACAAGCTTGAGGAAAACGGCGCAGAGGTAAGCTTTGCTATCCACCCTGTTGCAGGAAGAATGCCCGGACATATGAACGTTCTTCTTGCTGAGGCTAACGTTCCTTACGAGCAGCTCAAGACCGCAGACGAGATGAACCCTCAGATGTCCAACACTGACGTTGCTATCGTTATCGGTGCAAACGACGTTGTCAATCCTTCGGCTATCGAAGACGAGACTTCACCTCTTTACGGTATGCCTATCATAAACGCTTTTGAGGCAAGAACAGTATTCGTTCTCAAGAGAGGTAAGGGTACAGGCTTCTCGGGCGTCGAGAACCCGCTCTTTACAAACGACAACACTGTAATGATCTACGGCGACGCAAAGAACACTGTTTCCGCTCTGGTCAGCGAGTTCGACGAGAGCTAAACAAAACAAGAACATATAAGAAAGGCAGCACTGCAGGATATCTGCGGTGCTGCCCTTTTGTTTTATTTCAGATATTTTGCAATATGCCGGTGCAGGCGCTCAGGATATCATCATAAGTCTCACTGAAGTTTCCTGTATACCAGGGGTCAGCTATGTCCTCGCCGGGACGGCCTGCATACTCCAGCAGGAGCTTAACCTTGTTATCGGGGTCGCTCCCAAGGATGCGCTTTGCGAGCCTTACGTTCCAGCCATCCATAAGAAGTATCAGATCAAAGCGGTCATAATCTGCCTTAGTCATCTGTCTTGCGGCTCTGCGCTCAAAGGGGACACCTCTGCGGCGCAGCTCGTTTTTAGCTCCCGGGTGCATATCATTTCCTATCTCCTCGGTGCTCACGGCTGCCGACTCGATATAAAAATCATCCTGCATCCCGGCTTTTTTCACAAGGTCCTTCATAACGAATTCTGCCATCGGGCTCCGGCATATGTTCCCGTGGCAGACGA
>DFEO01000123.1 GCA_002368715.1 Ruminococcus sp. UBA3800
CAGAAAAATGGTTCCATATCATAAACCTTATGGACCAGGAGAATATGACTATATCTCACCACGTTAATCAGGCTATCAAGGCAAACGGCGTTATGAAAAACGGCGTTGACTACATCGTCAAGGACGGCGAGGTGCTCATCGTTGACGAGTTCACAGGCCGTATAATGCAGGGCAGACGTTTCAATGACGGTCTGCATCAGGCTATCGAGGCGAAGGAGAACGTTGAGGTAAAGAGAGAGTCGAAGACTATCGCTACTATAACCTATCAGAACTATTTCCGTCTTTACGGCAAGCTTTCGGGAATGACCGGAACGGCGCTTACCGAGGAGGACGAGTTCAGAGAGATATACAAGCTGGATGTTATCGAAGTGCCTACCAACAAGCCCGTTATCAGGATAGATCATCCGGATGTCGTTTATAAAACAGAAAAGGGCAAGTTCAATGCTGTTATCGAGCAGATAATCGAGTGCCACAAGAAGGGTCAGCCCGTTCTGGTGGGTACGGTATCTATCGAAAAGAGTGAATATCTGTCAAGGCTGCTCAAGGCCAAGGGCATAAAGCATGAGGTGCTCAACGCAAAGCACCACGACAAGGAAGCATTCATCGTTGCTCAGGCAGGAAAGTTCGGCTCCGTAACTATCGCCACGAATATGGCAGGACGTGGTACCGATATCCTGTTGGGAGGAAATGCCGATTACAGAGCTTTGCAGGATGTCCAGAAGCAGGGATACAGCGAGGAATGTGCGGTGGAAGCTTCGGGCTTCTCCTCTACCGATGACCCCGATGTTCTTGCCGCAAGAGATATTTACAGGAAGGCTTATGAGAAGTATTCCGAGGAGATAAAGGAATATGCCGAGAAGGTAAAAGAGGCAGGCGGCCTTTATATCATAGGTACTGAGAGGCACGAGTCAAGACGTATCGACAATCAGCTCAGAGGACGTTCTGGACGTCAGGGAGACCCCGGAGAGAGCACCTTCTTCCTCTCGCTCGAGGACGACCTTATGAGGATATTCGGCGGCGAGCGTATAACCGTTATGATGGACAGGCTCAACGTTGACGAGAACACCCCTATCCAGTCGAAGATGCTTTCGGGAGTTATCGAGTCTTCGCAGAAGAAGATAGAGGGAAGAAACTTCAATATAAGAAAGAACGTCCTCAATTACGACGACGTTATGAATACTCAGCGTGAGATCATTTACGGTCAGAGGCAGCGGGTCCTCGACAGCGGAGTAGAGGGCGGTTCGGACCCCGACGGCTCTGTTCTTCACGAGGATATCGTGAATATGATAAAGGACTTCGTTGCGGATTCGGTAAATATGTATCTTGTGGGAGACATAACCGACGACTGGAACCTTCAGGGACTTAAAGAAAGACTGCTGGGACTTATCACAGTTGACAGCGACTTTGAGTATACACCTCAGGAGATGGACGACCTTACAAGAGAGTCCATTATCGAGCAGCTGACAGACAGAGCGCTCAAGTACTATGAGAAGCGTGAGGAGGACCTTACCACACCGCTGCTGCGTGAGATAGAGAGAGTCGTTCTGCTAAAGGTCGTTGATACCAAGTGGATGGATCACATCGACGACATGGAAGAGCTCAAGAGAGGTATCGGACTGCGTTCATACGGTCAGAGAAATCCTGTTGTTGAATACAGAGTTGAGGGAATGGATATGTTCGACGAGATGGTAGCAGCTATCCGTGAGGATACAGTAAGGATGCTGTTCACTATCCAGGTAAGAAAGAACAATGCTCCCGAGCGTGAGCAGGTGTTAAAGCCCACCGAGCACCACAATATGACCGTGAGAAAGAACAAGAAAAAGAAAAACAGCTAAAAATCAAACCCCCGGACTGACTTTTTCAGATCAGTCCGGGGTTTTTTGTTCAGTTAAGGTATCCAGTCTTTCAAGAAGCCTGCCTTTTGAGATATCCTCCAGTTCACGAAACCCATTTACCAGCATCGTTTCATCATTAGTAAGAGCCGACATTGTCAGTCCGGCTTTTTTATTTGTCAGTCCGGCAACATAGTCAAGCGAGACTCCGTAAAGCTTTGCAATGTTTATCGCAATATTAAACGGTACCTCGCTTTCACCGCACTCATATCTGCGATACTGTGTGAGGTGCAGAAAAAGCTTTTCGGCGACCTGTTTCTGTGTCCAGTCCCGATCCTCTCGCAGATCTCTTATTCTTTGATAAACGATCATAACCAATCCTCCGCATTTGTGTTATTAGTATTGTAGCATTTAACACAAATATGTGTTGACAAAAGCAAATATATGTGTTATAATTTATCATAAATAACACATATCCGTGTTACAAAGGAGGATATATATGACTTGTCAAAACTGTGGCGCAAACTATGAAGGAACGGTCTGCCCTTTTTGCGGAGGTAAACAAAATGCACAAAATGCTCAAGCTATGCCAAACTATCAACAAACGCAAAACGTTCAGCCCGCACCAACTATTATAAATGTTGGCGGAGGCGGCGGAGTCACCTGCCCTAAATGCGGAAGCAACAATTTGCAGGCTATAAGTGACGTAAAAGGCAACGGCGTTAAACTATGGAAGCTTTGTCTTTGCGGTATTTTTGGATTGTGTGGCGCAGGAAAAACAAAGACCGAGCACTTTTGGTTATGTAACAACTGTGGCAATAAGTTCAAGATCTGATGGATCCGAAAATAAGGCTATGGATAAAACTAATGAACATAGGAAGCAGGGTTTGGGGCTGTCATCAAATTCCTGAAAGAAGTTTCTTTTTTCGGGGCTGGCAGTTCCCTATATGCTCAAGATGCACAGGCATTATCATTGGCGAATCCCTTGGATTTACAAGAATTAAGCGCCCAAACTCTGCAAAAGTTTGTATTGTTTTGATGATACCTCTTATCATTGATGGTTTGATACAATTTAAAACAGAATATGAATCTAACAATCAAAAAAGATTCGTTACAGGGCTTCTTTTTGGCTATGGTTTTATCGTTCTGCTAATATCTCTAATACTACAAATCATAAACACTCTCAGAAATGAGGAGTGAAAAGGCGTTGGCTGGTGTCGGCGCCTTTTCATTTTTTGTAAAATTTTCCACCCAAATCAGCCTCATACCCCTTTACAAATAGTTAATTATATGTTATAATATACAAAATACTGTAAAAAGGCGGTGGATATTTGTGAAATTTATTAACAAAAGAGCAGTGAGCCTGTTATCCGCCTGCGCTATTGCGGTGGGCTGCTTCGCCGCAGCAGGCTTTGCACCGAAAGCTCAGAGCTATGTCATTACGGCAGGCGCCGAGACAACGAACGGGCTTTATGCCGACAACAAACTTGTCCCAAGGACTCAGCAGGAGATCATTGACTACTTCAATGCGCACCCGTTCTATACCACAAGAACAGGCAATTACGGTTCGGATACCTTTGTGACCCAGCCTGTGTACAGCGGAGGGAATTTTGTTCCGGGCGAGCTGAGCGATGCTTCCAAGCAGGCAGGACTTAATTCGCTGAACGTTATCCGATATGTTGCAGGTCTTGGAGAGGTCGGGCTGGATGACGGTTACGGCGAGCTTGCACAGTGCGGAGCGCTTACGAACGCTGCGAACAATGTGCTTTCGCACTTCCCCGATCAGCCGGCAGGAATGCCTGACGACCTTTACAATAAAGGCAAATCGGGAACATCAAGTTCAAATATCGCCAGCGGCTTCAATTCCATAGCTTCGTCTATGGTCTGGGGCTGGATAGAGGATGCGGATGATTACAATATACCTATGGTGGGGCACAGGCGCTGGGTGCTGAACCCCGGTATGGGCAAGACCGGCTTCGGCCATGCAGGAAATTATACCGCTATGTATTCATTTGACCGCACCTATTCCACCACGGGATACACGGTCGCCTGGCCTTCGGCAAACACACCTGTCGAGCTTTTCAATACCTCGACCCTCTATTATAACAGGAGCTATCCCGTATGGTCGGTATCAAAGAATTCTGAGTTTTCGGATAATACCGTCGTAACACTTACCCGAAAGTCCGACAACAAGGTCTGGACATTCTCAAAATCGGCGAAGGACGGCGACTTTTACATCAACAACGATTGGTACGGTCAGCCCGGCTGTGTTATCTTCAGGCCCAACGGCATAACGGATTATGAGGGCGGCGAAGTGTTCACGGTATCCGTTAAGGACGGTACCTATTCGCTGACTTATGATGTAAACTTCTTCTCTCTGCCGGAGACCACGGGCGTTATCGGCGCTGTACACAGCCGCAGCTATGATGTCGAGCTCGACACGACTGACAGTGTTCTGTCGGGAAAGACTGCGACCGTAAGCTTCGGAAACGTTTCAGTCACAGCAGAAAACGGCAGCTTTGATCTGCCGGCGCTTGCAGACGGAGCATATCAGATGACGATCTCGGCCGAGGGCTTTGCTCCGAGGACCCAGACGATAACTGTAACAAACGGCGCTATCACAAGCTCACCGGAGCTTTCTATCAATCCTCTGGGAGATGCCGATCTCAACGGCATAGTGAACACCAGTGATATCACTGTGATAAAGAAGCATCTGAAGAAAACAGCGCCGCTTGAAGGCTACGGCCTTGTGTGTGCAAATGCGACCTGTGACACCGCAGGCTCTGTGAACACCGAGGACATAACACGGATAAAGCAGCACCTTAAAAAGACCAAGCCTCTCTGGTAAGTAAAGCGCAGGCGGAAACGCAGCCGCAGAAAAATAGCAATATTCAAGGCACTTTCGTCGGGAATGACGAGAGTGCCTTTTTATTTCTTTGCGAAGCGCCTGCTCAATGAATAGTGAATAATGAAGAATGAAGAAATAAGAATAAAGGTATCGTCCTGCGGACGATGATTTTAAATATCATCGCCAAAGGCGATACCTTAATTATTCATTATTCACGATTCAGTTTTCATTCTTCATTTTTACTATATCACCTTGTTCACAAAGGGGATGAACCTCAGCAGACGGACGATGATGAATGTGACCACGAATACGGCAAGGCTTATCAGAAAGACCATAATAAGGCCGCCGTGTCTGAACGGGTCGAATTCCCACACCGCAAAGACGAGCCTGAGCAGGACCATATGAAGAAGATATATCCCGAAGGAGCATTTCTCGACCTGAGCAAAAAACCTATCCGCCAGCCCGAGGTCAAACCTGTCAAAAGACTTGAACAGCGCAAACAGCGCCGCAGCTCCAAGCACGGTAACAGGGAAGTGATATTCGTTTATAATGCTGTAAAGCGCCATATCACGCTCTTCTACACAGTGGTTTGCAAGCACCGGCATAACTGCCGCACTGACCAGAGCCACGGGTGCGCTCACGATAAGCGGTATCTTCAGCTTGTCCTTTGCAATTGCAAAGCCTGCAAACAAAAACAGCGGGAACACCTTTGAAACGTAAATGACCAGCCTGAGCTCGGCAGACTGACCGTTTTCTTCTGCAAGAAACAGCGTGTAGACCGCAGGCAGGATGCTAAGCATAACGAACATCACCGCAATGATATAATTGAGGGTGCTGCTGCTCATCGCCTTTGCCGCCGCCCTGTAAGCCGGCATCATAAGGTATAGCGCTATCATCAGATAAAGATACCACATATGCTCCCAGCTGTAATTATAAAGCAGGCTCTTTCCTGTGAATTCAAGCACCTCTCCGAGCTCAAAGCTCTTGTCTATCAGCAGAGCATCAAAGCACCTGAACAGGAACGTGAATATGACCAGCGCCAGCACCATACGAAGAATAAGCTTTGAGAACAGCTTTTTCAGTCCAAGCTCTCTGTTTTCGTCAAGCAGCAGAGCCCCTGTTGACATTATAAAGCACGGCACCGCCCAGAGCGTCAGCGTTCTTATGGAAAAGATCAGCCTTGCCATATCCTTGTCGGGAGAAAAGCTCATAGCCATGCCGAGCGTGTGAAGTATCACCACAGCCAGACAAGCAATAGCTTTCAGGCGGCTGAGATATTTTATCCTTTCCCTGCTCACCACAGTATCTCCGCATCATTGCCGATGCAGCCGCCGTCGTCCTGCTGGACGGGCTCCTGCTGCTGGGGTGCAGGTTCGGGCTCGGGCTCGGGTTCGGGCTCCGGCTCGGTCCACTGCTGCACAGGTTCCTCATAAACAGGCTCCTGCTGCTGAACAACAGGCTGTGTTTGCGTATCAGCTTCTGTTGTGGTAGTGGTCTCGGCTTCGGTAGTGGTCGTCTCTTCTTTAGTCGTTGTGGTAGTGGTCGTCGTTGTTGTCGTCTGTGCCTGAGATGAGCTTTCCTCCGCTGCCGAAGATGACTCCGCAGCAGATGATGTTTCGGACTTTGATGAAGATGTGTCCTTATTGCTGCTCGACGTTATATCCGTTCCGCATCCTGCAAGCATAAGCGATGCAAAAATCAGTGCCAAAAGTGTTTTTTTCATTTATAATCCTCCAAGATCATCCGTTTGTTTTTACATTTCCTTTTTTCTGAATGTTCCATGTTCCGTGATAATATTCTCTCAGATAGCAGTCATGATTGATCTCAGATCTCATATCCGGATCGCAGACATACACACTTCCATTGAGCTTTACCTCACACCAGGAATGCAGACCAATGCCTCCCGCACTCAGAGGTACCTGTCCCCATACCTGAGTACAGTCATAGCCCAGGGTCTTTGCCATTTCGGCAAACATAGCCGCCATATTGAAGCAGTGCCCGTAGCCCTTTGTAAAGCCGTAGTTTGCATACCACTCCATAGTAACATCTCCCGATTTCGGGATCTCCTTGTTAGGATTTCTCCACGGTACCGAAGCTGCGCAGTATGCGCTGTAAAGGTCCCAGCCCACAGAGTCAAGCTTCTTTGCAGCCAGAGGATATTTATAGATAGCCTTCGTATAAACGGAAGTGCCGCCTCTTATAACGCCCTCAAAGTTCTTGAACGCTCTTACGGTCATATAGCCTGTGTCGCCGCTTCTGACCTTGGTATATGTATAGCTTGTGGTAGAGTTGTTGACCGTTGCTATCTTCGACCAGCTGCCGCCGTTTGGCTTATAGTATATCGCATAGCTTGTCGCACCTGCGACCTTGGTCCAGTTGATAACAGCCTTGCCCTTCTGCTTTGTTGCTATCGTGAAGTTCACCTTTGCAGGGCAGGTCGCAAGCTTATAGTTTGTGAACGACGGGGAGAGTATCTCCTTTGAATCGGCAGTTACATAAGCTCTTGCGGTAAAGGCATAAGCTTCACCTGCGTTAAGACCTGTAACGGTGATGGTGTTTGCTGTCGTTGTGGTCTTCTTATATCTTGTCCATTTTTTAGCTGCCTTGTCATAGAGATATATCACATATCCCTGAGCGCCGCTGACCTTGTCCCACCGGAGCGTCACCGAATTGGTGCCGACAGAGGTGGCGGTCATGCCTGTTACGTTAGCAGGAGCGACCATCTTTATCTCGAAGCTGCTTATAAGGTAGCCTGTATATTTGCCCTTTCCTATAAAGGTCATAGTCGCTGTTCCATCAGATCTGTTGTTTCTGAGGCTCACCAGATAGTCTGTGCCCTTGACCAGCTTTTTGCCCATGCTATTGGTAAGCGTTACCTCGGGAACGACAGCCGAGCCTGTATAGTTGTAGGACTCATCGAGCCCTGTCACCTTGCAGGTCGAGAGATCCGCCTTGGCGATAGTGTATCTGACGCTGTAATAGCCCGTATAGCTGCCTTTGCCGCTTATCATAACGGTTGCTGTTCCGGGGCCCACACAGTTTGCATAGGCGATCGAATAGTCGGTCCCTGCGACAAGGGTCTTGTCACCGTCCTTTATCGTTACCTTGGCATACTGCTTCTGACCGTTATAAACACATTCGCTAGCATCTGTCTCCACAGTGCAGTCGCTTATTTTCTTGGTGTCGTCTGTTTCTGAACCTGCGGTGCTTTCAAAAGTATCTGTTGCGAGAGTCTCTTCTTCTGCAAGCACGACCGAAGGCTGCTGCTCTGCCTGCTCTGCAAAACCGCCAACGGCACCGAATGCAGCCATGCTGCCAAATGCTATAACGAATGCCATAAGCTTTGCTGCATAACTCTTCATGCTTTCTCATCCTTTCTTTTGAAACGTAAAACTAAGCTTAACTTGAAATTACGCATTACTATATAAATTATATTATATTTTTGTTTCTTTTTTAAGAACGTCACATTACATTGCTGTTAATATTGCCGGCCTGTGGATTTATGCTCCCGGAATGCGTTTTTGTCAGCCCTGCGGACGAAAGTTTTTTGACAATGAAAAATTCGGCAAATTACACAAAAATCATCTTGATTTTATTGGGAAAAGGCGCTTTTGGGATCGGTTTTCGGTGGAGCTTTTGTGCATTATATATAAAAACAGCATTTTTGAGGTTCGTTTCTTGCCCGTTTGGCAGGAAAAAATTTAAAAATGGGAGTAGAAAAAGTTTTAAAAATATGGTATGATATATAAGTATTATTGTACACTCTCGCAGGAATGCTTTTTTCTGCGAAGAAACCCCATGTGATGAAATTATTATATCAAATATGAAAGGACGGTCATTATGAACGTAAACAAGATCGAAAACGCAGAGCAGCTCACAGTGGAGATAGAGGGAAGAGTTGACACAACAACTGCGCCTGCACTTGAGGCTGAGATCAAAGGCTCGCTCGAAGGCAAGACCGATGTTATACTCGATTTCAAGAATGTTGAGTATATATCCTCCGCAGGACTCAGAGTGCTTCTTTCCACTCAGAAGATAATGAACAGACAGGGCTCTATGAAGGTCATCAACGTCAACGAGGACATTATGGAGATCTTTGAGGTAACAGGCTTCTCTGACATCCTCACGATAGAGTAGGAAAACACTTATGAACATCCTTTATGTCAACTGCGCCGTAAGGAGCGCTTCACGCACGGCAAGGCTGTGTGAGAGAGTGCTCGCACGGCTTGGCGGCAGCGTGACCGAGATAAAGCCTGCGTTTATGGGGCTTCCCGTCACGGATGAAGAATTTCTGAACAGAAGAGACGCTGTTATTGCGGCTTCCGATCACGAGGATGCTGTGACTGCGCCTGCAAGGCAGTTTGCCGAGGCAGACGCTGTCGTCTTTTGTGCGCCTTACTGGGATCTTTCTTTTCCTGCTGCGCTCAAGCAGTACCTCGAGCAGGTAAATGTTATCGGCGTTACCTTTGCTTATAATGAAGAGGGCAGGCCTGTGGGACTGTGCAGGGCGAAAAAGATGTTTTATGTCACTACGGCAGGCGGAAAGATGATATCCGAGGAATACGGCTTCGGATATGTCAGTGCGCTTTGCCGCAATTTCTATGGGATAAACGATTGTGTGCTGTTCAAGGCCGAGATGCTCGATATCGTCGGGCAGGACCCCGAGGCGATAATGAGCGAGGCTCTGGACAGGATAGACCGCTGGTTCGACGAACAGGGATAGGCGGAAAATGAGAAGGGAGTGAGGATCTTGAAGGAGATCACTTTGAAAGCGGCCGTGGACAACCTTGACAAAGTGAACGCTTTTGTCGAGGAGCAGCTCGATGAAGCGGGCTGTCCTATGAAGATCACTATGCAGGTGTGCGTGGCGGTCGAGGAGCTTTTTGTCAATGTTGCCAGCTATGCTTATGGCGGCGGCACGGGAAACGTTACCGTAAGGTTCTCCTGCGAGGACTCGGTCGTGTCGGTCTCTTTCATCGACAGCGGAGCTCCCTTTGACCCCACACAGAAGGCTGATCCCGACACCAGTCTTCCGGCTTCGGAAAGAGAGGTAGGCGGGCTTGGCATCTTTATGGTCAAAAAGAGCATGGATGCGCTCGAATATGAATACAGGGACAATAAAAATATAGTTACGATAAAGAAGAAAATGGCTTGAGGTGAGATCTGTTGATCAAAAAGTATGGAATAACACTGGGCGGGCTTCAGCAGAAGATATTGAATCTCGTGCTTATAAGCGTATTTATCGTTATTGCGATCTACGCCGGAGTTTCTATCTATCAGAGCAGGAACCTGACTAAGGTGGTAAGAAATGCCGACAGCGAACAGCAGAAGTCTATTGAGGACGTTTCTCAGAAGACGATGGACGAGGTCATAAACAGCTCGCTGGTAAGCTCGACCGCTATGCAGGCTTATATCGCCAACGACATTTTCTCCGAGGTCAGCTCTAATATCAAGATGCTCAGGACGATGACGGAGGACATATACGGACACAGCGAGATGTTCGGCAGAGTCGATGTGCCGGCTCCCGACCCTTCCAAGGACGGCACACCTACCGTTTCCATGCTGGCAGCTCCCGGAGTTGACCCGAATTCAAGCTATGCTCTGGGACTTGCGGGAAATCTGAGCGATGTGCTCATTTCGCTCTTTTCAAACTCCGAAAAGATCAACTCCTGCTTCGTGGCAACGCCTGACGGCACGATAATCTTTGCCAATGACCGCTCTGCCGCTTATGAGGGAGTTACGAACTTTGACCCGACGACCAGAGAATGGTATACCGAGGCCGTGAAAAAGGGCGATGTATGCTTTACGAACGTGATCCTTGATGCCTATACGGATATAAAGAGCCTGACCTGCGCAGCCCCCGTTTATGTAAACGGTGAGCTGGTGGCAGTCGTGGGCGCAGATGTGTTCCTTGACGATATCGAGAGCTATATCGCAAGCAAGAGCACTGATACGAACTTTATCTTTATTGTCAATGATAAAGGACAGATTATCTTCTCTCCGAGAAAGGAAGGCACTCTTGCTTCCAAGCTCGGTGTGGACTCTGTCGATCTCAGATACTCCGAGAACAAGGCGCTGGGAGATTTTATCGACTCGGCTTTTGTTCAGACGACAAACGCTCAGGTGATAAACGTTGACGGCAATGACTACTATATGGTGGGCTCGCCTATGAGCGATATAGGCTGGACCGTCGTGTCGGCAGTTGACAAGAACCTTACCGATCAGCCGACAAATATGATGATCTCGGCTTATCAGAGTATAAATGAAGATGCCACAAAGCAGTTCCAGGACAGCGCAAAGCACTCCGAGCGGCTGACACTGGTGCTCACGCTGATACTGCTGGTTCTCGCATCCGCAAATGCGCTGGTTCTTGCCGGAAGGATAGTAAAGCCTGTCGAGAAGATGACAAAGCGCATAATGGAGCTCAAGGACGATGACCTTGTTTTTAAGATGGAGGACGATTACCGCACCAAGGATGAGATAGAGGTGCTTGCAGAGTCTTTTGCGGCGCTTTCGGCAAAGACACTTAAATATATCGACGATATAACAGCCATAACCAAGGAAAAGGAAAGGATAGGAACGGAGCTCGAGCTTGCGAGGAACATACAGGCGGATATGCTCCCGTCTATCTTCCCTCCCTTCCCCGATATGAAGGCCTTCGATATTTACGCAAGTATGTCGCCGGCAAAGGAGGTAGGAGGAGATTTCTATGACTTCTTCCTGGTGGACGATGACCACCTTGCCATAGTTATGGCGGACGTTTCCGGAAAGGGCGTTCCTGCGGCGCTGTTTATGATGATGTCGAAGATACTTATAAACAACTTCGCTATGATGGGCGACTCGCCGAGAGTGGTCCTTGAAAAGACCAACGATATGATCTGCAAGAACAACGAGGAGGAAATGTTCGTTACCGTTTGGCTGGGTATCCTCGAGATATCCACAGGAAAGATAACCGCTGCCAATGCGGGACACGAGTATCCGATAATCAGACAGCCGGGCGGAGAGTTCGAGCTTTATAAGGATAAGCACGGCTTTGTTATCGGCGGTATGGACGGGATGAGATATAAGGAGTATACATTCACACTCGGCAAGGGCGGCAAGCTCTTCCTTTATACCGACGGTATTCCCGAGGCTACGAATTCAAACAACGAGCTGTTCTCGTCAGAGCGTATGCTTGAGGTCCTGAACCGTGACCCGGAGGCTCCGCCCACAAAGATGCTGAGCGACATAAGGACAGCTATCGACGAGTTTGTCGGAGATGCACCGCAGTTTGACGATCTTACGATGCTCGCAATAGAGATAAATTAGAACACGGAGGTAATAAGATGAGATCCAATATCTATACACTGGAACAGTTTGAAAAGGACTATGACCGTATACCGGCAGAGGCGGAAAAGGTCGCTGTATATAACAGCCTGCCGCCAAAGGCTGCGCTGAGACTCAGGCTGCTGACCGAGGAGCTTATCTGTATGCTGCCGCAGCTGCTGACTTACGGCGACGGCAGCTTCTGGATAGAGAACGAGGGCATGGCTTATGAGCTTCACCTGAATGTTATGGCGAGGGATCACTTTGACTACGATATGGATAAGCTGCTCTCCGTTTCCTCCACAGGAAAGAACGCAGCTGCAAAGGGTATTATAAACAAGATCTGTATAGCCGTTGACTGTATGTTAAACGACAGAGCAAGGCTTGCCAAGGAAGACCCCTATACCTTCTACACGATGGGCATGACCGATCACAGCGGTTCGATGTCGTGGTCGCTTATGAGCTATAAGAACAACCTCGACCAGAGCACCGAGGATGTTCAGGAGGAAGAGGCCTGGGACGAGCTGGAGAAATCCATTATCGCAAATATTGCGGACGATGTTGTTGTGGGCGTTCTCGGAAGAAAGATCGACATAGTTATAAAGAAAACATTCTGACGAATTTTTTTCAACATCTGTTGCCATTTTGGTCATTTTGTTCGTATATATGATCAGAGGGCAAAAGAAGCGGCATACTCAAATAAATAAACAGGAGGTAATCGCCATGTCTGATAAGATGAGAAATGATGTCGAGCTTTCGCTTGGCGAGCTGGAGGGAGCAAACGGCGGCGCTTTCATAAACGGAAAGCTGGTTGCTTATTGCAGAAAATGCAAAAGACAGCTTCAGAAGGTGAGAGATGAGCGCAGAGGAGGAGCGACAAGCATCTGGATATGCGTCGATCCGAAATGCTCGGAGCATCTTAAAGAGAAAACGAACGATCAGGTCGATTTCTGAAAACGAAAGACAGAACAAAACAGGAGGAATAATGGAAGCTAAACTTAAAAGGCTGTTTGAATGTCAGCACAGCGTAAATAACGCAAGACTTGCCTCACTGATCGACGAAACACAAAAGCGGTACAATGTGACAGAGCTTGATCTGTGTGATATCGAATGTGTGGCAGCTGCCGGCGAGGCCGGCAAATATATGGCTGACAGGTTATTCAGCTGAGAAAGATGAAGGAGATGTATGAGAATGGAGAACAAACTTAAAAGCCTGTTTCAGAGTCAGGCCTTCTTTCAGAACAAAAAGCTTCAGTCTGTTATAGATGATGTTCAGGACAGATATTACGGCGGTTCTATTGCTCTTGATGATCTTGAACTGGTGTCTGCGGCAGGTGTTCCTGATGCAGAGCTGCTGAAGAAACATATGAGCAGCGATAAGAAGGAATAAGATATGATAACTGTAACTACCACGAAACCTGATAGTCAACAGCTGTATATCGATTATAAAGACAAAGTCATGGCATATTTCCGCAGCAAGATAAACTCGAAGGAGGACGCTGAGGATCTATGCCAGGACGTGTTTATGAAGGTCCACAGCAAATATGAAACTTTTGACAGCACAAAGAGCAGCGTTTCCACATGGATATTCACGATAGCAAGGAACACGCTGACAGATCATTTCAGGACCAACAAACAGACCGAGGAGCTGACTGACGATGCAGCTGTCTCTGATTTTGAGTGTGAGAATATGCTGGGGGATCTGGCTGATGCTCTTGCGCAGCTGCCTCAGGAGCAGAGGGATATCATCGTTCTGAGATATTATAATGGCCTGAGCCTTACCGAGATATCCAAGCTTATGGGCATATCCTACGGTATGACAAAGGTCAAGCACAATAAAGCTCTGGCATCCCTGAAAGGACTGCTGGGGGAATAGAAAGTTTAACTCAGACACTTCTGTCAGCTTTATGACAGAAGTGTCTTTTTCTTACCCGGCACAGAGCCGGAAAAATGAATAATGAATAATGAAGAAATAAAAATTAAGGTATCGTCCTGCGGACGATGATATTTTAAATCATCGCCGAAGGCGATACCTTAACTATTCATTATTAACTATTCACTATTCATTCTTCATTATTTCTGCCGTGACGAAGATAGTAGGCTTTCATTATCGCCATCTGGGATTTGGCATCCGGTATCTCGTTTTTCATCACCAGCTCAAAGGCATCCTTCAGCGGCATCTTTTCCACGTCCAGAAACTCGCCCTCGTCAAGGTCCTGCTCACCGAAGTCAAGACCCTCAGCCATATACATATGGATGATCTCGGTATCATAGGCAACCGTCGGATAAAGACACCCAAGATAGGTCATCTTCTTTGCAGTCGCTCCCACCTCTTCTTTAAGCTCCCTCGTTCCGCATTCCAGCGGATCCTCGCCGTATTCCAGCTTTCCTGCCGGAAGCTCGGTCAGCACCCTGCCGAAGGGATAGCGAAACTGTCTGACCAGATAGACGTTCTCATCCTCATCAAGAGCTGCCACACACACACCGCCCGGGTGGTGGATCACCTCACGGGTGGCCTTCATTCCGTTGTCAAGCTCGACCTGATCTCTCGTCAGGTGGATAACAATGCCGTCAAAAAGCTCCTCAGAGGAGATCTTTTTCTCATTCTGATACATCGCCGCTGTCCTCCTCGCTGATATCACTATCTGCCTGAGCCTTTCCGGCCTTTTTGGGGTCGTCACCGCTTTCGGCTTTCTTTGTCTTCTTTGCGCCGGCAGGAACCAGCTCCCTGCGCTGCCTGAAGTCATAGACCATATAAATGATGAACGTTACCGTTCCTGTGCCTGTCATAAGAAGCCCCAGCCCCGAACCGTTTGTTTTGTAGGTGAACTTGATCTCACACTCGCCCTTGGGGCAAAGCACCGCCATAAAGCCGTAGGTCACCTTTTCGATATCGACCTCCTTGCCGTTTACGGTAGCTGTCCAGCCCTCGTCATAGGGCACCGAGAAGAACATAAGGTTCTCTCTTTCAAGGTCAGCCTTTGCGGTAAAGCCATGGGTGTCATACTCGAAGGATGTGCAGGCGGAGTTTCTTCTGTCAAGACAGTTCTTGTAATACTCGTTCTCGCTCATATCCTTCTGCTCAAAGCTCTTATGCTCGAGTATGCCGCCGTATTTCATTGCCTGCTGATCGTCAAGGACGAGAGCCTTCATAAAGATATTCGGTCTCTGGTCGGTGTTCATCTTCTGAACATCGGCATCAAAGGTGAAATAGTCATAGGTAAAGCCCATAGGAACATAATACCTGTTCTCGTAAATGTTGAAGCCGTTCTGGGTGTCAACATACTTGAAGCCCTTTAACTGCGAAAGTGTCTGCGGCTTCGATACCTTCACCTTACCGTTTCTCTGGTCCTCGGGAAGCTCATTGAAATAATACTTCACCGAGAACAGGCTGCGCAGAGGATAGAGCTTCGGCTCCATTCTCGAAGCAACGTCACGGGTCTGACCGATAGTGGTATAAAAGTCCATTATCGAGGTGTTTACAACGCTGTGGAAGCATCTCATGGAGGACAGCCCCCAGAACATACACCAGTTGTCAACGCTCTCGGAGGTATCTATACGATAGAAATTGTTGCTGTCAACATAGTATTCGGAATTGTTTTCGAGCTTTTTCATATCCAGATTGTCGCTGCCGTGGATAGCCCTGTTTATATAGTCGGTGTTGTCATTTCCCTGAGTAACTCCGTATATCACCGATGATGTCATACAGATAACACAGGCTCCCGTTGTCATTGCAACGGCCACCTTCATATAGTCAAGCTTCTGCTTTGCAACATAGTAGATAAGAACGCCCAGCGCCACCGTCATTATGATAGTCACGATCGCCTGAATGTAGTAAAGCTCGATATAGCCGGGCACCTTGCCGTAAACGGTCTTGCCGTCCTCGACCTTGGGCAGCATACCCACCCCGATAAAGAACGCTGCCACAACAGCACAGGGGATAAAGCCTTTTTTCAGATCGTCCTTGTTGTCTGTAAGAACTACCGCTGTCATCATACACATAATGAGTATGGGCATATAATACCATCTTGCATAGTAGGAGGAGTTGAACAGGACGAATGATGAATTGAGGATAGGCACACAGGCCATAACGCCGAAAACGACGATAGCTTTTGTTGCCCAGTTTTTCCACTTCTTTGTTCTCATATAGGCTATGACACCGCACATGGAGAACATTGGCAGATAGCCTGCCAGCGAAGCCCAGCGGGCTCTGTCGGCATTTAGGATATTTATCCTTGCCGGCATATCTGAAAGCATGAAGAACGCCTGGATTATCCTGGGTATCCTTACGTTCTCGCCGTAGAATACAAGGTCTAGACCGTAGAGCCTCTCGTTTACACGGTAGTTGTTGAACACGTCGATGACCGCAGGCAGCAGGATAAAGCCCGATATAAGGCCGCCCACAACAGCTTCAAAGATAAGAAGACCGAACTTCTTCATATCGATCCTGAAGCTTTCATCGGTGCAGCGGATGAAGAAATAGATAACAAGGAACACGGCCTCGCAGACAAAGAAGAAATAGCTGATAGTTGCGCAAAGAGCCACTGTAAGGGCAAAGATCCCTTTCTTGTTCTCGTTGACAAGCTTTTCAAATGCCAGCAGCAGCAGCGGGAAAAACGCTGTTACATCGTGGAAATGGTTGAAGAACACATTATAAGTCTGGAAGCCCGAGAACGCATAGAGCAGCGCACCGATAGCGCAGGCGTTGACGTTGTCCGAGAAATATCTGATATAGGCATAAGCCGAGCAGGCAGCGACAGCTGTTTTAAGGCAGAGCAGCCACGGCAGCAGATAAGGCACAGCAGCCGACGGGAAGAGAGTAGTCAGCCAGAAAAACGGTGAGCCCAGCAGATAGAACGCATAGGAGCCCACAAACCCTGTACCGAGGTCTGTTCCCCAATCCCATGCCATATTACCTGATCTCACGGCATCGTGGGCGTGCTGATAGAACATCACCTGCTGAGAATTGAAGTCGCCGTAGTAAAGGAATATACCCTTATTTACGATTAGTGACGGAATGAACGATAAGCTCATACCCAAAAAGGCAGCGATGAACAGAAACTTATACATCTCACGTTTTTTCTGTCCTGCATCGAGTCCTTGCTGTTTAAAAAAACTCATTTCAAACCTTCCTTATCCTTATAATCAAGGTGTATATAAACACACAAAGATATTATAGCACAATCCCATCCGTTTTTCAAGACTTTTGACAAAATCTTTGGCAGGGGCGAGCCCCTGCACCACCTCCCCCACCCCTTATAAATTGTACCAACTCACAACTTACCCCCTGCCCTCCCCGGAGGGGAGGGGGGTGCTCGCCGCACGGCTAATGCCCCTACCCCGCCCGGTTTCGTGCGAACTAATAGTACCTCGCCGCCCTCCCCGGAGGGGAGGGGGTAAGTCTCGTCGGAACTTTTCACTCGCACACTGCGTGAACCTTGGGAGATAGCTGAAATGTCCGTTACACAGCTTAGTCGTTAAATCCGCCAGGGGCAAAGCCGTGCGGCGAGCACCACTGCGTGAACCATGGGAAATGGAGTAATGGCACGTTTTACAACAAACCTTAGCCCCGAGCCAAACAAAGCTTTGATCTCGCACAAGCTGTGGGCGAGGGATTTGGGTCCAGGCGTACACGCCTGGCAGGTGCACGCACCTGCCGGCGAGCACTTGACGGGGACGATATAATGTGGTATAATGTGACCAGGTATAGCATATGTTGAGTTTTTATGACAAAAAGGGGGTGCAGGCTTGGGACTGAAAATAGGCGGCTATGAGCTGCCTGAATACAGCGTGATGATGTCGGTGTACGACCAGGAGCTCCCCGAAAACCTCAACGAGAGCCTGGAGTCGATGCTTATGCAAAGCTATCCGCCGTCAGATTTCGTTCTTGTGTGCGACGGCAAGCTGACGAATGAGCTTAATATAATCGCTAAATCCTTTCAGGATGAATATAAAACTATCTTTCGCATAATCCAGATAAACGAAAACGTCGGTGTGGGCAAAGCCTATAATATAGGTATCGAAGCCTGCAAATGCGACTATATAGTCAAAATGGACTCGGATGATATCTCGATGACCAACAGGTGTCTTAAACAAATGGCACTGTTCGCTATACAGCCCGAGCTCGATATAGTGGGCACCTTTGTCGAGGAATTCAACAGCGAGACAGGCGAGACCGTAAGCGTTAAAAAGGTGCCTGTGCTCCACGATGATATAGTCGAGTTTGCCAAAAGGCGCAACCCTTTCAACCGCCAGACCGTGGCGATAAGAAAACAAAAGGCTGTCAGCATTGGCGGATACAGCGACCTCAAGCTCTGCGAGGACTATGAGTTCTCGGCAAGGATGATAAGAAACGGCGCAAAATGTCAGAACATCCCCGAGGTGCTGGTGAGGTACAGGATAAACGAAAACACCGTTGACGTGAGAAAGAGCAGCAAGCATACAAAGGCCTTTATCAAGGTCAGGTGGATGATCTTCCGTGCAGGCGACACCAGCTTCAGGGACTTTCTGATACCATGTATGACGCAGATAGCCCTGTTCATCCTGCCAAGGCGCTTTACCGCATGGTTTTACCGCAGGTTCCTGCGTCACTCCGACGAGAAAAGGACCGCAAAGACAAAAAAGAACAAACACAAATAAACACCGATATGTTTCCCCGGCGGAAAGCATATCGGTGTTTTTGTCATTTATAAGACCTTCTGCATAATATGTCACAGGTCAACATGAGCGCAGAAGATGCCTGCATCGGTTATGTCGATATAGGCATAGCAGGCAGGCTTGAAATCTCTCGGGCAGCCTGCGCTCCCCGGGTTCAGGATATGCACCCCGTCCCTGAATTCATAATTTCTGCAATGAGTGTGACCGTAAAGGGCTATCTGTGCGCCGATAGCCTTTGCGTGCTCGAAAAGCTTGTCGGTGGTATATTTGACCGCCCATTTATGGCCGTGGGTGAAAAAGATCTTCACACCCGAGGGCGTGACAAAAATGTCGTTGTTCGGCGTCATAGACGCAAAGTCGCAGTTGCCGCTGACATGGAGCACCTTTTTGTCGAGATAATGGGTACTGAGCTTTTCAAGGTCACGCTCGCCGTCGCCAAGGAAGATGAACAGATCAGCATTGCCGTTTCGCTTGAACACCTTGTGCATAGCGGAATAGTTTCCGTGGGTATCTGAAAAAACAACGATCCTCAAGGCGGCTCCCTCCCTTTGCATTCATTGCGCACAGCGCAGTAAGGCTCTGAATAATTAAGATAATAATATCATAAATATTTATAGATACTATTGAGAAAAGGAGAATTTTTTATGAGCAAAGTTCTGCAAGGCTCACTCAGCAATAAACAGTCCGACAAGCTTTTCGGCTATGCCGCAAAAAAACTCGGCTCCGACCCGCAGACCCTGAAGCGGGAGTTTCAAAACGGCAGATATGACAGAGCGATGTCGTCCTTGTCAAAAGGCGATGCCGAAAAGCTGAGGCGTGCCCTTGCCGACCCTGAGATGACGGCAAAGGTGCTTTCCTCTCCGCAGGCACAGGCAATAATGAAAAAGCTTTCGGGCGAAAAATAGGCAGGCAGGATCTTTACGGAAAGGCGGTGTGCGTGAGTGGATGACCTTATGAGCAAGCTGCAAAGCGTTCTCAGCGATGAGGAGAGCATGAAGCAGGTAAGGGAGCTCGCAGATATGCTCTCGGGCGGCAGCACAGAGCACAAAACCGAGGCTGCGCCGTCAGACAATGCCGCAGCACCCGCTGTTGACCCTATGATGCTGCTGAAGATACAGTCGATAATGGCGCAGGCATCAAAGCCCGACAAGAACATCGACCTGCTGATGGCGCTGAGACCTCTCCTGAAGGACGAAAACAAACAAAAGCTTGACCGCATAGTCAAGCTTTTCAGGCTGGTCTCGCTCTATCCTGCGATAAAGGAGAGCGGTATCCTGGGAGGTGATCTGCTTGGCATCCTCTGAGGAGTTCCGTTCTATGCAGGAGGAGGCGCTAAGGCGAGTGCGTGAGATGCAGAGGCGCTCCCGTGATTATGTGGGGGGTCAGGCTCAAAGCTCCGGCCAGAGCGCAGACCCCGTGTCAAGGCTCTTGTCCTCGCTCGGCGTTCAGGGTGCTGTCGGGCCGCTCGGGATAGATGAGGAAAAAGCGCTCGTCGCTCTTCTCATCTACATATTATACAAGCAGGGCGCAGACATAAAGCTGCTGCTGGCGCTTGGCTATCTTCTTCTCTAGTTTTTCAGCGCAGGAAGAGATAGTAGATCAGCCCGTAAATAAAGCTTGCCAGAGTTCCGTAAAGGATGACAGGGCCGCTGATTATAAAGATCTTGGCGCCGAGTCCCGTTATAAAGCCCTCGGTCTTGAATTCAAGTGCAGGGGCGCAGACAGAGTTTGCAAAGCCTGTTATGGGGACAAGCGTTCCTGCGCCTGCGTGCTTGGCTATCTTTGGATATATGCCGAGCCCTGTGAGCAGGGCGGACAGAAACACAAGTATGACCGAGGTGAGCGTGGCGCTGCTTTCCTCGCTCAGCTCTGCCAGCGAGAGCATATCGAAAAGCCCCTGACCCAGCACACAGATAAGACCTCCGAAAACAAAGGCTTTGGGTGCGTTTATCCACCATTTCGAGCCTTCGGCTGCACTGTCACACAGTTCGGAGTATTGTTTTTTTGTCATATCAAGTTCCATAAGATCCTCCTCTGTTTTTGGATATGCTGCTGCTAGTATGCCCGCAATGAGGGATGTTATTCTTAAAAAAGCTGCGGCTTTGGTTAAAATGTTTATATTTCTTAATGTAATTTTGTTCAATGTAAACGATTAGCGAGTTGCAAATTTGTTAAAATAGTATCTTGAAAATATGGACGAAATTATGTATGATAATAGTTGAGGTAATACTGTCGTGAGAGGCGTGTTACATCTGAGATTGTTATCGCAGAGTGCGATATGTATTGTTTTTAGGAGGTTATAACAATGAAGATCAAAAAGTTCGCCGCTGCGCTTTGCGCAATGGCAATGACAACAGCAATGTTCACAGCCTGCGGAGATTCCGATTCTTCTTCCAAGAGCGAGGCTTCTTCCAAGAAGGCGGAGACCACAACTACCACAACAGCAGCAGAAGTGTCCGCAGTTGCATCCGAGGCAGACACATCTGCAGCAGCAGCTCCTGCTGATGGCGAGCCTTATTATGATGAGGTAACAGGACTTGAGTGCCAGACCCCTTCCGGCGACTACACACCAGTTACCGAGTTTAAGGGCTATGATGCGTTCCTTATGTTTGCTGACTACAACTGGATGTGGTCAAACTTTGCCGGCCAGGGCTATCCCGAGGAGAACAGAGCTGACGGAGCATACGGCGTTGATGCTGATATTACCGGCGACGGTGAGTACACAGTTGCTATCAACGTTGATTCTATTGCTGCAAACGACGCTGTTTTGAATTCACCCAACCCTCAGATCATTCTTGACGGTGACTATGTTCTTCCTGCTCAGGGCGCTGTTGTATTCTGCATAGATATCACAGGTATCTGCGATGGTACAACAAACTTTGAGGGCGAAGCACTGGAAAAGAACCAGCTTACTGACGGCGAGAATCCCGGAATTGATAAGAATGTTAAGGGTAAGTACACCGGTCAGGATGTTAAGGTAGAGCTCACCTCTATCAAGATCGACGGCGAGGAATTCCCCTTCGATGCAAGCAAGATCGTTTATGGCAACATCGAGGATGCCAATAACTGTTACAGGATCGAGATCTACAACGACTATGGTCTTACCTGCGAGGACCCCGGTATTGATACCGACGCTCTCATGTTTGCAAAGAGCCTTGAGTGTACCTTCACTATCGAAGGCCTGACCAAGGAAGGCTGATCTTAGCACAAGTGATATAGCTTAAATTGATCGACACTTCTGTCAAATGCGGCAGAAGTGTCTTTTTTGTGCCATTTTGCGCTGCTGCCGCAGCGGTCAGGCATAGCGCAAAAAAAGACCCGAAAGCTTTTTGCTTCCGGGTCTTAGCTTTATAAATTATCAGTCTGCCTTGGGGCCTGCGTTTACGATCTTCTCGTCCATGTCGGGATACTTCTTGGAGAAGTTGTCCTGGAACATCTTAGCAAGCTTGTTAGCCTGAGCATCATAAGCAGCCTTGTCTGCCCATGTGTCACGAGGATTGAGGATCTCAGCAGGAACATCCGACTCGGGGATAGCCTGAGGGATCTCAAGGTTGAACCTTGCATCGTGAACGAACTCAACATTGTTCTTGTCAAATGCGTCGTTGAGAGCAGCTGTTACCATAGCTCTTGTGTACTTCAGCTTCATTCTGGAGCCGGTTCCGTAAGGACCGCCGGTCCAGCCTGTATTAACGAGGTATACCTTTGTATTATACTTCTCGATCTTCTCGCCCAGCATCTCAGCATACTTCTCTGCCGGCAGAGGCATAAAGGGCTCGCCGAACAGTGTGGAGAATGTGGGTGTAGGCTCTGTGATACCGATCTCGGTACCGGCTACCTTGGAGGTGAAGCCTGTAACGAACTGATACATAGCAGCTTCCTTGGTAAGACGGCTGATAGGAGGCAGAACGCCGAAGGAATCAGCTGTCAGGAAGATGATAACTGTGGGGATACCGCCAACGCTGGGAACTGCTGCATTGGGGATGTACTCGATAGGATAGCCGACTCTGGTATTCTCTGCAAGAGTAGCATCGTCATAGTCGGGCTTTCTTGTATCGGGGTCGATAACAACGTTCTCTACGAGAGAACCGAACTTGATAGCATTGTAGATCTCGGGCTCGCCCTCAGCGCTGAGGTTGATGCACTTTGCATAGCAGCCGCCCTCGATGTTGAACACGCCGTTTTCAGACCAGCCGTGCTCGTCGTCGCCGATAAGAAGTCTGTTAGGATCAGCGGAAAGTGTGGTCTTACCTGTTCCGGAAAGGCCGAAGAATACTGCTGTGTCCTTAGTAACAGGGTCTGCATTGGAGGAGGAGTGCATAGGAAGAACTCCCTCGAAAGGCAGATAGTAGTTCATAGCAGAGAACACGGTCTTCTTGATCTCGCCCGAATAGCCTGAGCCGCAGATAACTGCGCATTTAGTCTCGTAGTCGAGCAGGATAGCAGCCTCGGAACGTGTGCCGTCTACCTCGGGGACGCACTTGAACCCGGGAGCAGCGATAATGGTGAAGAAAGGATCGCCGTAATCAGCAAGCTGCTCGTCTGTGGGTCTGATAAGCAGATCTCTGATAAAGAGGTTCTGGCTTGCCAGCTCGTTAACTATTCTGAACTTCTTTGTATATTTGGGATCAGCGCCTGCAAATCCATCGAACACATAGATATCTCTGTTCTGCAGATAAGCGATCACCTTAGCCTTGATAGCCTCGAACTTTTCTCTTGTGATAGGTGCATTTACTGCGCCCCAGTTTACATTGTTATGTGCCTCACCGTCATCAACGATGAACTTATCCTTTGCAGAACGGCCTGTATACTTGCCGGTCTTTACAACAAGAGCGCCTGTGTCGCTGAGCTGTCCCTCACCCTTGATAACTGCGTGCTCGGTAAGAACAGCAGGCGAAAGGTTGCGGTAAACTGCCTTAGGGTTTGTTATACCGATCTTTTCGATACCGTATGTTTCCATAATGTCTTCCTCCTTACGATTTGTCAGCTGCGGCCTTTAAGACATCAGGCCGTGCTGGTTTTCAGAGTTATTTTTCAAAAACTCTCACAAATACTATTATACCATAACTGGTCACAAAGTCAAGGCTTTTAAACGAATATAGTTAAAAAGTTAACATTCCCGACGCCGTGTGCGGTCCTTTTCAGGCCGTGCTTATCACAGCTTTGTTTCAACAAAAATGTCGTAGATCGCCTTTGTTGCCTTTTCAAAGTCGTCCTCGCTCACTCCGATTATGATGTTGAGCTCGCTGGAGCCCTGGTCGATCATCTTAACATTTACATGAGCGTGTGCCAGCGCCGAAAAGATACGGCCTGCCGTACCACGGTTTGACTTCATCGCTCTGCCCACAACAGCGATTAGCGCAAGGTCTGTTTCAATGTCGATGATGTCGGGCTGACAGTTTCTGTGAAGGCCCGAAAGGATCTCCTGCTCCTTGGGAGCGAACTCCTCCTGGTGTACAACGACCGACATAGTGTCGATCCCCGAAGGCATATGCTCAAAGCAGATACCGTTTTTTTCAAAAACTTCAAGCACCTTTCTTCCGAATCCGATCTCGGCATTCATCATATCCTTTTCGATATTCACAACAGTGAAGCCCTTCTTGCCTGCAATACCCGTAATAGTGTACTGCGGCTTTTTGGAGGTGGACTCAACGATCATTGTGCCCTCATCGTCGGGCTTGTTTGTGTTCTTGATGTTTATCGGGATACCTGCTTTTCTTACAGGGAAGATAGCGTCCTCGTGGAGAACGGTAGCGCCCATGTAGGAAAGCTCACGGAGCTCCTTATAGGTGATGGTCTTGATAGGAGCGGGGTCATCGACTATCCTCGGGTCGCAGGTGAGGAAGCCCGAAACGTCGGTCCAGTTCTCGTAGATGTCAGCGCTCACAGCTGCCGCAACGATAGAGCCGGTGATGTCGGAGCCGCCTCTCGAGAATGTCTTTATGGTGTCGTTCGGCATCGAGCCGTAAAACCCGGGAACGACTGCGTTCTCAAGGCTTTCAAGCCTTGCGGAAAGCTCCTTGCCGGTCTTCTTTGCGTCAAACTGACCCGCATCGTTGAAGAAGATAACATCGGCAGCATCGACAAAGCTGAACCCGAGATAGCTTGCAAGCACGATACCGTTGAGATATTCGCCTCTCGAAGCTGCATAGTCACGTCCTGCCTTTCCTATAAAGCAGGCCTTGACGATTTCAAATTCCTTTTCAAGGCTTATTTCAAGTCCCAGTTCACTGATGATATCATTATATCTTTTCTTTATCTGCTCAAACTGCTCTGAAAAATCCTTGCCCTTTACAGCCAGATCATAGCAGCTGTAAAGCATATCCGTTACCTTTGTGTCGGAAGAATATCTCTTTCCGGGAGCAGAGGGAACAACGAACCTTCTTGCGCTGTCTGCGGTGATGATATCCTTTACCTTTCTGAACTGCTCAGCGCTTGCGAGCGAGCTTCCGCCGAACTTAACTACTTTTGCCATAACACTCATCCTTTTCCAAAATATAATCAGCAATACTATTATACCGAAATTACGCCCTTTCGTCAATTGACAAAAAACATAATTTTGAGCGCTGTTTTGCTGTCCTTTTGTGGAATACGCTTGTATTTGTGTCACGCACAGGTCGTATTTTGAAACAGCCGCCTTTCACAGTGCCCGTCAGGGTGACATATAATAAGACATAAGGCTGTATACAGGTCGAAAAAAGACACCCGAACAGGTGAATAAGCACAGCGGATACTGTCAAACATTCAGATAAGTAATAAAGAACAGGAGTGTAGCGGATTGAATGTTCACAGAGGTGATATATACTATGCGGATCTGAGCCCTGTTGTGGGTTCGGAGCAGGGAGGGCTCAGGCCTGTGCTGATAGTTCAGAATGACGTTGGGAACCGCCATTCGCCCACGGTGATAGCTGCTGCCATAACCAGCCGCCACGACAAGGCAAAGCTGCCCACCCACATCGAGGTGGGTGCCGGAGCCAGCGGCCTTGCAAGGGACTCGGTGGTGCTGCTCGAGCAGATAAGAACGCTGGACAAAAGGCGGCTGAGAGAGAAAATGGGTGCTCTGGACGAGCGCTCCATGAGTGCTGTTGACAGCGCTATCTCCATAAGCTTCGGGCTGAACTGACGCCGGGGAAGGCTCAGAACATAAGACCGGCAGATCCTTCAAACGGACCGGCCGGTCTTTTTCAGGTCTTGTTTGCGGGGGGTAAGCCCTGAATAAAACCAAGCCCCACTCTCTTCGGAGGGTGGGGCTTGCTAATATTTTGTGCGAATTATAATGTGCGTGGGTGTCCGGCCGTGCGGCAGCACTTATCCCATTACAACAGTAATGTTGGTCTGCTCAGTCATCTTGCACTCGCATACGAAATTGCCTTCAACAGCCTCTCCGTTTACGGTGATCGACTTGACGCCGCTCTGAACGTGGTCGGGGTTCTGGATGTCGATAGAGAGGTGCTTGCCTCTGAAATTCTTCTCGATCTTGAAGCCGTCCCACTCGTGAGGTATAGACGGGCTGATAACAAGTCCGTCAGCATTCGGTCTCATACCGCAGATACCCTCAACACAGCCTACCATAACGGTCGAGCCTGTTCCTGTCAGCCAGTGAACATGGCTGCGGCCTGCATAAGGCGAACGTGTGGACTCGGTGAACTGTCCGTGAACGTATGGCTCGAGCACTCTCTGCTCTGCCTTGTCGTTCATGTTTGCAGGCGAGGACTCGAGGAAATACTCGAATGCTCTGTCACCATGACCGAGCAGCGACTCAGCCAGTATAGCCCAGCCCTGAGTCTGCGAGAAGATACCGCCGTTCTCCTTGGTGTCGGGGTTGAAGATGTGCATCAGCGCACCGTCGAAATAGTGGTCAACATAAGGCGGTTCGAGCAGCTTCACACCATACGGAGTGTTGAGTATCCTGTGAACGCTCTCCATAGCGGTCTCGGCCTGCTCCTTGGTAGCAAAGCCCGAAATAACGGCCCAGCTCTGAGGATTGAGCCACATAGAAGCCTCGGGGTCATTCTTAGCTCCCACAACAACGCCGTCCTCGCGGATACCACGGATAAATCTGTCCTCATCCCAGCAAGCTGCAAGGCTCTCGCCCAGCTCTGCCTGCACCTTTTCGATATATGCGATATACTCGGTGTCGTTTCTCTCCTGTGCGTATCTCTTGATAACGCTCATTGCATAGTAAAGCTGGAATGCAACGAATGTGCTTTCGCCCTTCTTGCCCATTCTCAGGCAGTCGTTCCAGTCAGCGTGCAGACCGGCAGGCATCTTGTGTGCGCCCAGTCTTTCCTGAGAGAAGCGGATAGCGTTCTTGAGGTGCTCATAAACGGTAGCCTCTCCGCCGCCTGTCTCCGCATAAACGATGACCTCATCAAGGAATGCCTTGTTTCCTGTCTCGCCTATATACTTGTCGATAGTCGGGAACAGCCAGAGAGCGTCATCGGCTCTGTAAGAGGGGTGTCCCGTCTGCTTAGCGTAAACGCTGTTCTCGTCGTTCTCGTCAGGACAGGTCTCGTTGCCTGCGTTGTGGTCGAACTTAACAAGAGGCAGACCGCCGCCGTTGGAGACCTGAGCAGAGATCATAAATCTGATCTTCTCGGCAGCAAGCTCCGGATTGATATGAATGATACCCTGGATATCCTGAACGGTATCTCTGTATCCGTATCCGTTTCTGAGTCCGCAGTAGATGAAAGAAGCTGCTCTCGACCAGATGAAGGTGATGAAGCACTGATAAGCGTTCCATACATTTACCATATTGTTGAACCTGTCATCGGGAGTGCTTATCTGGAAGTTGTTGAGCTGGCCGTGCCAGTAGTCAACAAGCTCCTTCAGCTCAGCATCGACCTTGCCTGCCTGCTTGTAATCAGCCATGATAGCGTCCGCAGTCTTGGGGTCCTTCTGACCAACGATATAGATGACCTCGGTCGTTTCACCGGGAGCAAGCTTTGCAGCCGACTGGAGAGCGCCGCAGGCATTGGAGTTGTAGTTCATAGCTCCGTCGCACTTGCCGTTCTCAACAGCTATGGGGTTGCCGTAGGTCCTGTAAGGTCCGATAAAGCTGTCGAGGTTTCCGTTTGCAGAAACAACGTCAGCGCCCACAAGACCGAAGAATCTCTCTCTGTGGTTGCTGCCCTCAGCGTCCTTGCCGCTGTTCTCGTTGATATGCTGAACTATCTTGTTGCCCTCAAGGCTCGTTCTTGTGATAAACAGTGTATACTGGAGGTTTACCTGATCCTGCTCATAGTTGTTCTCGTTTGTGAACTCACAGAAGCCGAACAGCGAGAGGTCTCTCTCCTTGTCGGAGTTGTTTGTTACCTTAACTCTCCATACCTCATAGGTCTTGTCGAGAGGAACATAGTAAGTGATCTCGGACTTGATGCCGGTATACTCGCTGGTAATAGTGGTATAAGCTGTTCCGTGGCGGCACTCGGTCTTATACTGATCGAGGGGTTTGCCCACAGGCTGCCAGGTGGTGCTCCAGAAATCCTTAGCCTCGTTATCTCTTATGTATACATATCTACCCGGGAGACCGATATTTGAATTGAAGCGATAGCGGAGTATCCTTCCGTTAGCGCCGCTCTTTACAAAGCTGTATCCGCCTCCGTTATTGGAAACGATAGCGCCGTACTCGGGCGAGCCCAAATAGTTTGCCCAGGGCGCAGGTGTATCGGGTCGGGTGATGACGTATTCCTTGTTTTCAAGGTCAAAATATCCATACTGCATAGTGACCATTCTCCTTTTCACATTATTTGGCATATGCCATGACCATACCTCTATTCTAACATACATTCTCCCACTTTACAAGGGGGTAGCTCCAAAAAAACACCTTAAAATATTTAAACTTTTAAGTCTTAAACGTTTTCGGCAGGCAGGGGTGAGCACCACCCGTCAAGCCGCAAGCGGCTTGAGGTAAAATTGTTCTGGCTTCTCACAAGGGGCGACCTCTCTTGCAGGTCGCCCCTCTTGAAAAAAGTGTCCACCGGACACTTTTTTCAATTCACCCCTGCCGAGCGCCTCCGTGGGCAGGGGGTTTCGCCCTCTGCGGAGGGCGACCGAGGGGCGCTGCCCCTGGACCCTGCCAGCGCCCAGGTCGGCGCTGGACCCGCCCTGGACACCCTGGCGGATTTTTTAGCTTTGTTGCGTATTTTAGCTCTGTTGTGTTTTTCAGCTCTGTTGCGTATTCCGCCAGAGGCAAAGCCGTGCGGCGAGCACCCCTGGCGGATTTTTTCGGCTTTGTTATGAAACAGAAAACAGCACGCTGCTCTTTAAAAACAACGTGCTGTTTATTTATAGCTATTTACTATAACGTTCCCCCGGTGAAAGCCAGAACAAAATGAAAGTCACCGAGCAACAAAACTTGTAGCACAGACTTTGTACTGAACGTCAAAGCCGTGCGGCGAGCACTAGGCGTTGACCCAGGCGGAGGCGATGTCGAGCGCCTCGTAAAGGCTGGATTTCTCGGCCTTTTTGACGATCTGCTTCGCAGGAGGGAGCGTGATGTCGGTAGCGATCTTTCTGATGATGACCTTGTTGGCTACATCAAGCTCGCCTTTCTTTTCTGTCGAAACGATGTCTATCTGTACAACAAATTCGTCATACATATGTCCGTAAAACAGCTGGTTCCCGTGTCTTACCAGCGGAAGCCCCTTGTAGGTAAAAAATGCTTTCTTTTCTGCTTTTGCCATTGATTTCTCCTCCGTTTCTTATTTTTCATTATATAGTGTTCGATGCGTGTTTTTTGTCTTAATATGTATCCTGTATCTTGCCGCCTGTCTTAGCAGCGTCTATATTCTTGACAAAGGTATCATACCAGCCGCTGGGTATCCTGTAAGACGGCTTGCCGTTGAGCTTGACGATGTAGCGTCTGGAGGAGTCTTTGAAAAACTCCATTGTGTCGGGGTCGCCGTTTTTCTTGTCAAGCGTTATCAGCATAACGCTCTCTTCCGTCGGCTCCGCAAAGCATATCTCGTCAGTGGGACAGCCCATAAGATAAAGATAGAACGCCTTGAAGGTCTCCACATCCAGCTCCTTGCCGTCAAGAGTCACCTTTTCGACCTCGGGGGTCTCGTCCTCGGAGGCTTCCATTGTGGAGGACGAGCTTGTTATCTCAAACTTCATATCCTCGTCGGGAGTTTTCAGCTCCACATAGTTCAGGTCATAGATATAGTTTGTGGTCATCAGGCTGGAGATAACGTCCTCGGCCTTTATGCTTGCCCAGGGCAGGGCAGCCGCCGTGATATTATAGATACAGCTCCTGCCGGCAGAACCTGTGAGACAGCAGTAGTAGGAGACTACCGTATCGGTGTCCTCGCCTTCCGAGTCCTTTTCGTAAACGGGGTTTCCTATCTTCAGGTCATAATCATATTCCTCGCCCGTCAGTCTGACCTCGCAGTAAGGGTCATCAAGCCCGTAGGTCTTATAGTCCTCGTCTGTTGGTGCGAGCACCTCACAGGAGGCAGCCGTGAGCCCCCACATCCCGTGGGTGGTGTCGGTGGAGTTGGTTATATTCAGATAAGAGAACACAGGCTCTGTCATCACCTGGTTCGACAAAGCACCTGAAAGCTCGTTGTCATCGCTTTCAAACACTATATCATAGTCCAGGTCTTTTCTTGTCATCGTCAGCTTGCCATAGTCGGGCCAGTTCTCGTCCGACGGCTTGTCTATAAGGGTCAGGTTTACAAAGTCCGTAACCTTTCCGGTATAGTAGCTGAGCTTTCTCTGATAGAGCATATAAACGGTGTTCTCACCCTCGATAACAGCGTAAACATATCTTGCGTCGGGTGCTTCATCGCCCAGAAGGACGGTCTTTGTCTCGCCGTCATTATAGGTTATCGTAAACTGTGCCGAGGGCTGGTCGAGCCCGTATTTTTTAAGATCCTTTGCGTCCTTTTCGGCTGTTTTCTTTGCTTCAAACTCGCCGAGGTTGTTCACCATCGACTGCTCGGCAGTAAAGTCCTGAGACACCGAGACCAGATCTTCGATGACCCAGTTCGTCTTTCCCGAAGCCGGCTTTTCGACTGTGAACTCGCCGTTTGTGTTTTTGACGGCAACAGAGACTATGTCGCCTGCGCTCCTTGGGAGTATAACGACGCTCTCGTCCTTTTCTGCCTTAGAGGACACGGCCTTGGAAGATGAAGAAGACGAGCTGCTGTCATCGGCAGGTGCGGTCTTTGAGAGAAACAGTGCCACGCCGCCGAGGCAGGCCGCACAAACTCCGCACACGATTATCCCTTGTATTTTTCCATTCATTTTTTCAGATCACCATGCTTTATTTATCTGTTCTTGCGTCTTACCCAGACAACGATGCCTATCACAAGAACGCAGACAGGAACGATAAGACAGAATGTCCATTTGAGCTTTGATTTCTGGCTCTCGTTTATATCGAACGAATTTCCTGTTATGGATTTTGGCTGAATGGTAAGACCCTTGACCGTGGTCTTTCCTGTCAGCCCGTTAATGACGCTCACAAAGTATTCGGCATTCTGATAGCGGTCAGACTGGAGATAATAATCCGACAGCAGCGCCTCGGAGCCGACAACGAGCACATTTGAATAAACGGTATCGTTGTCATCCGTGAACTTTGCCTTGGAGCCGACAGCTGCATAGTTGAGCTTGCCCTTTTCCATTTTGTCGCCGATAGCCAGCTGACCGGTCGAAGAGTCTACCGAGATCATTGCCGTGTATGCCGAAGCGGTGGAAGAAAGGTATGCTTCGCAGTAGTTCATCCCCTGCTCCTGGAACAGTACGGAAACAGGTCTGCAAAGTGTTGAGATTATCTTCGGTGAAGCGGTCTGCATATCCTGATCGTAGTTGTCCGAGATATAATCGACACTGGTCGTACACGGCTCGTTATAATATCTTGCGCCGTCGCTTTCGCAGATAACGCCCTCGCCCACAGCAAGACCGTATTCCTCCAGAAACTCGTCAAGGTTCGGGGTCTCCTGCTGGCCGTAGGATGCAACATAGATCATCTGTTTGCCAAGGTCACCGCCGTTGTTGAGGAAGCTGCTGAGCTTTTCAACATCCTGCGGTGTATAGTCCGCTCTCGGAGCAGGCACGACGATAACATCCGTTCTTTCGGGGATGTCCTGGGTGGTTATGTCGATAGAGTCAACATTGTAGCCGTTTGCTTCGAGCAGAGACTGGAAGTAGGTAAGCTGAGTCAGCTCGCTGCTTCCTGTCAGGAACGTAACATAAACAGGGTTCGGGTCGGTAACTGTCATAAGAGCCGAGGTGAATGCCTGCTCGGCATTGGAAGACTCAACATAGCTTCCGTAGTAGTAGAGCACGTTCATATCGCCGTACTGTTCGGTGAGCATCTCGATGCTGTAGCCCGACTCTGACATCTGGGAGAGGAACTCGTCATTGAACTTGACCAGGTCCACAAGACCCACGGGCTTTGTCCTTTTTATCTTCTTGCCGTCAGCCTCGCCCTCTGTCTCGAAATAGATCTCGTAAGCCGAGGGCTTTTGCTCATAATCCTTTGCTATCTCGGGGTTCGAGTCTATATCCACAAAGCGATAGGATATATGGCTGTTTAGTTTTGCGTAGTTCTTTATAAGCTCGGATGCCTGCTTGGTATAGGAATTATATCCCTCAAATGCTTCCTCGCTTGCAAACACGGTTATCAGCACATCGCTTTTTATGCCCTTGACATACTTCTCTGTTTTTTCGGTAACAGAATAGATCTTGTCGCTGGTCAGGTCGATGGTTATGGGATAGCGGTCGAATATCATCGTGGTGACAACATTCAGAAGCACCACCAGAGCCACGAACACACAGGTGAGCACTGTTGCCATAGTGCCGTGCTTGAGCTTTTTGGCTGTGCCTTTTGCGCCCTTTTCGTTCTTCTTATCCTTTTTGCTTTTTTTATCGTTTTTGTCATCCGCTTTGTCATCAAGCTTCTTCTTCTCGTCCTTCAGAACATCAGCCAGAAGCTCGGCGCTGGAAGCGGAGACCTTTTCAACGCTTTCGTTATTGTCCATATTGTCCATAAATACGCTTCCTCCTTTTTATGAGATACCGTCTTTTCACTGTTATGCCCAGCGGCGCTTTTCGAGCACCCTGACTGTCAGGAAGAGGAACACTGCCACTGCGCTGACAAAGAACACAACGTTTGAAAAGTCGAACACTCCATAGGTAAAGGAGTAGTATCTTTCACCGAAGGAGATCCTGTTGCAGGCGGCCTTGAGCCACTCGAAAGGAAGGATATTGGATATGGTGGAAAGGAAGGACACCAGCAGCAGAGCGATAAAGCTCGACACCGCTGCCACCACCTGGTTCTCGGTAAAGGACGAACAGAGGATACCTATCGAGATATAGGCGCCGCCCACAAGAGCCAGAGCCACTATATTGCCCACAACAACGTTCCAGTCAGGGCTGCCGTAGGCGGACACCACAACTGCGAACACACCTGTTATGGCTGCTGCACAAAGATAGATCACGAAGGCTGCGAGAAACTTTCCCACAACTATGGCTCCCAGCCCCACAGGAGCCGTGAGCAGACACTGATCTGTCTTCGAGCGTTTTTCCTCGGAGATCGTTCTCATAGTGAGTATAGGTATAAGAACGACTATTATTATCAGAAGAGAACCGAACACCGAGTCGAGCTTGGTATAGCCGCTTTCAAGGCTCGAGTTCGAGAACATTATGCCTGCATAGGCATAGAATGCGGCCAGGAATATGTAGCCTATGGGAGAGGTGAAATACGATCTCAGCTCTCTGCGGAAAATTGCACCCATCAGTCCTCAGCCTCCTCTTCGTCATCGTTGTCGGTAAGGTCGATATCCTCGCCCATCGTAAGGCGCAGGAAGATATCCTCAAGCGAAAGCTCACTCGTTTTCAGCTCCAGCAGATACCAGCCGTGAGAAGCTATCTGTGAAAACAGCTCTTTTCTTATGTCGGTCTTTTCGCCTGCTTCGATATTATAGGTGCCGACGCCCTTGTGCTCCGAGATACACTCGGCGCTGATAACGCCCTTGATGCCCTTTATCATCCTGAGCACCTTTTCGCTGTCGCCTTCGATCTTGGCGCTGAGCTTGTTCTCGCCGGTCAGCTTCATCGAGAGGTTTTCCTCGGTGTCGTTGGCAACGATCTTTCCGTCGTTTATAACGACTATCTTGTCGCACACAGCCTGGACTTCGGAGAGGATGTGGGACGACAGGATGACAGTGTGGTTCTTGCCCAGCTTTTTGATGAGCGTTCTTATCTCGATGATCTGATTAGGGTCAAGACCGACAGTGGGCTCGTCAAGTATCAGGGTCTTGGGGTTGCCCACCAGCGCCTGCGCAAGGCCGACTCTCTGGCGGTAGCCTTTGGAAAGGTTCTTTATCATCCTGTTATAGACGTGCTCTATCTTTACCAGCTGGCAGATATCTTTAAGGTGAGATATCTTTGGCAGCTTGCACTTTTTAAGGTCATAGATAAAGCTAAGATATTCCTTTACGGTCATATCCACATAAAGCGGAGGTATCTCGGGCAGATAGCCGATCTGCTTCTTTGCCTTCACGGGATCCTCCAGTATGTCTATACCATCTATAAGAGCCTTGCCGTCGGTGCAGGATATATATCCTGTCAATATGTTCATAGTGGTCGATTTGCCGGCGCCGTTAGGGCCAAGAAACCCCAGTATCTCGCCGTCCTCGGCCTTGAAAGAGATATTGTTCACAGCTTTTTTGTCGCCGTATCTCTTGGTCAGGTTTACAACTTCTATCATTTTCAGCCGTTCCGTTGGGAACTACTGCCTCCTTTCAGGACCCGTTTAAAGCGGGCACAGCATTATTAAATATAAACCGTCACTGTGACAGCCTTGTGAAAGAGCGGAAAGCTTATAATGAAAGCTGAGCTATACCCTTCTTTACTCTATCCAGCGAATCCGCTTTTCCCAGCAGGTGAGCAAGCTCGACAGCTCCGCCCGGAGTCGAGGGCTTGCCCGAAAGGGCAACTCTCAGCGGCCAGAGGATAAGGCCGTTCTTGCACTCAAGCTTAGCTATGAGAGAGAAGAGCGCCTCATGTACGCCGTCCATGCTCCAGTCCTCAAGCTCTTCCAGAACAGGAAGGACAGCCTTCAGGGATTCGAGGGAGTTCTCGGCGTTTGTCTTCATCTTCTTGTGGGTATAGAGCTCGTTGTCATAAGCGGGGAGCTCGTCAAAGAAGTCCACCATTTCGGGGATGTCGGTGAACACCTCAGTTCTTGCCTGCAAAAGTGCGGCTATCTCGTCAAGGTCGATATCTTCACGCTTTATGCTCTGTCTTATATAGGGCTTTGCATACTCTGCGAACTTTTCGGGAGCAAGAGCCTTGATATACTTGGCGTTTATAGCTCTCAGCTTCATCGGGTCGAAGATAGCAGGCGACTTTGACAGTCCGTGTATATCGAATTCCTGCACCAGCTCGTCGAGGGTGAATATCTCCTTCTCGGACTTCGGTGCCCAGCCCAGCAGAGCGATATAGTTTATAACTGCCTCTTTGAGGTAGCCCTTCTGCATAAGGTCCTGGTATGAGGCGTCGCCGTCACGCTTTGAAAGCTTGTGCTGCTTGTCCTTCATAATATGCTCAACGTGGATATAGGTGGGCTCGTCCCAGCCGAACGCCTTGTAGAGCAGGGTATACTTCGGGGCAGATGCAAGGTACTCGTTTCCTCTTACGACGTGGGTGATACCCATAAGGTGGTCGTCCACAACGTTTGCAAAGTTATAGGTCGGCATCCCGTCGGTCTTTATAAGTATCTGGTCATCAAGCTCCGAGCAGTCAACGGTTATGTCGCCGTAAAGCTCATCATGGAAGGTTATCTCGCCCTCGGGTATAGCCTGTCTGATAACATAAGGCTTGCCTTCGGCAAGGTTTTTCTCTATCTCTTCTTTTGACAGATCCCTGCAGTGCCTGTCATACATAGGAGTCACGCCGTTTGCTTCCTGTTCGGCTCTCACCTTGTCGAGCCTTTCCTTGTCACAGAAGCAGTAATAGGCCTCGCCCTTTTCCACGAGCTGCAGCGCATACTTCTTGAACATCCCCATTCTTTCGGACTGGACATACGGTCCTACGGGGCCGCCTATATCGGGACCCTCGTCCCAGTTGAGCCCGACATCCTTGAGGGTGTTGTATATAACGTCAACAGCGCCTTCAACATAGCGCTCCTGATCGGTGTCCTCTATTCTCAGTATAAAATCTCCGCCATGCTTTTTTGCTATCAGATATGCAAAAAGAGCGGTCCTCAGATTTCCAATGTGCATATATCCCGTCGGTGAGGGAGCAAATCTTGTTCTAACCTTATTCAAAGCAAACATCCTTTCCTTGACATTCATAAAGCGGCTGTCATTTTCTCAGATACAGAAGGTATCCCACTGCCGCCGACACTGCCGCAGGCGCCAGAACATCACGCCGCAGCACAAAATGATAGGGGCTGTGAAGAAAAAACCTTGCGTGCATCATCTCATACAGGACCCAGAAGCCTGTCATCAGCAGCACAAACAGAATAAACTTCACCCATTTGTTTTTTATCATTGTTTTTTACCTGTTTTCTTCAAAATATTTCTGAGCCTGCATGGTGTTGCGTCTTATCTCGGCTTTCAGCTCGTCAACGCTCTCAAAGCGTTTTTCCGGCCTCAAAAACTCGAAAAGCTCAAGCCTTACGTTCTTGCCGTAAAGATCGCCCTCATAGCCCAGTATAAAGGTCTCGGCCAGCGGCCTTGTGAGGTCTGCCTCGACGGTGGGTTTAAGGCCTATATCCGTGACAGCGTTATAGGTCCTGCCCTCAACGCTCACACGGGAGCAGTAAACACCGAACCTTGGCAGCACCCGGCCTCTCGGTATGGCCTGGTTTATGGTAGGGAAGTTCCAAGTCCTTCCCCTCTGGAAGCCGTGCTCAACAGGGAGCTCGAAGCCGAACCGGTATCCCAGCAGCTCATTTGCCTTTGCTATCTCGCCCTGTCTTATCAGCTTTCTTATCAGCGTCGAGCTTATGGTCACGCCGTCGGTCGTCAGCGCACCTGCCACAGTGACCTCGATGCCGTATTTTTTTCCGAGGCGTTCAAGGTCCTCGGCTTTGCCCACGGCGCCCCGCCCAAAGGTGAAGTCCTCGCCGCAGACAGCGCCCACGCAGCCCATCTTCCCTAGCAGTATATCTCTCACAAAGGCCTCGGGTCTCATTCCTTTAAGGTCCGAGAACTCGGGCGAATAGAGATAGTCTGTTCCTGCCTCGGCGATGCGCTCGCTTTTCTGGCTGTCATCAAGCAGCATCTCAAGCATCCCGTCATGGCCTTTGGAGGTCACGCTGTTGGTCTTGAAGCAGAACACCGCCGAAGCAGCGCCTATGCTCCTTGCCTTTGATACCGCCGTGTCTATTATATATCTGTGACCTCTGTGAACTCCGTCAAAAAGACCCAGAGCGCACACGGTCTGCTCATTGCGGGGTATACCGCTGTTGTCGTCAATTATTATCAAAACATCACCCCGAAATCCACAGACAGGACAAGGCTGTCCTCTCTGTCACTGAGTGTCAAAAAAGTTTTTCACAATGCCGAACTGATCCCCGTAAAACTTCCCGAGCCCCAGAAATTCTCCGTCTGCGCCATAGACCCTGAACGTCTTGCCGCAGGCATCCATCCCTGTCTGTTCTGCTCTCAGCCTTACTCCGTTTTTATAAAGCCGGGTCTCTTTTTCTCCCAGCGTCAGTTCATCATAGACCGCAAAGATCTTGTCCGTCGGAAGCAGGAGCTCCTCCAGCTGGCGGTCGTTCTGGGCGTCTGTTATCTCGGCCAGAGTATAGCACTCGTCCAGCGAAAAGCCACCGGAATATGTTCTTTCAAGGTCGGTCATCAGCCCCACTGTTCCCAGTTGTTCGGCTATATCCCTTATAAGAGCCCTGATATAGGTGCCCTTGCGGCAGTTGACCGCTATCACCGCTGCCTGTTTTTTTTCGTCAAAGCTTCGCAGCGTTATGCTGTCTACGGTCACAGGTCTTGGCGGAAGATCGAGAGTCTTGCCTTCTCTTGCCAGCTCATAAAGCCTTCTGCCGCCGACCTTTATAGCGGAATACATAGGCGGCACCTGCATCAGCTCGCCGACAAACATATGCAGCACCTGCTCCAGCTCCTCCTCGGTCACTTTCCTGCCGCCGGTCTGAGTTATCGTTCCGGTGGCATCCAGAGTGTCCGATGTTTCTCCGAAGCGAAGAGCGGCGATATAGCTTTTTCTGTTGTCGGGAACTATATCGCAGGCTTTGGCAGCCTTTCCTATAAACAGGGGCAGCACCCCCGAAGCCATCGGGTCGAGAGTTCCGCCGTGGCCGATCTTTCTGATGCCTGTTATGCTCCTCACCTTGGCCACGATGTCAAAAGACGTCCAGCCCTCGGGCTTGTAAACGGGGAGCACTCCGTTAATCCTGCTTTGTTCCATTTAACTCCTTGTCTACCTGCATAAGCAGCATACTTCTGACCTCAGCCAGCGGAGCGTGTATCTCGCAGCCGGCTGCACGGATATGTCCGCCGCCGCCGAAGTTTTTGCAAAAAGCGGAAGCGTCCACCTCTTCTGTTGTCCTCACCGAGATCTTATAAACGTTCTCATGGCGCTCCTTGACCGTTATACCGATCTGCACGCCCTCGACGCTCAGGGGTATGGAAGCGAGCCCCTCAAATTCGGAAGCGTCAACTCCGCTTTCCTCCATTGCTTCCTTCGAGAGAACTATCAGCGAGCATTTGTCGTCATAGTAGTATTCCATATGTCTTGCAACGCCCTGCTCGACACGCATCCTTGCCTTGCTCTTGACATCGAACATCTTGCGGTTTATCACCGCAAAGCTGATATCATACTCCTCCATCAGCTCGGCAGCGATCCTATGTGTCTCGGGTGTCGTATTCTCATACTTGAAGCACCCCGTATCCGTAGCTATACCTGTGTAGAGAGCCTCGGCAATATGCTTTGTGATGGGCTTTCCGGACTCACGCATTATCTTGTAAAGGATAAGAGCTGCCGCAGGTGCCTTTGCGTCAACATAGGTGTTCTTAGCATAGTTCTTGTTCGAGATATGGTGATCTATGCAAAGGTCGATAGCGCCCTCTTTGGCATATCTTTCAAGATTGTGTCCCAGAAGCACCGTGTCTGCTATATCCACAGCAATAACATACTTCTCCTCAAAATCCTGCTCATAGTAGCCCTCATAGATAAAGTCATACCTGTCGGGAAATCCCTCCGAATTTAGGACGTTTGCCTTCTTGCCCATATTGCGCAGGAATTCGCAGAGCGCAAAGCCGCACCCCAGGGTGTCCCCGTCGGGGCTTTTGTGTGTGAGGATAGTGAAGCAGTCATTTTCCTCGAAAATACTATTGATCTGAGAAAACGTCATCTTCGCCGCTCCCTTCATCTTCGGGCTCCTCGCTCACGAGCTCACGGAGCCTTTTTGTTATCTGTGCCGAATGCTCGATCGAGTCATCGGCGATGAATTTAAGATCGGGGCATTTCTTTACCCCAAGGACATTGGATATCTCTCTTTTTATATATCCCGATGCCGACTCGAAGCCCCTGACGGCCTCCTTTGCCCTTTCAAGCCCCTCAAAGCTCGAGATATACACCCTGCAGAATGACCCGTCTCTCGCAACATCGCATCTTACGACAGAGAGCATATCGCCGCCTGCTATCCTCGGGTCTTTAAGCTCACGCATAAGCCCCGAGATTATCCTTTTTATATCCTCGGACAT
>DFEO01000025.1 GCA_002368715.1 Ruminococcus sp. UBA3800
TGCTGTCAGCTTGCCTGAACTTCCGTCTTCCGATGCAAATTCATCCTCATCGGCAGATATTTTCCTTATCAGCTCGCCTGTTTCGGCATTCCAGAAGTAGACGCCCGTAGCATCTGTGGAAACTATCGACTTGCCGCCGCCCATGAAAGAAAGCTGTTCAACAGCACATTCGTGTTTTAAACACGTCCGTGGAGCAAGGTGCGTATGATCGAACATACCAAGCTCACGGGAAAGTGCATATTCAGCTTCCGGAAGGACCGGCTTGTACTCGTCTGTCGAGGGCAAAGCAGCAACTGCCTTTTCAATTGCAGGGATCAGATCGTTCTCTAAGAAGAGGTTTTCGGATTCTACGGCAAGATGCCCGGAATTCTCAACGAGAAGCTCACTGTTCTTGTTCTCGATCTCGGCATTCTGTACCTTGATCTGATCATTCTGCTTCTGGATCTGCTTGTTCTTGCCGTTAATGGTCACGGCAGCCGCAATGCTGATAATAGAAATAAGAGAGAGAACACCCGACACTCCGCCTAATATCATATACCTTCTTGCAACTTCCCGCCGCTTTTCACGCTGGAAGAGATCATTGTAATCACATCCCAGCAAAGGTGCGGCAATACGAAGAGACTCAGTCTTTAGCTTTTTCATTGATTCTTTGAGACTGTCCGCAACGATATTTGCGGCAAGAGGCTCGACCTCTTCTCTGACAGTGACTTCCTCGCCATTTTCATTTGTGGTGGTCACTTCGGTATAGGTGAGCACATCAGGAAATGAATTCTCCGGGTCACCGTTTACCAGCAGCGTGATAATGTTGGTGTTTTTGTTATCGTGAAGCTCTCGGAAACGTGTGATTTCCTGCATACACCACTTAGACTCGGTGTATTGCGGTGAACAGATCACGATAAGATACTCTGATGATTCGATCGCATTTTTAATTATCTCGCTGAGATCACTGCTGGACTGTAATTCAGATACATCACGAAAGATACGCCAGTTCTCCTTTTTTATACCCAGAGATTTTGGCGGCTTGTAAGTTTCGAGGATCTTTTGCAGCCTTTCGGCGGCATGCATATCGGGTTCAATATGGCGATAGCTGATAAAAGCTTTGTATTTATATTCCATTTTCTACTCCTTTAAGGATACTCCTGAATTCTTCTTGATCATTGTCGGCTTAATGACATTACGCACGCTACTTCATTCAAGACCGGCAGCAAAAATACTTTGCTCGACAGTCATGCAGAACTTGTTTTTCGTTTTTAAGCCTATAAAGTCGGCTGTTTTCATTATACCACATATGATTTGTGAAATCAAGCGTTTCAGGAATTATCTTCCATCCTACTCCCCGTACAGCACCGCCATGTAAGCGGGTGCTAAAAGTCTCTCCGTTATTCTTGCGAAAACTGACGACTTATAACTAAAAGATACAATTGTTTGGGCAAGATTTTCAAAAACAATAGCCGACCCACTCCGGATCGGCTATCGCAATTATTTCATTCAATCGTTCTCAACATCTCCATCACCATCTGCCCCCCCGATCCTAAACCCATTCACAAACTCTTGCCGGTTGTTAATGCTAATAAGCTCGATCTGAGCGCTCTGATACCTGTCAAACAATTACATGATCTGCGGTATAGTCGCTGAGAGTGAACGTATGAACAGAAAGCGTTTCCCTAACAAGAAATTCCGAAGATTTATCAATATCACTCAGCTTATGATCTTCTCCAATAACATGGAGTATGATACCGAGTGCGATCTTGTAGAATTCCTCGCCCTTATGAAACTCATTGATATTCTCAAAATCCGATTATCCGAGCGACAGCAGACCGATCATGGACAGAAGGATATCGCAGTTTTTTATCTGCGGCTGTGAACGCTTTTCCGTCCGCATACGGTTTGCTTTTTTGATCAGATCTGATTTGCCGAGCACCTGTCCCACGAGCGATAATCCGCTCGGCGTGATCAGTCTTTCATCGCTTGCAAAATACTCAATTTTCCGCATTTTTGATCTCACCCTCCGGGTGCTGCTTTCACAGCGTTTTTGTTATATATTTCACCATATTTACGCTGTTTTGTACAGTACTTAATAGGTTCAGATTTGCGGAATCAGGTTAATTATACCACATGAGAGCTGAAAGGTCAATCGGCAGATGGTGCACCACCCCACCTCATCTTCAAAACTGTTCTGCGGATTTGCGTCGGAATCCTGTCGGACTCTTGCCTGTGAGTTTGCGAAAGCGTCTGCTGAAATATAGAGGGTCGCTGTAACCCACCGAAGCAGAGATCTCAGCGACAGTCATCAAGGTAGAGCGCAGCAACTTTTCTGCCTCTGCCATTTTTATCCTGTCATGATACTGCTGCATGGTCTGTCCTGTCTCAGCTTTGAAAACCGCCGCCAACCGCTTGTAGCTGAGAAAGAACCTGCGCTCCAAAGCCGCAGCCGAAAACGGTTTGGAGATATTCTCTCTGAGATACTGCGCTATACTTCCGCTCAGACTTTGAGTCTCTGACAGGCGGCTCTCTCCCAGAACAAGGAAAGTTAGCAACTCTGCGAGCTTTAGGTCAAGCAGCCATACCTTGCATATATCGTCAGAAGAGGCATATTCATTAAAGCTCAGAATCCTGCGTTCTGTTTCACTTTCCCGAAGTCCCGAGAGCTTCTTCGGCAGTTTTGCTGAAAGCTGATCGGCAGTAGGCTCACCGCTGTGAAAATGGCAGTAGAACCATCTTGTGCCTCTTGGGATCTCCGTTTTTCCGAAATGCCTGATACCGCTTTTAAGAAAGAACAGGTCTCCGCTGCCTATCTCATAGTCGATACCGTCCTCGGTCACATAGATCGTCCCTTCAAGCACATATATCAAAACGTGAAAATCGATTATCCTGTCGGCATGGTAAAATGGTTCGGACGATGCCAGCAGTCCGCTCCCACAGCAGCTCGGCAGCACACGGTTGGTGAAAGCTATTTCGTTCAAGACTATCCTCCATATAATTAAGACTATTTTCTATTTTTTTATACTGATGATAAGATTATAATACATATAAGCAAAAAAGTCAACCTTTATATGACACAGGAGATGATCGTTTTGAAAACTATGAACAGCATACCCGTAAGTGCATACAAAAGCAATGGATTTATCGGCAGTTATCAGGAACTTGTTCGTCGTGAGATGATACCTTATCAGCACCGAGTTATGAGAGATGAAGCAGGTACTGAAAAAAGCGGCGTGTTCTCCAATTTCATCAATGCCGGCAAAGCGCTGAGAGGTGAGGAGCATGGAGATTTTTACGGAATGGTTTTTCAGGATAGCGATGCCGGGAAATGGCTCGAAGCGGTAGCTTATTCGCTGGCGGCAACACCTGATGAGACCCTGGAGAAGCAAGCTGATGAGCTTATAGATCTCATCGCCGCAGCGCAGGACGCTGACGGCTATCTCGATACCCGATTTACCATATCCGACAGAGATAAGCGCTGGACGAACCTTCTTGAAGCGCATGAGCTTTACTGCGCAGGGCATCTTATTGAGGCTGCCTGCGCTTATTTTGAGGCCACAGGCAAGCGCAGGCTATTAGATGTTATGCTCAGATGCGTCGGGCATATATACAGACGTTTTATCAAAGACGGCAAGCCGGGCTTCCCAGGGCACCCGGAGATAGAGCTTGCACTGATGAAGATGTACCGCATCACCTCAGACAGCAGATGTCTGGAACTTGCTGAGCATTTCATCAATATCCGAGGCCAGGATCCTGATTTCTACAAAAAAGAGAAGGCAGCCTATAACTGGACAGTCTGGGGCAACGATGCTTCGGATTATAATTATCAGCAGAGCTCACAGCCTGTACGCCGGCAGACAGAGGCAGTAGGACACGCAGTGAGAGCGGTCTATCTTTACACCGGTATGGCAGATCTCGCATCCGAGACAGGTGACAAAGAACTGTTTAAAGCTTGCCGCCGTCTTTGGGATAGCATCGTGAACAGGAAGCTTTATATTACCGGCGGCATTGGTTCGACCGTTCACGGCGAGGCTTTCAGTGTGGACTACGATCTTCCGCCCGACACGGCATATTCTGAGACCTGTGCGGCTATCGGGCTTATGTTCTTTGCCTATCGTATGCTTGAAAACGAGGTAAGCGGCGAATACGGAGACGTTATGGAGCAAGCCTTTTACAACACCATTCTTGCAGGGATTCAGCTTGACGGACGGGGCTTCTTCTATGTCAATCCACTTGAAGCAGTTCCCGGTATATCCGGCGCAGCCCCTACGCACCGTCATACTCTGATAAAGCGTCCCGGTTGGTACGCCTGTGCCTGCTGCCCTCCGAATGCTGCCAGGCTTATATCCTCTATCGGTAAATACGCCTACGCTGAAAACGGAGATACAGTTTACTGCCACCTATACGCATCCGGTGATGTGACCTTTGAGAGCGGAGCTCGGCTTTGCTGCAAAACAGACTATCCCTATGATTTCACTGTAAGCTATAAAGTTTCCGGCATCAAGACGCTATCGTTAAGGATACCTCATTGGAGTAAAAAGACAGAGTTTTTCATTAACGGCGAGCCTGTATCACCTGTTATCAAAAACGGATATGCCTATATTCCCGTATCCGATGAAGACGAGATAAGACTTGTGCTTGACGGCACGCCGAGATTTGTTTTCCCCTCTGAGAGGATACATTCCGTTTCGGCGAAAACAGCACTTTGTATGGGTCCTCTGGTCTATTGCTTTGAGGGGGCCGATAACAGCGACGTTATATCTTCATGCGTTGATACCAAAGCTGAGATAAGTCAGGCAGTCCCAGACAAGAAACTACCGAATGGCGTTATCCGGCTTGCTGTGAAGGGTTATATCAGAGAACATCAGGAGAGACTATACTCCTGCGAGCCGCCGAGGATGAAACATTGCGATCTGATAGCGATACCATATTCTCTGTGGGGCAATCGAGGCGAAAACGCTATGAGAGTCTGGATGGATAGAGCCTGATGATCAGGTCGACAGCAGTTGCGAGGTCAGCGCTTTTTATAATTTTGAAAAGGCGTGCGCCACAATGACAGCGCACCTTATTGGAACTGAATAACAGACAAAGACCTGAGATTAGCTTACAA
>DFEO01000156.1 GCA_002368715.1 Ruminococcus sp. UBA3800
GTGAATTCAAAAACAGTCCGGTGGACTGTTTTTGAAGAGGGGAAGCCCTGCAAGAGGGGCTTCCCCTTTGAAAAGCCAAGACGAAACTTTCCTCAAGCCGCTTGCGGCTTGACAAACAGGTGTGAAGCAAGGAAAGACACAGCACTATGCCGCAAAGCCGAGATCTGCCGCCGGCAGATCGAAGGCAGGCAGAGTGAGAAGCTTATTATAGCACGACGTTCTTTCGTAAAAGCCGTTCCTGCTCCGATCAGTTTGGAATATTATTCCAAACAGCAGCTTGCAGGGCTTTACAAGTCGGCTTATTTGTGGTATAATTAAAATAGTTTTTTTATTTTACTTTTAGGAAGTGTCGGAATGATAAAAAAAGCAAAACAGCTCCTTGGTACCGATAAGGCAAAGCTGTATTTATTCTACATAATAACGTCCCTTGCTCCGCTTATGCTGTGTGCAGGGCTGGCAGTATCAGTTTATCTGGGCGACAGGTCATATGCAAGCGTCCTTCAGTGGTCGCTTTGTATCCTTGCTTCCGTAATGATCTTCTTCGGGATAATCAGACGCCCCGTCAACAGCGATGCCGCTATATCACCGCTTACGGCTGCCGTAACTCTTACCGTAAGCTCCTACCTCATCCCCGATCTTGTTATGGGCTCTCATTTTCCAAAGTCCAGCATCTTTTACATCCTTATGGGGCTTTTACTGTGTGCATTCTTCTATCTGGTGTCCATAGCCATTCCCATAAACCCGAAGATACTGCTCATTATCTTTAATGTGTTTTTCACCTTCTTTGCCATAATGCAGTATTACATCGTCGAGTTCAGAGGCAACCCCATTCAGTTCTCCGACCTGCAGAATATAAGCTCAGGACTGGAGATACAGGGCGAATACAGCTTCAGCCCGCAGACGATGCCCGTGTTTGCACTGATAAACTGTATCACATCCTGTGCGGTCATCTTTTTCACAAGGTTTGACAAGCCCTCGAACAAAAAACGCATCATTTTTGCCGCATCGGGCGTTACCTGTCTGCTCTGCGTTATCCTCTCGGGCAGATACTGCTATGACCTTGGCATCCGAAACAGATACATCCGTCTTGGCTTTTCAGGCGGCGAGGTCACCGACTCCTACCGTCAGGTGGGCTTTGACCTTATGTTCTGCTATGATGCGCTCTATAATCACGTCGAGATCCCCAAAGACTATACCAAGGAAAAAGGAAAAGCCTTTGTCGAGATAGAAAAAAAGCCCGAACAGGCAAAGGATGCTCCCGTTATCATCGGCATCCTGAACGAGTCCTTTGCAGACTTCCACCATATAGGTGACTTCAGGACAAATATGGATTATATGCCGAATTACAGGTCGCTGAAGGACGAGGCAGTTACAGGCTTTACGGCTGTTTCAGCCTACGGCGGATATTCCTGCAACTCGGAGTACGAGTTCTTGACAGGAAACACTATGGCTTTCCTGCCGCCCGGAAGTGCCGCCTTCACCCAGTATCTTGACAACAAGCAGTGGGGCCTTGTGACCTGGCTCAAAGACCTCGGCTATGTTACAAAGACCGTTTCGCCCTGCTCCGAGGGTCTGTGGTCGATAGGGACAGCCTATGAGAACCTGCAGTTTGACGAAAGAGAGTATGAGTGCGAGAACAGCATGAACGAAAAACATAATGTGAACGGCGAGCTTTCCGACAGCTCCCTTTACAAATACCTTGAAGAGCAGTTCGAGCGCCGTGACCCCACAAAGCCGCTGTTTTTGTGGACGGCAACGATGCAGAACCACGGCCCCTACAACGATATGGGCCTTGTGGACAAGCAGATCACCTTTGAGGACTATAACAATGACGAGGCTTTGCAGTATCTCAATTCGATCTACTCCTCCGACCAGGCACTGGGCGAGCTTCTGGATTATTTCAGGAACAAAAAAGAGGAGGTCATCATAGTCTTCTTCGGAGACCACTTCCCTCACATCCTGTCCTTTACCGAGCACCTTTACGGGAGCAAGGTGGAGAACCTTGATGTCGAGGAATATTCGAGACTCAGACAGACCCCGTTCTTTATCTGGAGCAACAAGGGCACTCAGGCAAAACAGATCGACTATATAAGCCTTAACTACCTCTCGAACGAGCTTATGGATGTGGCAGGTCTGCCAAAGGCTCCATATCAGCAGGAGCTTGACAAGGTAAGAAAGAAGATACCCAGCATAAGCTCCTTCGGCTACCGCACCGACGACGGCAAATGGCACGAGTCCACCGAAACAGCGAGCGGCTATGAGGATATCCTCAATGATTACAAGACTATGCAGTATTACAGGATCTTCGACCAGTATAAGGATAACTGATATTTAGGTTATTTTAAGGAAGCTATGGTATATTGACCATATCACAAGGTAAACCTCGGCAAAAGGCAGGAGCTTATGAACGACAAAGATATCAAACCAATATATATAGTCATTCCCGCCTATGAGCCGGATGAAAAGCTCATCGACGTGGTGAACGAGATCAAGCAGCAGCTCGATTGCAGCGTTATCGTCGTCAACGACGGCAGCGGCAAGAGCTTTGACAAGATATTTGACAGCTGCAAGGACAAAGCAGAGGTCATCTCCTATGAGAACAACGGAGGCAAAGGCCATGCTCTCAAGACCGCTTTCAGGGCGATAAAGGAAAAGGGCGGCAGCTGTGTGATAGTTACCGCAGACGCCGACGGCCAGCACAAGACTCCCGATATCGTCAGGGTGGCAGAGGCCGTTGATGAAAACCCCGGCAGGCTCGTAATGGGCTGCCGCCATTTCACCGGCAGGATACCCCTTCGCAGCCGCTTCGGCAACAGCGTTACTAAAAAGGTCTATTCCTTTGCGGCAGGAGTAAAGGTAAGCGACACGCAGACAGGGCTTCGGGGCTTTGACAGCACTATGCTGGACTTTATGTGCGGCATAAGCGGAGAGCGGTATGAGTATGAGATGAACGTGCT
>DFEO01000085.1 GCA_002368715.1 Ruminococcus sp. UBA3800
TAAACCCTATGGTTATGCCGTGATAGTGAGAAAGCGGCAGCTCTACCTTGCCTGCGTGATGCACACGCTTGTCGATACGCAGATCGCCTGCCTCCATATAGTAGCGCTCACCAATGGAGTTTTCATGCTCGATACGTCCCTCCCGGCAGTGGTCGATACAAAGCACCGTATCCGCATTCTGATACTCCGATACACAGTGCTTCATGTGAAAATCGTTATACATAAGATATATGCCGTCAAACACACGGTACATAGTCATGAATCCCTCACCGGATTCATCATCGAGCCGCAGTACACGGCACTCGCCCTCGGCTGCGATCTCGTGAACATTAGAGCCGAAGCCGGCTTTATCAAGTGCATCGAAGATATCCCGACTCATGCGATCCCAGCCTTTTCAAAATGCTTTTTCATCAGACGTCTGCCGAGCAGTCCGCCGATGATCGGGACAAGCACCGACAGCAGCGGCAGAAAGATCGGTATCATGCCCAGCATAGCGATAATAAATAAGATAACAAAACAGATCGCCGAGAAAATACCGATGTTGATAAGATCTTTGCCTTTCATAATTACCTCCAATTTGGTTAGTTAATGCTAACCTACCGTCATAAAAATAAGTCTTGTATTCAAGACCATTACATATTATACCACAGACAGAAAGATATTTCAACTCCATTTTGCTCTTGATGCTCCGAACTGATAATAATTTGATGTTCTATGTCTGATCAGGCAACAGTTATTATCCTGACAATAAAAGGAAAAGCGTTTTGGCTGACATGGCTAAAACGCTTCACTTTTTAAATATATCATGTATGTCGGTATGTACTGCGAGGGTTTTCGTGTTACTATTTGGAACGGGGACAGTTACCCCTACGTCGGCATGGCCCATTATGTATTGCAGCATTGGGAGTTTTCCTTTAAGCTTTTCTTCCTCATCCACCGAAACTTTTATATACAGATATTCAAGATCGTTAAAATCCTCTGCACCGTCCGGTAAATCGTCACCGTCGGTATCTTCAAACTGCCAGTATATTTAGCTTTGTTGCCTGCTCATCTGCAGGATCCGGGGCTGGGGTAAATTATTCATTTCTCTTAGTTATTCAATCTTTATCTCACAATCGGGAAAGGCTTTTTCAAGTTTCTCTAATGGAATGTTATAACGAGAATCTTCTGTTGTAAAACTAACTCCCACCTTATATGGCATCCCATTCTCATCATAATAAAGAAACAGGTATTCTCCTCCGCCGGTTCTTACAAAGATGAACTTAGTTTTTACTCCTTTGATGCCGTTATCAGATACAGAAGAAAGACTCTTTTCACATATTTCAGAAATCTCATCAAGATCAATTTCTGTTCTTCCGCTTTCTCTGAACTCAATATAATAATCATTCCCAAAACTTTTTTGCTCATCATAAGTTGACTCTCTTGCACCTGAAAGCTTCCAGTCAAACCGATATTTGAGATTTTTTAAATAAATAGACCTTTCAACGGAAGAATACCGAACAAAGAAACAAACAATAACGGCAGCAATTACTATGAACGGAATCGAAATAATAATTGCTTTCTTTTTCATTTTATCACCTCAATCGGGATAGATGTATAAAATATTACTATAAAAATGCAAACTGAATATTTAATACCCTTCTTTTTAAATCTTGTCAAGTGCTCCTCCTTTCGGTCTGAACTTACAAATAAGAAAAGAATGTAAAAGCGGCTATGGTAACGGTCAGGACGCAGATATTGAAAAGATTGCGCCTGCGCATCGCAACCGCCAGACCGATAAACTCACGCATAAAGGCATTGGCCCAGAAATATGCCCTGGTCTTTGCGCCTATGCCGACAAGCCTGAACCCCTCTCCTTTACCTATGATACCGCTTCTGAGAACGTGGTAATCCGAGGTGGAAAACAGTATTTTTTCGCTTTTGCCGCCGATCTTTTCCATTGAAAAGCGCAGATTTTCCCCGGTGCTTGTTGATTTGTCCTCCAGGATTATGTTCTGCTCGCTGATCCCGTTTTCAAGCAGATAGTTTTTCATACACAGCGCCTCTGATATCGGTTCATCGCTGCCCTGCCCGCCCGAGCACACAAACACGGTGTCCTTGCCTGTGTCGGCCTTTCTCTTTTTAGCATACTCAAGGGCACACTTTATCCTGCCCTCCAAAAGCGGCAGCGCAGTGCCGTCCCCGCCGACCTGACAGCCAAGTATCATCACATGATCATAGTCTGTTTCGGGCTTTCTCTTTGCTGCGATGATACCACAGATCACAGTGCCTATCAGCATATTCTCAAAATATGTGAACAGAGTCTGGAAAACGCTTGTTACAGTTTCTATCCTTCTTACCTCTTGCAGGCTCCCGCTGATAAAAATGCTGCCCACAAAGAAGTTTCCTATCAGCCCCAGGATCAGCACAGAACCTACACCTATCGCAAGGACATTTGCAAGCCCTGCTCCCTCACGGCGGATAAGGATAATGTTGCTTATTATCAGAAACAGCGAGAACAAAAGCGTGAACGGTATTGCAAGCAGCATCGCTATGCTTGTCGAGATCGCAAAGCAGTGCAGTATCAGCTTGGCGCTGTAAGCCGGCGAGTAGAGCATCTCGATAGTGGATATGGCCAGCAAAGCCGCCAGAAGCAGCGATATACCGCCGTAGAACAGTGTGGTATAATTGTAAAGGTCGTTTTTGCACCTGAGAATAAACGACACGCAAAAGAGCACAGTCAGGATAACAACATATATCCATACGCCCGTAAAAATGAGCTCGCCGCCTGAAAAATCCCAGGTGTCCTCCACAAAAATAATATCAAAGGCAAGCACATGGATATCCATCGAGTTGTAATTATAAGGCGCTGTTACACTTTGGCTATTGTCAGCATCAAGGACATCGACAGTAACCTTGCCCTGTTTATGTGCCTTCAGATCGATCTCGAGCCATATATCGTTTCGCTCTGTCTCACTGACGCTTACAGAGCCGCCCTTTTCATGTATCTCGATCACTGCATCTGTTTTATCTACCCATGGCAGAACACAATGCAGAGTACCTCTTGAAACAAACAGAGCTGCCACGCAGTACACAACGAGCACGATCGTGCTGACCAGCATTGCAACCCTTATCGTCTTGATACCTCTCACTGCTGAGCACTTACCTCACTGTACATAGTATAGTCCTGCGGCTCGACGCCCTTGGCGTGGAACAGCTCGCCGACCGTAACAAATTCATAGCCCTGAGCCTCCAGCTCGGTCAGCAGCCTGTCAAGCGCCTGTACAGTCTTTATGTTGCCTTCCGAGTCGTGGAGCAGGATTATAGCGCCGTCCTTTGCCTGGGCGAGCGTTTTCTCGACCCTTGTTTCCACCTCGACCTTACTGTCATAGTCGTTGCAGCCGTATCCGCAGATAAATGTCGGCTCGATAGCCGTATACATCTTGTCGTTGGTGCTTATATAGGGCGGACGGAAAAACCTCGGCTCTCTGCCGGTGATCTCGGTTATCTTTTCACTGGTAAAATCTATCTCTGCTTTTATCTCTTCCTCGGAAAGCTTTGTCATATCGCTGTGTGTCTTGGAGTGGTTCTCTATCTCACAGCCGAGAGTCACAGCCCTTCTTACAGTGTCGGTCTTGTCGTCGGTGATGTTGTCGCCTATCAGGAAGAATGTAGCCACAGCGCCGTGCTCCTCCAGCTTGTCGAGCACAAGCGAGGTGGTGGTAGAGGGGCCGTCGTCAAAGGTGAGCGCTATCACCTTGCCGTATTCGGACGGGTCCTTATACTCTCTCTGAGGCAGCGGCTCAGGCTCGGAAACGGCAGCCTTACTGCTTTCGTTATTGTCATCCTTCTCAGAGCTTGTTTCGGTATCCTTAGCTGCACAGCCTGCAATAACGGCTGTTGCTGCCAGAAGAAGCAGCGCTGCAATAGCGGCCTTGACACTTTTTTTCATAAATATACCTCCGTTTTAAAATGCCCCGAAGCATCATTTCGGGGCATTGCTCATTCTGTTGTTTTTTCCCAGTCTATCGGATCCATACCGTTTGCGGCAAGAAAGGCGTTCACCTTTGAAAAATGCCTGCACCCGAAGAACCCGTTATGTGCCGAAAGAGGCGAAGGGTGAGCCGCTGTGAAAACAGCGTGTGCAGGGTTTGTTATCAGCGGTTTTTTAGCCTTAGCGTTTGCGCCCCACAGGATGAAAGCTATGGGCTTTTCACGGCCGTTGAGCTTTGTTATCACCGCATCAGTCAGCTGTTCCCAGCCCTTGTTTCTGTGCGAGTTCGGAGCGTTCTCACGAACGGTGAGGACACTGTTGAGCATAAGCACGCCCTGCCTTGCCCAGCCTGTCAGCTCTCCGCAGTCAGGGATCTTCGCCCCTATATCGGCATTCATCTCCTTGAAGATGTTCACCAAAGACGGCGGCGGCTTTACACCTCTCTTTACAGAAAAGCACAGCCCGTGAGCCTGACCCTCGTTATGATACGGGTCCTGTCCTATAATGACTGCCCTTACGTTCTCATATGGCGTATATTTCAGCGCATTGAATATATCATACATATCAGGATAGACCCTGTAATGGGAATACTCGTATTTAAGAAACTCCCTCAGCTGAAGATAATAGGGCGCCGAAAACTGATCCGCCAGCAGCTTGTCCCAGCTGTTGCCTATATTAACCAATGCCGTTTACCACTGTTCCGATAATAAGACCCAGCACCAGCACTGCCACCAGCGCAAGCACGATTATCCTCATTATCATAGGCTTTTTCTGCTCGACGGGAGCATAAGCCTTTTTGTTGTTATTGGCCATTTTACGATCCTTCCTTTCTCAGAACCTCTTGATATGCTGAACCAGCAGCGCACACGCAGTGACTGCAAGATTATACACCAGAGCAAAGGTGGCTGTTATCTGGACAAAGGAGCCCGTGAGCATCATTACCGCACAGATCACAGCGCCCAGAGCAGCTGCGCTTGAAAGAACGGCAGCGCCGAGCTTTGTCGAAAAGCTGAGCCGCTTTGCACCGATAACGAGCATAGCCAGCGACGGGAACCTTCCGCTGCAAAGCATGGAAGACTGTTCTCTCGGAGTATAGCCTGTTTCTTCCTCATAGCTCTCGTTATATCTGAATGGCAAAAGCCTTATGCTGTCTGCCGATATGCCAAACGTATCCGCCAGAAACTCTCTGTTTATAAAGCCGTCTACCGATCTGACCACTATGGAGATGCCCTCTTTTTCAAGCTCCTGCATCCATTTTGAAACAGCAAGACCGCTGCTCACGGAGACTGAGAACATAGCGGCAACTATGCCCGAGATCGAAAGGTAGATAACAGTGTTCTGCCCTGCATACTCCTTCTCCTTGCCGATAGTCGGCAGGCCGTCGATAGAGTGGTTCTCCATAAGCTCTCTCGAACCCAGCAGAACACGTCTGTTGTCTATCCAGCCGGAAAGTCCCATACCGTCCTCATAGATATAGCTCTCCACAGGATACAGCAGCTCGGTCTTTCCACGAAGCATTTTATAGAATGTGGGCTTTAGCACGCTCCCTGCCTGGCAGGCAAGGCTGGCAGCATTAAGGATACAGTCCTCGATAGAGACTGTTGACATTATTTTCAGGTTTGCAAGCTCCACCATTCCCTCGGGGAAAAGCTGCGAAGCATCTGCCAGAACGGTATTGGTATCAGCAAAATCCTTTACCGAGGAGTAGCCCAGCATCACGGAGGAATACTGGAGATATTTCTTTGTGGCTCTTGCAAGCGGAACATTTACTATCAGCATAGAAGCGATAGACGCACACATTGAGATAACGCCCGAGAAAGCGGCAAGTGCCACAAAAAGCTTCTCGGTCTTGTTCTGTGCTCCCTTATCAAAGAAGATGGACAGAACAGCGATGATTATCGCAGCGATCAGTATCGGGTAGCTCATCCTGTTTGCATAGTCGTCGGAAGCATCGGGAGTGTAACTGTTTCTTACAAAGCCGTCCACAAACTCGGTCTTTCTCAGCGCAGCTATCTTCGGGGCTGTCTGTGTCATACCTCTTGTAAAGTTCTCGGCTGTCTCCTCATCGCTTATGCTCTTCACGGCATAGCGCTCAAAGTCGCCCGCCACATATCTGAAATTGCGCTCGGTGCGCCTGATTATCATAAACTTGCCCATAGTGTTCACCATAAGGCCGAGTATAGCTATACCGGTGAAAACATGGTAAAAGCTGTTTCTCACGGAGTCAGGCTCGAACAGTGTGACTATCCCCACTATGACCGCCGAGAATATGGAAAGCGCCGCCAGCGAGTCACAGTCGGGCTTGTGGATGAAAAGGTTCTTTATCCCCTTGACCATAACATTATATGCCACGGCTATGGATATAAGCCCCAGTATCGTATTTGTGAAAACGTAAGCCGACGGGCTTATCGTTCTGTCAAAGGTCTTGATTATGGGCCAGTCCAGGTCATTTGCGAGGGTGATGAACAGCGAAGCTATGCTTGTGAACATAAGGATACACAGGCGGATAAAGAGGTTGTTCTTGATCTCCAGTATATCTGCAAGAGCCTTCGGTGCGTCCTCAAAGCGCTTGAACTCCTCCATATTGTGGAGTCTTCTTCCTGTCCTGCGCTCTTCCTCCTCGACTCTTTCAAGCTCCTCCAGTGCCTGCTCCTCTTCTTTCTCGGAGTCCAGCACAAAGTTCTCCACCTTCTTGCGCCTGCTCTTCTCAACGAAGTCGCTCTTCTGCTCGAAGCTTGCATTGTCGGGAAGATCAGGTCTGTCTATCTCCTCGGTCTTTGGGATTATCTTTCCTGTAAGCCCGTGAGCCACCTGAGAAAAGCTCTTTCTGCTGACAGGCTTTGCCGATATCTCGGGAGTATGAGAAACGCCTCTTTTACTTGCGATAACATTTATCCTATCGGCGTTCTCCTCATCCTCCTGCTCGGAAGATGTCATATCATCAAGCTTTTTCAAAACATCCTCTATGTTCTCGCCGCCGACAGCTGTGTCATCCGCCTTGGGCGGCTCGGGCTGTGCGTCCTGCACCTGTGAAAGCCTGGCAGATGTGTCCTGAGACAGGCTCTCGAGGCTCCTGAGTATCTCATCCGAAGCGTCCTTTCCATCGGCTGATGACGCAGATCCGCCCGGGATAACAGGCTTCTGCACCCTCGGAAGAGCTCCGTTCCTGTCAGGGAAAGCCCTGTCTATATCCTCCAGCACCTTGCTGAAATCGGTATTCTGCTCATATCCCTCGTCATCGCTTCCCTCGGCAGACACCTCGGCTACGATGCGCCTGGCAGGAGTCGCCTCTGCGCCCTGAGCAAAATCACTGTTATCGTCATAGATCTCATCATCGTCGGTAATATTCTTATTGAATCTATCCGCCATTAAAGACCTCTCCTTTCGCTAGATCAAAGCAGAGCCTTCAGCCCTGCTCCTGTCTCTGTCTCACCGCTTCATACATAAATATCCCTGCAGCGACCGAGGCATTGAGAGAATTTATCCTGCCTTTCATCGGCAGACTGAGAAGAAAAT
>DFEO01000039.1 GCA_002368715.1 Ruminococcus sp. UBA3800
ATGGACCCGAAATACATCGAGGTCTGGGGCAAATTCCTGCCTCGTGGAGGAATTTCGATAGACCCTTACTGTAATTACGGCGAGAAGGGAACAAGATGGGAACAGGTCGCCTGGGAAAGGCTCACCCACCATGATCTTTATCCCGAGAGCGTTGACAACAGATAACAAAACAAAAACGGTATGCTGAAAGCTTTCGCTTTAAGCATACCGTTTGTTTTTACCTTACCGTGAGGCCGTTCTCGTCTGCATCTATCCTTATTGTGTTGTCCTTTGCGATATCGGCCGCTATGATCTTCTTTGCTATCATAGTTTCCACCGTTGACTGGATATAGCGCTTGAGTGGTCTTGCGCCAAAGGAAGGGTCAAAGCCATTGTCGATGATAAGCTCTTTTGCCTTGTCGCTGACCTCAAGCTTCAGCTGCTTTTCGGCAAGTCTATCTCTGAGGTCTGAAAGCATAAGGTCGATTATCATAGTGATATTCTCTCTTACTAAAGGCTTATAGTAAACTATCTCGTCAAGACGATTTAGAAACTCCGGACGGAAGTGCTGTCTGAGAAGAGTGTCCACTTCTTTTCTTGCGCTTTCACTTATCTCTCCGTTCGGCTCGATACCTTCAAGGATGTAAGGAGATCCAAGATTTGATGTCATAATGATAACACAGTTTTTAAAGTCCACTGTGCGCCCCTGAGAGTCGGTTATCCGTCCGTCATCCAGCACCTGGAGCAGGATGTTGAAAACGTCCGGGTGAGCCTTTTCCACCTCGTCAAGAAGTACAACACTGTAAGGCTTGCGTCTTACCGCTTCCGTCAGCTGGCCGCCCTCTTCATATCCCACATATCCGGGAGGAGCTCCGATAAGTCGGCTTACGGAGAACTTTTCCATATACTCCGACATATCTATCCTTACCATATTCTTCTCGTCATCAAAGAGCGCCTCTGCCAATGCCTTTGCAAGCTCAGTCTTGCCAACACCTGTTGGTCCAAGGAACATGAAAGAACCGATAGGCTTGTTCGGGTTTGCGATACCTGCTCTCGAACGAAGGATAGCTTCACTAACCTTTCTTACAGCCTCATCCTGACCCACAACTCTTCTGTGAAGTATATCTTCAAGCCCCAGCAGCTTTTCTCTCTCGCCCTCCATAAGCTTTGAGACCGGAATACCTGTCCAGCGTGAAACTATCCTGCTGATCTCGTCATCAGTTACCTTGTCGTGAAGAAATGTGTTGTCGTTTTTGTTTTCGGCCTGCTTTTCCAGCTCGGCAAGCTCGGCCTTCAAGGCAGGCAGCCTTCCGTATTTGAGCTCTGCTGCCTTGTCAAGGTCATAGGTGCGCTCGGCTATCTCTATCTGTGAACCGACGCTTTCAATCTCTTCTCTTATCTTCTGAAGCTTACTTATAGAGTTTTTCTCGTTTTCCCATTTTGCCTTCATCGAAGCAAAATGCTCTCTGTATGAAGCAAGCTCCTTCTGCACCTGTGCCAAGTGCTCCTGGGAGATACGGTCATTTTCTTTTTTCAGTGCAGCTTCTTCGATTTCGTGCTGCATTATCTTTCTTGAAATATCGTCAAGCTCCGATGGCATGGAGTCCATTTCCGTTCTTATAAGAGCACAGGCTTCGTCCACAAGGTCGATAGCCTTGTCGGGCAGAAAACGTCCGGTGATATATCTGTCAGAAAGTGTTGCCGCCGCTATAAGTGCCGAGTCATGGATCTTTACACCGTGGAACACCTCATAACGCTCTTTAAGACCTCTCAGTATAGATATCGTATCCTCAACTGTCGGCTCATTTACCATCACAGGCTGAAAACGTCTTTCAAGAGCGGCATCCTTTTCGATATATTCTCTGTATTCATCCAGAGTCGTTGCACCGATACAGTGAAGCTCGCCCCTTGCAAGCATAGGCTTCAAAAGGTTCCCTGCATCCATAGCACCGTCAGATTTCCCGGCTCCGACAATAGTATGGAGCTCATCGATAAACAGGATTATCCTGCCCTCGCTTTTCTTTACCTCCTGCAAAACAGCCTTGAGCCTTTCCTCAAATTCGCCCCGATACTTTGCTCCTGCAACAAGCGAGCCCATATCAAGTGAGAACAGTGTTCTGTCTCTCAGGTTCTGAGGAACGTCTCCTTTCACTATCCTCATAGCAAGCCCCTCAGCGATCGCGGTCTTGCCCACGCCCGGCTCACCTATAAAAACAGGATTGTTCTTTGTTTTTCTCGAAAGTATCCTTATCGTGTTTCTTATCTCTGTTTCACGGCCGATAACGGGATCAAGCTTGTTCTTCCTTGCAAGATCGGTCAGGTCCTGACCGTATTTTTTCAAAACGTCATATGTGTCTTCCGGGTTTTGCGATGTGACTCTCGAATTGCCCCTTACACTCTGCAATGCTTTCAGGAAATCTGCTTTTTTAATGTTGAAGCTTTTGATAAACTTCTGGACCTCACTGTCAGCTTCATTCAATATACCCAAAAACAGATGCTCCACAGATACATACTCGTCCTTCATCTGTTCGGCAGCTTTCTCGGCATTTGTCAGCGCTTTGTCACAGTTTGCATCAATGTATACGCTGTCAGCCTGTCGTGAATTTGAATATACCTTCGGCATAGCATTGAGCTGTGAATAAACAAACTGCTTTGCCGACACAGTGTCCACGCCCATTTTCTCCATCAGCTGAGGTATAAGTCCGTTTTCTTCACCCAGAAGCGCTGCCAGCAGGTGGGTCTGGGTAATGGAGTTATTCTGATACTCTGTCACAAGTCCCTGTGCGGCCTTTACAGCCTCAACAGACTTTTCTGTCATTTTGTTGATGTTCATACTCATCATCCTTTCTTTATTTGTTGTGTCCTTTGTTATGCACTATATCTCATTTATCCCGTTTTCAAGTGCCTGCTTATAACACTCAGCAACCTTAGCCGATGCAAGCTCGCAGTCGTCTGAATATGTGAAAAACGCTTTGAGAGCTTTATCGAATGCCTTGATGTATTCGCTTATCAGCCCGCCAAGCAGTTGAGTGTCCGCTGTTTTTCTGCCAACAGGGAAGTAGATCCCCCGTGTCAGCCTGTTATTTTCTGCCTTGTATTCTATCCTCCGCTTTGTAAACTGCCTCTCATTCATTATCCACAGCTGATAGAAAACTCCGAGCATCTGCATAAAAGCCTGAGACCTTGTTCGGAAGGATATCCTAAGATTTCCGATCCTTTCTCCTTCCGGCTTTTTTGTCAGCTCAACGCTGTATCTGACCGTCGGCTTATATTTATAAGCGATAGAGCTTCGCATCGAGAGCGCTGATCCCGGAGCAGCAGCATCCTTTATAAAGCTGTCATCCATTAGTTCAAATATGCTCTCAAAGATGTCTCTCATTCTTTTTTCGGGTGTCATAACGCTGACTCTCTCGGCAAGTATCTGGTTTATCATATTCGACCTGTTCGTCCCCAGCCTTGCTGCCAGAATATCAACAGCTCTTACGACTTCATCGCTAAGAACTATGCTGTAAACACTTTTGCTCATATAGTCACCTCTTTAAACGTGTTGCTTGATTTATATATAGTATAACACACGTTTTGAAATTTGTCAAGCGTTTTATATAAATTTATCTGCACGTTTTTGATCTTTGCTTTCGCAAGAGTAAAAAATCCTCCCCTGTGCAAAACAGAGGAGGATATAAATCATATCAAGTCATTTTATGTGCTCGCTGATATGTATAGCAACAAAACTGTCACTTTGCTCAGTGGTTATGTCCATTCGTCGTTAAGAAAATCGACTCTTCCGTAGACAAAACCAACTATATCATAAGCCTTTTCTATTTTCCATTCTTCCTCGCCAAGGTCATTTTTCAAAAGCTCGGCATCGTCAAGCACCCTCTTGCAGGCTGTTTTTACAGCATCTCTGTCGGAAAGCTCCTTCCACTTGTCTTTGACTATCTGAACGAACCAGTCGGCCTTCATCGCTGTGATGAACCAAGGGTTTGACCTGTCCTGGCTGCCCACCTCGGGCTGGAAGGTGGCAGCATAATAGCCGTCAGAGGGATTGCCTTCGTATGCCCAGTTGAAGTCCCAGGGAGCAAAGAAGGTGAATTTCTGATATTTGCTGTCCTTGCTCAGGTCTATTGCCATATAGAAGCTGCCCTCACCTACATCATAGTTGTGAACGAGCTCCTCGAGGATGAGCATATTTGCAAGACTGTTAAGGTCGATAACATTTTCCACAGCTTCCTGAGCGCTTATGCCATCAGCGTCTACGACATTATACGCACTGTCAAACTTCATTGCCTTGTCATTAACAGCAGCCTCATAGAGTATCTTATAGACTCCCTTGGTATACTGTTCAATGAAATCAAGCTGTCCCTGAGTGTAGATCTCACTGTGTATACTGTATTCTGCACTAACGAACTGCCTTTTTTCGCCCTCTATATCCTCGACCTCAGCCTGTTCGTATTCGTGAGTAAAGAATGGGTGGTCATCATCGGGATAGTTGTCCATTTCGATAAAGTATCCTGTTTCTACCTCAGTGTCGCCCTCTTTCGGTTCATTCACCTCAGCTCTGCCCTTAACAGCCTGATTCTGCTCGCAGAGAACATATATCCCCTTGGGATCACCGTTTACGAACACATTTACATACATAAAGTCTGTGCTGTAATACTCTCCGTTGAAGATCTCCTTTGCAAGGTTAAAGGCTGTATAGTCAGGCGCCAGGTTCCAGAATGAGCGAAGCAGCACCCAGCTGCGGTATTCCTCTCCGCTGTGGAGCCCCAGCATATTATGCTTGTCCTGGAATTTTATCCTGTAAGGCTTTTCTTCACCCTGATCGGCAGTGGAGTTTCCCCTTACCTTTACGCCGCCCTCGGCTGTAAGCCTGTAACTGTCCTCACAGTTGAACACGTCGATAACAGATGCGACATAGTGATCCTTTGTCTTGATCTTTTCCCCGCCCTGTGTCGTTATGTTTATACAGGGCCTTTCCTTTTCTTTCGATATCTTTTCAAGCATCCCTTCAATGTCTGCCTTGTTGGTATCGTATTCGTTCTTTACCTCAGTCAAGTCGGGCAGGGGAGTTTCCTTTGTTTCGATAGGTGTGTTATCAGCTTCAAATTTAGACTCCTCAATCACGGATGACCCGGGATCGGTTGCCGAGCTTGTTTTGGCCGAAGAGCTGTCGCTCTTTCCTCCGCATGAAGCAAGCACCGAACAGCTCATAACAACACATATAATAAGTGCGATAGTTCTTTTCATGACCTTCTCCCCTCAGAATTGATTGTTTATCCACTTTGTTATTTTCCCGATATTGTCTTCTCTTTTTTCAAGGAAGTCCTTTATACACTGAACCGACGCATAACCGCCGTAAACAGCATTTTCCGAATCTCCTGCTCCGGGATAGCGCCCGAAGAACTGATCGAACAGCGGTGAATACTGTGCCGTATAGCTGTCGAGCACAGCGTTTGCGTTTTCTTTCTCGTAAATACCCGAGCTGAGTGCTTCAAGCTTCTCGTTAAAGTCTTTTCTGAAAGCTTCATTCGTCATTGCATATGCAAAACACAGCACAGCAGGGTTGTTCGTGCTCATATCAAGCAGCCCCTTGGGCTTATAGTTATCCTCTTTCACAGTGTTCGTTCTGGCATCGCCGCTTCCGCTGACACCGCCGAACTCCATATCATAGAACATAAATCTCCAGCGGCCGTCGGCATATTCGTTCGATCCGTCAACATTTGCAGTCTTCCACATCGACCAGTTCTTGCCGGGCCAGTCCCATTTGTTGTTTATCCATACCTCAGCCAGAAAGTAGTCTCTTACGCTGTCGGTGTCCACCAGCTTTGCAAACTCATCAAAGTCCTCCTGAGACTTCAGATCCTTGTGAGCTTTAAAGAAAGCATTCAGGTCGTTAAAGAAATAGCTTTCCTTTTTCTCGCCCTCCGGAAGCGTTCCCTCATCCAGCTTATATCCAAGCTTATAAGTCTCGGCATCGCCCTTATAGACAACAACGTCATCCTTGTTTACCCCGTGGTGGTCCTCAAAATAGTCTTCGGAATAGTCCTCTTCGAGAATATAGAGCCCCCAGTATTCTCCGTTGAGATACACAACACAAGGGCGTGAAGCCTTCGTTTCGCAATCAAGCGTCTGCGAAAGGTCTTGCCAGTAAATATCGTTGAACTTGCAGGTAAACGCACAGTTTCCGCCTGCACGCAGCTCAAGTGTTTTGAACTTGTCGATCGTATCGCCATTATCGTCTTTCAGTTCATCTCCGAAAACAGCATATTTAAAGGTTTTCTTGCCGTAATCGCTCCTTGCATACAGTCTGAATCCCTTCTGCCAGTCGGAACGGGAATAATTTCCCTGGATCCTTATGCCGCAGCTCTGTGAGAAAGCCGTTTCGGCACCGTCAGCATTGTATTCAAGAAAATCTACTCTGCAGTTTCTCTCCCATTCTCTGCCTCTCTGGTTATAGTTCGCAGCGAGTCTTCTTGCAGTATCCTCGTTAGTGTCCTCTCCGTTATCAAGATGCTCGGCCAGCGCTTCGTCAAAAAGGTTTCCCTTTACATAGATACCTTTCTCAGCATCGAACAGGTCGTCATAGTCCATCGTTATGCTTATAACAGCAAGGTCAGTACCCATTGCTTCGCAGCTTTCCTTTATGCCCTGGATGTGCTCCTCCGGCGTTCCGATGAAATAAGTGGCAGCTGCAACAGGCGAGAACGAGCCGTCCGAACCTTTTACCGCCGCATTTATAACGGTACATTTGTCAACGGCGCTGTCTTCCGGCGCCGAGACAGTGCTCTCAAACACCTTGTCTTTTCTCTTCCACTTAACAAAGTTTCCCGATATCTCCTCCGGTCCGACAGCGGACACTACGTTTGCATCTGAGCTTCTGTCTGCTATCTCTATCGCACCCTCATACTTTACAGCGCTATCACTCACCGATGGGTCGCTTCCGTCTGTGGTGTAGTAGATATCGCCCTCCAGCTCGGACGAGAGTTCAAGCGAGAACGCATCGGCATAAACGCCGCTTTTCTGAGAAAAGTCGACAGATGCTTTCTGCTCTTCCTTGGTCTGCTTTTTATCATTGTTTTCCTCTTTCTTTTCTCCCGAAGTGCTCTCTTTTGAACTGCTCTGAGAAGAGCTTTCGGAAGCTGATCCTGAGGACGAGCTGCTGCTGTCAGCGCAGGAGGTGAGCACAGCTAAGCTCAGGCTTAGGCTGACCAGAAGACACATAATTCTTTTTATCATATTTTACATCCTTTCATACTGAATTAACAATACAATGTTATACTATTACATAAAGATTAAATTATCATTGAATATTCTGTTCAGTTTCAACGAAAATTTAATGATAACAGCTTATAATCAAAATCACGGGAAAAGCAGGGGAGTGTTTAATATGAAGATCCTTATAGTTGAAGATCAGACCGATCTTGCTGATGCGCTTGCACAGATGCTCACCAATGAAGGCTTTATCACAAAAGCGGTCTATGATGGCGAAGAGGGCCTTTATGAGGCACTGACAGACACTTATGATATGATAGTTCTTGATGTTATGCTGCCGAATATGAACGGTTTTGATATCCTCAGCCAGATCAGAAAAAATAAAATAGGCACTGCTGTTCTTATGCTCACGGCTCTTTCTCAGGACGAGGACAAGGTTAGAGGCTTTGAGATAGGAGCAGATGATTATCTGACCAAGCCCTTTGCC
>DFEO01000005.1 GCA_002368715.1 Ruminococcus sp. UBA3800
TGTCGTTCCTCGACAGGCTGTTTTACTCCTGCCATTGCGACAAGCGCATGAAGGTCGGCGCGGCTGTCGCCGTCGCGCGCAGGGGAGGACTCTCCGCGACCTTTGACGAGCTGAACAAGTATTTCACTATATGCAGTATGCCGATAGCTTCGAGCCAGTATTGGAACTGTGTTCACGGCAGAGAGCCGGGACAGGCGCTAAAGGATGCAGAGGGCTTGCAGACGATGAGGACTCTTGCAAAGAATATGAGTTTTCTGATGAAGTCTATCGCCCTTGGAAAGGAGCAGTTTGGTCTTCCCGAGACCGAACCCTGGCAGCCGACACATTTTATCAGAGAAGACCTTTAAAACGAATTAAAACAGCCGCTGTGACGTAGCGGCTGTTTTTTTGATATCAGACCCGATGTGACGAGCCGGCACGGCCAGGCGCAAAGGATAAGGAGAGGATCGCCGTAGTGACCTCGGACATGATCCGCCTGTATGTAAGCTTTCGGTTTTGTGATCCTCTGCTGCAATATCATATTACAAAGGGTGTATAATGGCAATAAGCGGTAATATATTGCCGGATCTATTTATCTATTGTACAGAATCAACAGTTAGTCACTGCTAACCGCTGTTCATTCCTACAAATCTTTTAACTTATCCTTGACTTATCAATGATCACATTGTATAATATGAGTATAGGTTAGTCTTACCTAACTACATTAGAAAGGAGCAGTAAAATGTCTTTCGAGGAGAGAAAAAAACTTGAAAGTGTGCTTGCATTTCACGCAGCACCAACACTTATGGGCTTAAAGTGCGGCAGTCTGCCAACACTTTCGGCGCAGGATTATAACTTTAATGAGATCTCACAGCTTTTTGCTGACAGGTATTTCGGCGCAAGGATAGGCGCACGCTTCATTAACAGATGTACTCATAGAACGATCCTGTATCTGTATGATAAACGTCTGCTTGATGCAGTGCTGTCTGACAAGGCGGCGAGAGAGTTTCTTTCAGGTTACAGCTACGACATTTTATGGAATGCCGAGCAGTGTCTTGACAGATTATGCGAAAGGCTCTATGAAAAAAACTTTCCTCATGAGATAGGCATATTTCTCGGCTACCCGCTGGAGGATGTAAAGGGGTTTATCGCAAACTGCGGGCAGCACTGCAAATATTGCGGAACATGGAAGGTTTACGGCGATGTAGAGAAAGCAAAACAATTATTTGAATGTTACAGACAGTGCAGAGCAAAGCTGTGCAGTGAACTTGCACATGGACGTTCTTTACAGGTCTGCGTAGCATAAAATCTTTTTTCGGAGGTAATACAAATGAAAACAGCAGTCATTTATTGGAGCGGCACAGGCAACACCGAGGCTATGGCTAAGGCGGTCGCAGAGGCAGCAGGCACAGATGCGGTACAAGTGTCCGCATTTGACGGTGATGTATCAGAGTATGATGCACTTGCACTGGGCTGCCCTGCTATGGGTGCGGAGGAACTGGAGGACAGCGAATTCGAGCCTTTCTTCTCGTCCATCGAAGGCAAGATAAGCGGCAAGAAGATAGCTATCTTCGGCTCATATGACTGGGGCGACGGTGAATGGATGCGTCTGTGGGCTGACAGAGTTAAGGCGGCAGGTGCCGAGGTCGTAGGCGGCGAAGGACTTATCTGCAACAACACCCCTGATGACGATGCTCTTGACAAGTGCCGTGAGCTCGGCAAACAGCTTGCATGATCTTAACCTGACATATTCAAAGAACTGCCGGCGTTGTTCGGCAGTTCTTTTTATACAGAGATATCTTCAAAAGTGAAGAAGAAAGGCATAGAGGTCATCTTTTTGTTTGAAATGTCCGCAAACAGCTGAAACCGCCCGACAAGAGGTTGACTGATCGTGCAAATGGCAGTATAATGGATATATCAAAACTATTATAGGTAATGACTTTTTAAAACGGAGGTCGTTGTTTTGAAAAAACAACATGAAAAGGATCCTTTTATAATTATAGCTCTGTGGATACTTGCAGGAGCGATGATCGGTTCGATGATAGGTGTTTTAGGGCTTTCAGGCATCATACCGGGTGATAAAATGATGACAGTTACAAGTATGACCATAAAGATCTGCATAGGCTTGATCGTACTTATAATTGATCTTTTGTTTATCTGGGGATCGTGCCAGCCTTTTTTGCGAAAATATATATACGATCACGGCGAAGCCACAGAGGGTGTGATCGAATATGTCAGGGAGATCCCACGTCCGGATCAGCTTGGGGCTGATGAATGGACAAGAAAGGTCAGGTATTCATGCACGATACGCTATAAAGGTAATAAAAAAGAGTATTCAAAGGAGTTTGCGCCCACGCATCTGACAAGTAAACAGGAGCTGTATCCCTTCACGCTTAAAGAGGGACAGAAAATAGCTGTAAGATTTCTGAAAGGGTTCCCAGCCCTTTCGATAATTGATGTTGATAAACTGACGGAAGGCCGGCTGAACGAGACTAACAATGACAGGATACATCTTGTTATGATCCCTTCGATCATAACAGCATTGTATATAACTGTTATCATCATGATATGAAAGCTGAGATGAAAATGGATAATTACGACGATATAAAACACCTCACCCGTCCGCAGTACCCGGATCTGCCCCATATGTCAATGCAAGACAGGGCAGCGCAGTTCTCTCCCTTTGAGGCGCTTGTGGGCTATGATGATGCGGTTGCCGAGACCGCAAGGCTTGTAGGCAGCAGAGCCGTGCTGACAGAGGACGAGATGTGTGAGCTGAACGCAAACCTGAACCGACTGCTTGACAGTCTGGACGAACAGCCTCAGATAAGCGTGACCTACTTTGTTCCCGATGAGAAGAAGGAGGGCGGCAGATATGTGCAAAAGGTCGGTGCGGTTCGGATATATGACAGCTATTCTCAGGAGCTTGTGTTTACGGACGGTGTGCGGATAGCGGTG
>DFEO01000045.1 GCA_002368715.1 Ruminococcus sp. UBA3800
ACTTCTCATTTCGTGACACTGCGTGGACCTTGCACAAATGTAAACCTGGATCCTATTATCTCAGCATCTTACAAATTTGGCGTTATCCTGTCTGCTGATGCGTCCTTCCGACTCAGCCTTTTCCACAGCAAAGCGCACTGTGTTCTCGATGCTCGCCGTCATCCTTGCGAAGCCCAGCTTCTTGGCTGTTTCACGGATAAGGTCGCTCTCATCCAGACCCAGCTGCTCGTCAAGCACCTCCAGCATCGCACAGATGATCTCCTGTGATGCAATCTCCTCGATGCTTCGTGACACTTCGGCAGTTGGGGTGCGGTAATAGGACATAAACACAGTATCCATCCCCTCGCCCCAGAGAAAGGCGTTCTCGCTGTCGGCGGTTATCTGCTTGCCCAGCTTAGCCAAAAGGTTCGCAAAGCGCACCTCTGCCTTCTGAGTCGATCTTGCGATCCCCCAGGCTGCGAACACCCTTTTCATAAACAGCCCTCTCTCGATAGGCGCTTCTGCAAGAAGTATCCTCTGCATACAATCAAGAGCGGTCTTCTCGTTTCGCTCCAGATAGAAATCCTGCATATTTCCGAGAACACCGATATCGGCACAGCGATAGCTTATCGCAGCCGTGCCCGTCGTGACAGGCTCTGCCTGCTCGAAAACAGGCTCTGCCGCCTGAGCTTCTGTCTTTTCAACAGGCATCTTCGCATTGGCGACAGCCGCTCTTATCTGAGCCAGAACTCTCTCCGGGTCATCGAACCAGTCAAGAGTCCACACTCTCAGAAGTCTCCAGCCAAGGCCTTCCAGAACAGAAGGCTGAGAAACGAACCTGTCCTTTGCGGAAGGCGCTTTGCGGCAGTTTCTGCCGTCCAGCATTATGCCCAGCATATATCTATCGGGATCGTCAGGATCAATGATACCAATATCCAGCCTGTATTCGGATGCCCCGACAGAGCACCTGCATTCGTATCCCATTTCTCTTATCCTGTCTGCTATCTCGTTTACCAGCGTGTCCGCAGACTGCTCCGTCCTGTCGGCGCCTGCAACGTTTTTGCCTCTCTTGGCAAACTCCAGAAACGCACGCAGCCCCTCAGCGCCCTGCGACCTTGTTCTCGAAAGGTCTATCTGCTCGGGTCTGAGAACAGAGAATATCATCATTTCCTTCTTCGATCTTGTGACCGCAACATTCAGCCTGCGCCAGCCGCCCTCACGGTTGAGCGGACCGAAGTTCATAGACACCCTGCCCTCCTTGTCGGGGCCGTAGCCCACCGAGAACAGGATAACATCACGCTCGTCGCCCTGAACGTTTTCAAGGTTCTTGACAAAAACAGGCTCCTTCGATCTTGCGTCTAACTCTGCTATATCGGGATCGGCCGCAAACTCGTCCTCGAGCATATCCTGAATAAGGGTCTGCTGTGCGAGCGAGAAGGTAACGACACCGATGCTGTCGTTTCTGAGCTTCTCGTCTCTTAGTCTTCTCATCACTTCCGCCACAACAGCCTCGGCCTCGGCACGGTTCTGTTTGGTGCCGCCCTTGTCATAGCTTCCCTCAAGCTGGATCAGCTTGACCTGGGACACCATATCGCTCGGCGACGGGAAGGTATAGAGCTTGTTATCATAATACTTCATATTCGAGAAAGCGATAAGGCTCTCATGCTTTGAACGGTAATGCCACTTGAGGTATTCCTGTGGCATAGAAAGAGCAAGGCAGTCGTCAAGCAGGCTCTCCAGGTCGTCCTGCTCGGGGTTGTCCTCGTCGGTCTTGTCCGACTTGAAGAAGCTTGTGGGCGGCAGCTGTTTCGGGTCGCCCACCACGATAACGTTCTGGCCCCTGGCGATAGTTCCCACAGCTTCGCTTGTGGGCAGCTGTGAAGCCTCGTCGAAGATGACAAGGTCAAACTTCGGGAACGCAGGGTCTATATACTGCGCCACCGATATGGGGCTCATGAGCATACACGGGCAGAGCCTGCGAAGCAGGGTGGGTATCTGCTCGAAGAGCCGTCTTATGGACAGCATACGGCCGTTGTTCTTTATGGCTTTTTTGAGTATGCCTATCTCCGAGGATGCGGCGGAGCCGCCGACAGCGCTGGGGATGTTAGCCGACAGCTTTGAAACGAGCTGTGTAATAGTCAGCGTGCGGTAGGTCTCGGTGACCTCGGAGAACCTTGCGATAATGTCCTCGGCCTGCTTGCCGCTGAAGGAGCAGAGCCTCTGATCCTCTCTTATATAGGACAGTGCCAGCTGATAATGGACAGCACAAAGCAGACACGCTTTGAGCTGTGAGGGCTGCACCCTGCCCGTCCTGTATGCTGCGCAAACGCTCGCAAGGCCAAAGTCACGCAGCTGAGTCTCGCACTGGTTGAAGATGACCTTTTCACGCATATCCGTAAGGTTAGCGGCAAAGACATCAAGGGTGGTCTTAACATCGTTTATCCAGCTTGCACCGGCCTCCGCTTCGGAAAGGTCCGTTCTGTATACGTCAGCCATTCTGTCGCAGGCGGCGATAAACGCACGGATATCCTGTGCGGCACGGGCTGTCTGCTCGGAATAGACAGGCAGACCCTGTGCGGGCGCCTGACCAAGATACCTGTATGCCTGATCCAGAAGCTTCGATTTTGAAACAGCGGCTCTGAGTGCAGCCCAATCGGTGTTCTCGCCCTGCCAGAGCGTTCCTGCCGCCGAAACGGCTGACGCAGGTGCTGCCGCTATCTCCTGTCTTATATCGCTCACGGCGCAAAGCCTGTCAAGCTCGGCGCCAATGTTCTGTTTGGTTATAAAGCCTGCCTTGTTTGCATAGGCCGAAAGAGCACTCACGCATTTTCTGATGCCGAAATATCGCCCGAGGAACCACTTGGCACTTGCCTCCTTATAGGCTCTTCTTGCGCCCTGACAATCATAGTCAAGGATCCCCTTTTCATAATCTGCCAGCAGCTGTGCCTTTTGTTCGTTCAGCGCCTCACCCTTTTGGCAAAGCTGCTCCAGAGCAGCACAAAGGCTGTCTATCTCGGCATTGAAGATCAGCCCTTCAAGGGTCGCACCTCCGGCAGCAGAAGCCTCGGCAACACCGCAAAGACCTTCGGCGGTCCTTCGGTCAGTGCCCCCGACATTCATCGTCTGTCCGAGATGCGCAAGACCGTTTGCGGCAGCCGCAGCGAGTGCGACCGTATTACGGCAGTCCCCGGCAAAGCTGTCACGAAGCTCGATAGAATAATTGAGCCCGTTATAAGCCTTATACGGATGCTCGGCAAAAACGCCCAGCTCTGCTGCGGCAGAAGCATATTTGTCTGTCAGTTCCAGCGCCCTGTCAAGCCCTGACGGGTCAAGGGATGCCAAAAACGCATCATCGAGCGTGAGCACGTCCTTATATATCAGATTCTCACGGAAGATACCGATAGAATCGTAAAGCGACAGACCGCTTTTTCTCGCATCGTGCAGAGCGTCCATTATGTGGTTCAGCTCGGCCTTGAGCTCCTCACACTTAGCCGCCGTCTGCTCATAATCGGCCGCAGGCTTTATCCTGCCCACCTCGAGAGCCTTTTCCAGCTGTGAGAGCACAGTGCTCTTGTTCGTTTTGTTCGAGTGCAGCTCCAGGCAGAACGGGTCAAGCCCTATTCCTGCGAGCCTCTTTTTAACAACGCTCAGCGCCGCCATCTTCTCGGCTGCAAAAAGCACCGATTTCCCCTGATAAAGCGCATTAGCGATCATATTCGTGATAGTCTGGCTCTTGCCGGTTCCGGGAGGGCCGTGAAGAACGAAGCTCTCGCCCTTTGATGCCATAACAACAGCGGACAGCTGAGAGGAATCTGCTATCAGCGGAACGGCAACATCCGCCATAGAAACAGTCCTGTCGCTGTTCTCGGCGGTAACGGTCTGCTCCTTTGGTTGCCACATCAGCTTCGCCTCGATAAGGCTTCGCACCACTTTATTCTCCTGCAGCTCGTCAAGACGGGATTTGAGGTCGTTCCACATAACGAACTGGCCGAAGGAGAACAGCCCGAGATATGCAAGATCGAGGATGTTCCAGCGGCTCTTGTTCATTATAGCCTGACGCACGGTATTGAACACAAGTGCCGTATCCACACCGTTTTCGTCCTGCGGCAGCGGATCAAGGCCTGTTATCTCTATGCCGTGATCCTGCCTTAAATATTCAAGCAGAGTGATATTTATCTGAGGATCCTCCTGACGGGTCCTTATCACATATCCATGGCTCCTTATGCTCTTCACAAGGTCAACAGGCACAAGGATCAAAGGCGCATATCTCGCCTTCTGAGATACGTCCGACTCATACCATTTCAAAAAACCGATCGCCAGAAACAGCGTGTTTGCTCCGTTGTCCTCAAGAGAGGTCTTTGCCGAGCGGTAGATGCTTTTGAGTGTGCGCTCAAGCTCCGCCTGACCGACAAAGCTTCTTATCCTGCCGCTTGCAAGCTCCTCCTCGCTTACAGTTTTGACAAGCGAATTGTCAACAACAGCTTCAAGATCCCTGCTGTCTGTTATGACCAGCCCCGAAGCCGCCTCGCAGACAAGAAGATCCTTCTCGTTCCATATGGTGTCTTCAAGCTTTGCAAGATCCGAGCAGACAAGGCGCAGGGTGTTTTTTGTCGCCCTGAAATTGAGAAGTGAGTTTCGCAGGGTAAGGTCGAGAAGCTTTCGCTCCCACACCCTTTCACGGCTCATCTCTCTGGTGCCCGAAGCAACACCTATCTGATCCATCCCTATTGCTCTGGGGGCTCCTGCCGAAAGGGCATCTGATACCGTTATCTTCATACCCTCCTTTGCGGCTGCGGCTCCCGAGCCGATACCGCTTGCTCTCGAACGCTTAACATCCACGCAGACATCGAACCGGTCGTTTGAGAAGAAATGTCTTTTGCCGTTCTCGACACTCGTATCAAAAGCTATGCTTCTGCCAGCCACCATATCGGTACACTCAACACAGAGTATCTCCTCGGCCTGGTCGGCAAGGCGCTTTTGTATAGCGGTGACATCATCGTTCGCACAGTCGGCAAAGGACTGCTCCTCCAGCCACACCCCGGCTATGACATGGCCCTGCAAAAATATGACCAGCGGCGCAAGGCCTGCGGCTTCCAGACAGGAAGCATAAAGGAGCGAAAGGTCCAGACAGCTGCCCTTGCCCTCGGCGCACAAAACGTCTGCCGGACGCACCGTGACAGGCTCGGCAAAGCTGACGGGCGGATTGACATAACCCGGCTTCATAGCCTTTATCGCTTCAAATATAGCTCCTGCCTGCTGCTTGACGTTGTTTATATCCTGGGTCTGATATCCCAAAAACCGTGCATCTCCCGTCCACTGCTGCATAAGGACGGATGCGCTGTCAAGTATCTGCTTTACGCTTGCCGCATCCGGGGTTACAAAGGTGCAGATAGTCTCGGGGAGCTTCCCGGTGCCGCACCAAAGGTTTGCAGGCATAAGGTCTATCTCCTCCTGCTGGCGGCAAAGCGCCTCCTCTCCTCTCCAGACGCTTGCAAAAAGCTTTGCCGGAGTGTTCGTGGTGAGCCTTGAGAGCATCATCGCATCTATGGAAAGCTCCACGGGAGTCACTCTCAGGGTCTCGCCTGCCCCCACCGCCGTAACGGGCAGGGTCACATCCTGAGCAAAGGCCGGGTCAAAATGAAGCCTGAGCTCCAGACCCGTACACTCCTCAGCACTTATGTTTGTGACAGTCATGTCCCTTATCACGGGCACATGGCTCACAGCATCGCCAAGCCCGAAGGTTTTTGCAAAGACCGCTTCGATACGCAGGATATCATTCATCTTTCTGACCCCGATCTGCCAAAAGGCGTTATTTCTTTTCTATAATAGCTATCGCACACGGCATCCTGCCGTCCACTATATCAAACACGGCATCAAATCCGCCGTCGGCAAAAAAACGCTTATAGCTCTCATAGGTAAACTCCTGCTTGAAGTCCACCCCTATGACCCTGAGCGCATCCGCCGCCACGCTGCCCGAGGGCTTCTCGGAATTGATATAGGTGGGGATTATCACCTTTCCGCCGCTCTTGCACACACGCAGAAGCTCACGGACAGCTCCGTAGGAGTCGTCCAGCAGGTGGATCACGTTTCCTGCCACCACCTTGTCAAAGCGTTCGTCACGGCAGTTTATGTGCATTATGTCGGCATATCTGAATTTGATGTTTCCAAGGCCGCCACAGTTTTTCTGCACTTCAAAAAGCATCCCCTTCGACATATCCGTCGCCACGATAAGCCTGCACTTAGGCGCTATATATCTTGTGATAGAGCCTGTGCCGCAGGCGCACTCGAGAACGGTGTCGCCCTCATTTATCTCGGCGGCAACACGCTTTCCGGTGGACGTGTAAACGTCCCTGTTATATATCGTTTCCGCCGCATCATAAAACGGCGAAAAAACATCCCAGACTCCCATTCTTACCTCCTGTGCCTCTCGGTATATGTGTTGAACGGCGCAAGCGGTATCCCGGTCTTGTTAAAGACGTTTACATCCCCATAGTTTGTCCAGCAGTAAGCTGCATACCGAGGGCTGCTTATCTCGTCGCAAGTCAGGATGACCCTGCCGTCCTTTATCTCGGCTCTTGCCGCCTTGAACTCGCCGTCCTCTCCTGCCAGTTCAAAGCCCGAGCCGTCGCCTCTTATCTCAAGCCCGTCATTATATTTCAGTGTCAGCACTGCCCTGCTGCCATCAAACTCTGCTCTCTCAAACATCGGTCCGAAAGCGTCAACATCCATATCGTATGCCAGTTTCTCGGCCTGAAGGCAGAGCCTTTCTCCTACGGGCTTTTTGTCTGTTGGGTGTATATTGTCCAGCTCTCCGCAGTCAAGGATGACAGCCATACCTGTGTTTTTCACTGTTCTGAAAGCCCTGTCCTGCGCCGAGCGTATCTTTGCCCAGTGCTTGTAATCGGGATCGTTTTTATATTTGAACATCGGCAGCTGAGTGAGCACGAACGGAAGGTCGTCATCTCCCCATTTCGTTCTCCACAGCTTTATAAGCGCCGTGAACAGTTCATAATAGCTGTCGGGCTTGTGGTCGTCAGACTCGCCCTGATAATAGAGGAACCCTCTTAGGGTATAGGGGCACACACGCATGAGCATCGTGTCAAAAAGCCCTGTGGGGCGGAATGGATTGAGCTCGCACATAGGTCCCGGCCACAGATTCTTGCCGCAAAGCTCCTGGACCCTGTCCCAGGATGCGCCCGGCTCGTTCTTATAGACCTCCTGCTCCTTTTCGTGCCATTTGCGGTCATACTCCTCATATTCCTCGTATTCCCTCTGCTGCACCTCAATAGACTTGCCCTTTATCTTCTCGTCGTATTCATCAATATAGCTTCTTATCCTGCTGTCGGCTTCGAGAGTCTGCCTGTCCACCCAGGCGCTTGCCGAGGTGCCGCCCCAGTTGCAGCCGATAAGCCCCACCGTCACACCAAGGTCCTTTGCAAGCTTTGCTCCGAAGTGAAAGCCCACAGCGCTCCAGGCTCTTGACTGCTGCTCTCCTGCCTGCGACCACGCCGAGTTCTCCTCATCGTGATAGAACTTCTCGTTCTTACAGCCGTTTTTCTGGGTATAATAAAACCTCACATTACTATCCGGTGTAAGGGTCTCGAGTATCTCTTTGCCGTCCTTTGCGTTCTGAAGCTCCAGCTCCATATTCGACTGACCGCCGCAAAGCCACACCTCGCCTATCGCAACACGGTAAAACGTCACGGTGTCGGTGCCGTCGGTCACGCTCATCTCATAGTCGCCGCCGGCGCTCATCGGCGGAAGGATCACCTCCCACCTGCCGTCCTTTACGCTGCCGCTTCGGCAAACACCGTTTATGCTTACCTTTACGGTCCTGCCGTTCTCGCCCCTGCCCCATACGGTTATGTTCTTATCTCTCTGGAGCACCATATCGTTGCTGAAAATACTTGCAGGCTTTAACATTTTTATTCCTCCATATCTTTTTTCACAGCGCCCGGCAAAAAAACACACCGTCTCCGCTGTCTTCGTCTCTGCTTTCAAAACCGAGCTTTCCAAACATAGCCCGTGCCGCCCTGTCCGAAGCGGACACTCTCTGCGCCTCCAGGCTCTCAAAGCCTTTTTGCTTTGCTATGAACATCGAATGCTCGGCCATAACGTGGCCAATGCCCTTTCCTCTCACGCCCTCGGCCACAGCATAAACAGCGCTCGCTGCCGTGCCGCTGCTGCCCGGACGGAGGATATACACTCCCGATACTTCGTCCTTATATTGCGCCGCACCGCAGTATACCTGTACCGAAAAGAACTTCCGTGCCTGCTCTGCATCCAGCTTTTGCCCAAAGCACCCGTTCCATATCGCTGTTATTGTTTCAATGTCCTGCTCCTTAAAGGGTCGGACTGTAATGTGTCTGTATTTTTTCATCTCTGTCTCCCGAATGCAAGGCGGTCACTCTATGAAAGACTTCATTCCGTGCTCTCTTCTCCAGTCAAGGAACTCGTCATAGGTACCCATCCTGTCGATGCAGCCGTCGGGTGTTATCTCTATCACACGGTTAGCCACAGTCTGGACTATCTCGTGGTCGTGAGAAGCAAAGATGACCACTCCCTTGAAATCCACCATAGCGTTGTTCACCGCCGTTATCGACTCCAGGTCAAGGTGGTTGGTGGGTCTGTCAAGCATGATAACGTTGGAGCCGAACAGCATCATCCTTGAGAACATACATCTTACCTTCTCGCCTCCGGAAAGCACCTCCACAGGCTTGTATATCTCGTCTCCCGAGAAAAGCATCTTGCCAAGGAAACCTCTTAAATAGGTGTCTGTTACCTCGGACTGGGAATAGGGTCTTATCCAGTCAACTATCGACTCGGTGTGGCCGTTGAAATACTTCGAGTTGTCCACGGGGAAATAGGAGCGTGAGGTCGATACTCCCCACTTTATGGTGCCCTCGTCAGGCTCCTCCTCCTCGGCAAGTATCTTGAACAGAGCCGTTACGGCCTGCTCGTTCTCGGAGATGAACGCTACCTTGTCGGTCCTTGAAAGGGTGAAGGAAACGTTATTGAGAAGCTTTACACCATCGACCGTCTTCGAGATGCCGTTTACTTTAAGGATGTCCTTTCCGAGGTCACGGTCCATCGTGAACTGAACAAAGGGATACTTTCTCGAGGATGCCGGTATCTCCTCCAGGCTTATCTTGTCGAGCAGCTTTCTTCTTGCCGTTGCCTGACGGGACTTTGACTTGTTTGCAGAGAAGCGGTTTATAAACTCCTGGAGCTCTTTTATCTTGTCCTCGTTTTTCTTCTGCTGGTTCTTCATGAGCCGCTGCATAAGCTGCGAGGACTCATACCAGAACTCATAGTTTCCGACATACATCTTTATCTTGGTATAGTCTATATCCACTATGTGGGTGCATACGTTATTGAGGAAGTGCCTGTCATGGGATACCACAAGGACAGTTCCGAAATAGTCAGCAAGGAAATCCTCCAGCCAGCGGATAGCGTCGATGTCCAGGTGGTTGGTGGGCTCGTCCAGCATGATGATGTCGGGGTTGCCGAAAAGCGCCTGCGCCAACAGCACCTTCACCTTTTCGTTACCCGAAAGGGCAGACATCTGCTGATAAAGTATATCCTCACTCAGACCCAGACCCTGTATCAGCTTTGAGGCATCGCTCTCAGCCTCCCAGCCGTTGAGCTC
>DFEO01000076.1 GCA_002368715.1 Ruminococcus sp. UBA3800
TGAAAAGGCTCGACCCAAACTTTTATGTCTCTGGCGGATCATTCAGGCTCAGCTGCGTTATTTCGCCGGAACCACAGCCGTGCGGCGAGCACCGCCCCTGCTGGCTTTATTTTTCCAGAGCTTCGAGCGACTGGAGGATCTTTGCCATTTTTTCCTCGGCCTTTTTCAGCTTTTCACGCTCGGCCTCGATAAGCTTCTCGGGAGCCTTTGAAACGAAGCCCGGGTTGTTGAGCTTGCCGCTGAGGAAATCTATATCCTTCTGCGCCTTCTGCTTGTCCTTTTCAAGCCTTGCTCTCTCCTTGTCGGTGTCGATGATCTCAGAGAGCGGGATGAAGAACCTTGCCGAATCGGTGACAACTGTCTGGCAGTCCTTGCCGTCGAACTTCTCGCTGATGATGACCTCAGAAGCGGAAGCAAGGCGCTCGAAGAACATCTCGCCCAGAGCGAACACCTTGGGCTCTGCGGTCTCGATGAACAGCTTTGCCTTCTTGGAGGGCGGAACGTTCATCTCACCACGGCAGTTTCTTATTGCCCTGATGCCTGCTATGATCTTCTCGAAGGTCTCCTCGTCCTCGTTAAAGCACAGTGCCTCATCGAACACAGGGAAATCCTGTACCATGATAGACGAGCCGTCATCAACGAGCGCCTGCCATATCTCCTCGGTTATAAACGGCATGAACGGGTGCAGGAGCTTGAGCATCCCCTTCATAACATAAACAAGTACAGTCTGAGCGTTCTCGGCACTCTCGCCGCCTGCCTGGATCCTCGGCTTTGTCAGCTCGATATACCAGTCACAGTAAACGTCCCAGATAAAGTCGTAAAGCTTTGCAACTGCGATGCCGAGCTCGAACTTTTCAAGGTTGTCGTTGACTTCTTTTGCAAGGGTGTTGAACTTCGACACTATCCACTTGTCCTCAACGCTCAGGTTTTCGGGCAGCCTGTCTGCTTTAAAGCCCTCTGGCAGGTTCATCATTATAAAGCGTGAAGCGTTCCACAGCTTGTTTGCAAAGTTTCTCGAGCTCTTTACCTTCTCCTCGATAAAACGCATATCATTTCCGGGAGCGTTTCCTGTTGCCAGCATAAATCTCAGAGCGTCAGCGCCGTAATTTGCGATGACCTCCAGAGGGTCGATACCGTTGCCGAGAGATTTCGACATCTTTCTTCCCTGAGCATCCCTGACCAGTCCGTGGATAAGAACGGTGTCAAAAGGCACCTTGCCCATATTTTCAAGTCCCGAGAACATCATCCTGATGACCCAGAAGAAAATGATATCATACCCCGTAACGAGCGTGTTCGTGGGATAGAAATAGTCAAGGTCTTCGGTCTTGTCGGGCCAGCCAAGAGTCGAGAACGGCCACAGTGCCGACGAGAACCATGTATCGAGAGTGTCGCTGTCCTGTCTCATAGGCTTGCCGCACTTGGGGCAGACAGCGCTGCTTTCTTTTGTGACCACCATCTCGCCGCAGTCGTCACAGTAAAACGCAGGTATCTGATGGCCCCACCATATCTGACGGGAGATACACCAGTCACGGATATTGTCGAGCCAGTGGAAGTATATCTTGTCAAAGCGCTCGGGAACGAACTTCGTGTCGCCGTTTTTAACAGCGTCGATAGCAGGCTGTGCCAGAGGCTTCATCTTTACGAACCACTGAGTCGATACCTTTGGCTCGACCGTTGTTCCGCAGCGGTAGCAGGTGCCGACATTGTGCTCGTGATCCTCTACCTTCACAAGCGCACCCTCGGCTTCGAGATCAGATACTATCGCCTTTCTTGCCTCATATCTGTCCATACCCGCATACTTCGGATAATCAGAGGCGATAGTCGCATCGTCGTTCATAACGTTTATAACAGGCAGCTTGTGGCGCAGACCCACCTCAAAGTCGTTGGGGTCGTGGGCAGGAGTTATCTTTACGACTCCCGTTCCGAAATCCATCTCCACATAGTCGTCCGCAACGACAGGTATCTCCCTGTGAACGATAGGCAGAATGACAGTCTTTCCGATCAGATCCTTATACCTCTCGTCATTCGGGTTCACCGCAACGGCTGTATCGCCAAGCAGAGTCTCGGGTCTGGTCGTTGCAAGCTCAACATAGCTGTCCGAGTCCTTTATCTTATATCTCAGGTGCCAGAAATGCCCTGCCTGATCTTCATATGTCACCTCTGCATCGGAAAGCGAGGTCTTACACTTGGGGCACCAGTTTATTATCCTCTCGCCGCGGTAGATAAGTCCCTTTTCGTAATACTTTACGAAAACTTCCTTAACAGCTCTCGAGCACCCCTCGTCCATAGTGAAGCGCTCTCTGTCCCAGTCGCACGAGGAGCCGAGCTTTTTGAGCTGCTCTACTATCCTGCCGCCGTACTGTTTTTTCCACTCCCAGGCACGCTCCATAAAACCCTCTCTTCCGAGCTGCTCCTTGGTGATGCCCTCTTTTCTCATCGCCTCGACGATCTTGGCCTCGGTGGCGATAGCCGCATGGTCGGTGCCGGGCAGCCACAGTGCGCTGTAACCGCTCATCCTCTTCCAGCGGATAAGGATGTCCTGGAGCGTTTCGTCAAGAGCGTGACCCATATGAAGCTGTCCCGTGATGTTCGGGGGCGGTATAACTATGCAGTAGGGCTTCTTTTTCGGGTCGGGCTCGGCATGGAAAAAGCCGCCGTCCATCCAGTATTTATAGATCCTGTCCTCGACCGAGGAGGGGTCGTAAAGCTTTGAAAGCTCTTTTTTCATTAAAAACAGTCCTTTCTTTATTTTGCATACTCTTGTATTATCTCACTTTTTGCCCCTCTTGTCAAGGTATATTTTGTTAATATAGTTCACGCCCGGCTTTTTCGTGCTTTGCCCCCGGACCCTCGCTCGTCTGTGAGCATTCGCTCACAGCGAGCTCGGGAGAGTATGGGGGGGAGGGCTTCGCCCTCGTTACCGACCCATCGGAGCTTCGCCCCGAACCCCATTATCTAAGCATCTTAATTGGTGTGTCAAGTATATGACCATAAATATTCGGCAGAGAATACCTTTTTTTCCGCACCCCAAGGCTTCCGCACGGCGACGGTCGGCAGAAATAGCAGTGAAAACCGATATGTGCGGATCTGACCCGAAGGGTGATTGACAAGCGGAGATATATGTGGTAAACTAAAAGAGATGATACAGCTATTAACGGAGGTAAAAAATGAGATCAGATATCTATCCGCTCCAGCAGTTTTCGACCGACTTCAAGGCTATCCCCGAGGTGGCTCAGAAGGTCGCAGACTTCAACGACCTCGACCCAAGGTCAGCAAGAAGGCTGAGACTTCTTGCGGAGGAGCTTATATGTATGCTCCCGCCGCTTCTTATCTACGGCGACGGCAGCTTCTGGATCGAGAACGACGGCAGCAGGTATGAGCTGCACCTGTATGTTGCCCCGAGGGACAAGACCGAGTACGATGTTGAAAAGATACTGTCGGTAGCAAAGTCCGGCCGCAACGATGCTGCAAAGGGGATACTGGGCAAGCTCACTGTGGGCATAGAGTATATGCTCAAAAACCGTGCGAAGCTTGCGAAGGACGACCCTTACGGAGCTATGAAGATGGGCGCATCGGATTATGACGAGGATCAGATATGGTCGCTCGGAGATTACCGCAGCGGACTTGATGCCGAGGCATCGGAGCCCGAGGTAAAGGAGCGCTGGGACGAGCTTGAGAAGTCCATCCTTGCGAGCCTTGCGGACGATGTCACGGTCGGCATCATCAGAAACAAGATCCACATCGTTGTCAAGAAAGACTTCGCCGCTCACTGAAAAACGGTCATAAACATCGCCACCCACCGGGTACTGCCCGGTGGGTCTTTTTTCGTCGCTTTCGTCGGTCAATGTCGTTTTATGTCGGTTTCTGTCGTTATATGTTGTAAATATGTATCCCTGAAAAGTGTCCACCCGAAGGGGTATGGGAGCACGCATTAGCTGCGCTTACGCTGGGAAATGTCCACCCGAAGGGGTATGGGGGCGACCGGAAAGCCCCCATTTAAAATCGTCGGCGTTAGCCGACACCTCTTATCAGCACGAAAGAAATAATCTACAACTCGGTCAAAATAGAACCTCTCAGTAGCCTCCTCGAAAAGCCTTTTCGGCTTTTCTTCGTTTATAGCATAGAACTGTTCTTTTCCTTGCTTCACACCTGTTTGTCAAGCCGCAAGCGGCTTGAGGTTAGCTTTGTCCGTGCTTTTCAAAGGGGCGACCTCTCGT
>DFEO01000070.1 GCA_002368715.1 Ruminococcus sp. UBA3800
ACGGCAGAGATACCCACGGTGCAGCGGCATCGCTCGCTTCCGTATCGAAGCTTCCGTTCAGACACGCACAGGACGGTATCTCGAACACCTTCACCATAATCCCCGATGCCCTTGGCAAGGACGACGAGATCTTTGCGGGAGACATCGACATTGAATCACTTTCACAGGAGCTTGACGATGGGATATAATGTAACAAAGGACGAGGACGACGGCAAGCTCAACGAGCTTGTAGAGATGATAGATAAGCTCATTGCATCCGGCGACGGGCATCTGAATGTTTCGATAGACGAGAACAAAGAAGGTATAAGTGTTCATAGATTCAGCGCTTCAGACTGCGGCACAGGAAAAACAGCCTGCTGTCAGCCGACAGAGAAGGCGATCGACGATAAGGAGGACATATAATGGCAAATAATGAACCAAACGAAGCACAGGTGGACAACCTGATAGGTCTGCTTGACGGCTATGCAGAAAAGGGAGGTCATCACCTCAATGTGAATGTGCTCAACCGTGATACTCTGCTGGATGCGCAGCAGCACCCCGAGAAGTATCCCCAGCTGACTATAAGAGTATCGGGCTATGCGGTAAACTTTATCAAGCTGACAAAGGAACAGCAGGACGACGTTATCTCGAGAACGTTCCACGAAAAGCTGTGATCTAACATGACAAAAGGGGCTGTTGCAAGCAGCCGGCTCTGCTTGTAAAATATTGTGGTTTCGCTGTTTCGCAGCGATGCCAAGTGCGAAAAATGGTACCTCATCCCTTCGGGGAGAGGTACCATTCTTCGCCTGAAGCTGTTCTTACAGCAGTCTCTTTTAAATGCCGGACACCCCTGCCGTTTATGACAGGGGTGTCCGGGGTCAACCGAATAACAGAAAAGGTCAACAAAAGGTCAATTATGAAAACACAAAAAACACAGAACAACAACTGTGATATCATCTTCTGAAACCGCAGTCCACGCAGGTGTCGCTGGAGTTGAGATTTATCTTGCTGCAATTCGGACACTGCCATAGCTGCTGAGAATCGAGCTTCTGGTTTCCCGTCAGGGCTTTCTCAAGAGGGGTGCCGTTCGGGTTTTTCTTGTAACGCTCATAATCATCATAGAAGGTGACTCTGGAGCTGTGGTTGAGTTCAAATACGTTCTCGCAGAGCTCGCCGAAGGCATAGAGCAGAAGCATCCAGAACCAGAGGGTGAGCATATCCTTTATCGTACAAAACGCCAGAACCATTTCATCTGACTTGAAGCTTTGTATCACACGTCCGATCAAAGAGTCATCGTTCATAGAAGAAAGATCGTCTTTAAGAACGAGAAGATCCTGTGCGTCATTCAGGATATACATATAGAGCGCTATTATAAGCAGTGAGCCTACTATCGCAATAATAATGGCTAACGTCTGTATCTTGTCTCCTGCATTGCTGAATCTTTTCATAGAAATTACCTCCGTGTCTCTTGGATATAATATAGCACCATTTTGGCCAGAATACAATAAACGGTCTGAAAATAAAATTATGAAAAAACTTTTCTGACCGAACTCGTTTTCCGGACGTTTATCAGAATCGTTTTTCGGCGCAGATACGCCCTTTTTAAAGAGTCGATGCTTAACCGAACTGTCCACATATGTATTCTTTGTTACCTGATTATATCACATTAACTTTAAAATGTCAACATTTGTATTCTTTCTTAGGCGTTAATTAGCGTAAAATATCACTGAGGTGATACTATGAAACACGATTCACTGGATCCTCGGGTAGTGGGGCTGGTGATATGGCGCTTCAGAAAAAGAAAGCGTATATCTCAGGAGGTGCTCAGCGGTCTTGCTGACCTTGGAAGGACGCACCTCAGCGCTATCGAAAGAGGTGAGCGCAAGCCTACGCTTGAAACGCTCTACAAAATATCACGGGCGCTTGGCGTGAGCATGAGCGAGATAGTTGCCGAGATAGAATCAGAGCTTGGAAAAGGTCCCTGACTCTTTACTTTTGACAGCATTTGTGTTATAATGTTCTTGCGGCAGGCTTTTACCGGCCTTTTATGTGTCAAAAGCTGAAAAAGTGCGTATTTGCGCCGTTTGCAACGGCCGGTTGCGCAATTGTAAAGCACGGTTGGTAGAATTCTGCCGCAGAAAATGCTATCATGAGGTCATGAAAAACACTTGAATGTGAAATGACCGGGAGGTAGGATCATGATACTTGCAGACAAGATAATCGACCTGAGAAAAAAGAACGGGATGAGCCAGGAGGATCTGGCAGAGAAGATGGATGTGAGCCGTCAGTCGGTCTCGAAATGGGAGGGCGCACAATCGGTGCCCGACCTTAATAAGATACTCAGAATGTCAGAGATATTCGGAGTATCTACCGACTATCTTTTGAAGGATGATATAGAAACGGCGGAGCTGTCAGAGTCTGATGAAAACGTCCCTCCGCTTCGCAGGGTAGGGATGGAGCAGGCACAGCAGTCAGCTGCGGCAGCAAAGAAATGCTCGGTAAAGACGGCACTTGCTACGGCTCTTTGTATTGCTGCTCCGACACCGTTTATTATGCTGGGTGCGCTTTCTGAAAGATACGGCGATATCGTCGCAGTGCCCGGATTGGCGCTGACACTCGTTATAATAAGTATAGCTGTGGCTGTCTTCATAAAGACAGACAGTATAATGAGACCGTATAAATATCTTTCCGAAGAGGATATTGACACCGAGTATGGCGTGTCGGGACTTGCAAAAGAAAGACTTGAGAGCTTTTCGCCGAAATATACGAACAGTATCATTATCGGTGTAGTGCTTATCATACTCGGCGCAGCTGCCATGCTGGTCACAGGCGCTCTGAGTGAAAGGGCGGGAAAAAATGAGGATATCCTCGGTGCTGCCGGAGTGTGTCTTATGCTGTTTATGATAGCGGCAGGAGTTTACCTGATGGTCCGTGATTCGATCATCAGGGAGAGCTATGAAAAGCTGCTTGAAGAAGGCAGCTTCAGCAGAGAAAAGAAAAAGCTGCGCCGTGCCGGAAGCAGGGGGATAAACATCATGCTTATATACTGGATGTGTATAGTTGCAGTGTTTTTATGTGTGAGCTTCATTTTAGACAGCTGGAAATACAGCTGGATAGTTTTTGCGGCAGGCGGTGTGCTGACCCCTGTTGTGGCTGAGATAGAAAAGCATATAAAAAGCAAGAGCATTAAGGAGGAGTAAGCCGTGGAGGGCTTTATCCATTCGACAGAGAGCTTCGGCACGGTAGACGGCCCCGGGATAAGGTTTGTGATCTTTTTTCAGGGCTGCCCCATGCGCTGCCTTTACTGTCACAATCCGGACACCTGGGAGCCCGGCAGGGGAGATAAAAAAACAGCCGACGAGCTTCTTGATGAGTATGACAGTGTCAAGGAATTTATGAAGGGCGGCGGCATCACCTGCACAGGCGGTGAGCCGCTGATGCAGATGGATTTTCTTATCGAGCTGTTTGAAAAAGCAAAAAAAAGAGGCATACACACCTGCCTTGACACCAGCGGAGTCGCTTTTTCAAAACAAAGTGCACAAAAATTTGTACAGCTTATGAAGCACACCGACCTTGTGATGCTGGATATAAAGCATATCGACAGGCAAAAGCATAAGCAGATAACGGGACATTATAATGACAATATCCTGAGCTTTGCCGAATTTGTCAGCAAAAGCGGAGTTGAACTGTGGATAAGACACGTTGTCGTGCCGGGGCTGACTGACGATGAGGAGAGCCTTAAAAGGCTGGGCGCTTTTCTTGCTCATCTAAAAACGCTCCGTGCTCTTGACGTGCTGCCGTATCACACGATGGGCAGGGTCAAGTATGAGCAGCTGGGCATCACATATCCTCTTGGTGAAACACCGCCGCTTTCAAAGGCTGAAGCGATAAAGGCTAAGGAAACGATAATGCAGGCAATAAAAGATGAGATAAGGAGAACAAAGACCGCCAGGTAAAGGCTGCGCTGATATAGAAGTTTTAAGCCATAGTATTTCTGATCTTAAGTCAGAAGTACTATGGCGTTTTTTATTGACAGTGCAGCGATGCTATGTTATAATTGC
>DFEO01000162.1 GCA_002368715.1 Ruminococcus sp. UBA3800
CGTGGGTTGTGCGGTGTTGCCTTAAACTATCAGCTGATCTCTCATTTTTTGCAAAAGCTTTTTCTCCTGTCGTGAGACCTTGACCTGGGTCATACCCAAAAGCTTTGCTGTTTCGCACTGGGTAAGGTTTTTGAAATAGCGCAGGAATATGAGTTTTCTGTCAGCTGCTTCAAGTGAGCTCAGCGCCTGTCTAAGCGCAAGCTTGTCGGCTATCTCGAGGTCGTGCGCTTCCACAGGAACGTCGATCTGATGTTCATCGTCGTTATCATAGGTCGGAGACAGGCTCAGCACCGGCATAGAACAGTTGAGCGCCTGGATCACATCGGACTCATCTGCATTAAGCAGACCGCAAAGCTCGCCAAGCCTTGGTTCCCTTCCCGTTTCATGGATAAAGCGCTCTCTTGCGGCTGTGACCTTCAATGAAAGCTCTTTGAGGCTTCTTGATACCTTGACTGTTCCGCCGTCACGAAAAAGGCGCTTTATCTCTCCCAGGATAACAGGCACAGCATAGGTCGAAAACCTGACCCCACGCTCGGGTTCAAAGCTTTTTGATGCCTTGACAAGACCCATACAGCCTGCACTGTAAAGCTCCTCATATTCGATGCCACGGTTTCGGAATCTGTTTGCGCAAAGGTGAACGAGCCCCAGGTTCTGTGTGACAAGAGGATCGTTGGCTGTCCTACTCATACCGCTCTTTTTCCTTTAGCTGTTTGGTAAGTATCAGCGTTGTTCCTTTTTCAGGGATGCTCCTGACGCTTACCTTGTCCATAAAGCTCTGCATGACCGCAAAGCCGAGCCCTGCCCTCTCCTCATCGTGTGAGGTCGAAAACATCGGCTCCATTGCTTTTTCGATGTTCTCGATACCGCAGCCCTTGTCTCTTATTTTTATGCGGACACTTCTGTCTGCAAATATCTTCACCTCCATAAACACCTCACCTATCCTGTCGGGATAAGCGTGGACTATGACATTTGTCACACCCTCCGAAACTGCGGTCTTGATGTCTGATATTTCGTCTATCAGCGGGTCCAGCTGAGATATAAAGCTGCTTACTGCCGCTCTTGAAAACCTCTCGTTCTCGGAGCAGCTCGGAAAGGTAAGCTTCATCCTGTTAATAAGTCTTTGCTTCATCTGTCATTTCCTCCTTGATGTCTTCATCAATTCTGTTTTCGCCGCTTAGTATCCTGCTGACATCGTCGGCTATCTTCGTCAGCCTGTCTATACCTGACAGCTGAAACACTTTTCTTATATAGCCTGCGACTCCTGTCAGAATCACCTCGCCGCCACGGTCTGTCATCTGACGGTATCTGCCCATGACAAGACCTATGCCCGAGCTGTCCATAAAGGTCACTCTTGAAAAATCAAGGATAAGAAGTCCCGGGTCGTGCTCGCTGACAGCTTTGTCAATGTCGGTCCTTATGCCTTTAGCCGTGTGGTGGTCGATGTCGCCGCTGATAACGGCATATATTATGCCGCCTGTGTATATCCTTATCTCGGTATCCATTTTTTACTTCCTTTCATTTTATTGCTAAAATAATGATATCACCAAAGCAATGAATAAATTGTCGATAAGACAGAATAAAAAAACGGTATGCCAACTTGAAAAAGTGACATACCGTTTTAAAAATATTCAATAATAATCCTATGCAGACCGGCATACTATAAGATATCAGCTGCCTGCCTTTTTGTGCAGCGAACGGAATTCAGCCGGCGAGAGCATCTCGTGCTTTTTGAAAACAGAGCAGAAATAGCTGCAGTCATTATATCCGACTGCCGTTGCTATCTCGTTTATATTGCGGTCATTTTCCATAAGCATAAGCTTTGCCTGCTGGATACGCTTCCTTGCAAGATACTCAAATGGTCTGAGATTATAGCACTCCTTGAAAAGCCTGCAAAGATACTGGGGTGAAAGATCAATAAGGTTCGCAAGCTCGTCAAGCGTCAGCTCGTTTCTGAAATTCTTGTCGATATAATCAATAACAGGCTTGACCTGATTGAGCTTCTGGCTATCCTGACTGCCGTTTCTGAGATTGACCACCCTGTGAAGCTCGATAAGAAACTGATAAAGATTAGCCGATGACTGGTGGCCGCTGTAATAATAATTTGTCTTCATCTGATAAAGTGTCTTCTTGAAGACCGCCTCCAGAGATGTAAGATCGCTGATGTGGAAGACCCTTGCAGTCTCCATTTTCAGGTGTCCCATAAGAGCTTCAACATCTCTGCCGTCAAAAGCTATCCAGTGTGTTTCCCAGATATCCTGTGTCGGGTAATACTCGTGAGGAAACTTTGGCGGAAGATAAAAAGCATCGCCGGCATTTATATCATAAGTGACCGAATCAATGATAAGCTTTCCGCTTCCTCTTGTGCAGTAGATGATCTGGTAGTTCGGATAGCCCGATTCTCTGATAAAATGAAACTCCTGATCTCTGGCGCCTATTCCGGTAACGAACAAAGGCAGAGCGACCTCATCGCCCAATACAGGATAACAATAATCTGTCATAAAAAATCACCGCTGTTCATAAAAGTTTTATATTTACATATAATTTCATATAGTCATATCAATATATAATTATATTAACACATACTTTCCATATTGTCAAGAGAAAAAACAACGAGATCAAGTTATGTCGCAAAACCTTTACAATCAAGAAAAAATATGTTATAATCATTGAAAAGAGGGAATGGTTATGAAAAGACATTTGTTATTGATACTGCTAATATTATCAGCTCTTATGTCAGATCCTTTGATCTGCCTGGCTGATGATCCGCAAAGCACACCGCAGGATATCCCTGTGCCGGAAAAGATCGTTGTCCTCGGTGATTCTATCGCAGCAGGCTACGGACTGAAGGGATTTAAAAAGTCAGATCCGTATCACTGTGACTCATATGCCAATCTGCTGGCCGAGGAGTATACTCAGGAGCTTAACGGGATCTGTCCGTTCACCCTTATCAATGATGCCGTTTCGGGCGATACGTCCGCACAGCTGCTGAAACACCTTAAAAACGGCGAGTTTGACAATGACCTGGCAGGCTGTGATCTTGTTGTTATCTCTATCGGAGGAAATGATATCCTGGGTCCATTCCGTGACTTTATAAATAACAGGATGAATATCGGAAAGCAGCTCAAGCTCAAAGATATAGCTGAAAATGTGACCGACCTTGAAGGAGTCATGGATTCTGTTGAAAAGCTCAGCGGCAGGATCGACAAAGCTTTGGATAAGTATTCGGAAGTGATAATCAGTATCATAGAACAGGTAAGATCAAAATGTGATGCCGATATAATCATACAGACACTTTACGACCCGTTTGCAAAGGTGCCTGCGGCTTTTATGTTCCAGGGGCTGTCAAAGGACAAGATAGAGAAGCTCGATGAGATAATCAAAGACAATGCTATTGATGAAAACGGAACTGTTCGCTACTATGTGTGTGACATCTACGAGCCTTTCAAGGACAAAGGACTGGAGCTTACCAATATGGAAAGAGGCGACATCCATCCGAATTCAAAGGGACATAAGCTGATAGCGCAGGAGCTTGACAAGACCATCAGGGAGCAAAGCTATACATATGACGGCACGGACGATGGATCCGTGGCTGTCCAGACAGGACCGGTAAGCTCGTCTGTGTCTGAAGCGTCCGAAACAGACAGTGTGTCATCAAAGGCGGCAGCAGGCGCCGAGGTGATAAATGGTCATGAAGATACCGCAAGGATGATAATTGCGGTCAGTGCGTGCGTTCTTGGACTTGCGGCTTTTGCGGTCCTTATTCTGACAAAGGAGAAGAAAAAATGAAGATATTCCTTATCGATTTTGAAAACGTTAAGTCAAAAGGCCTGTCCGGAATTGATATGCTGGAGAGCGATGACACCGTCATCATCCTTTACAGCGAAAATTCCGATACGATAAGCTTTGAGATGCACCGTAAGGTAATGAAATGCCGTGCTGATATCGAGTATTTCAAGGTGCACGTCGGCGGAAAGAATGCGCTCGATTTTCAGCTTTCAACACTTCTCGGCTATATCGTGGCAAGAGGTGAGCATTCTCATGCGTTCATCATAAGCAACGACAGAGGCTTTGATTTTCTGCACGATTTTTGGCATGGAAATTATGTCGAGGGTATCCGCACCGTAGTTTACAGGACAAGGAACATTTCGCAGGCTTTGAATTATGCTCAGGGCTCTGCTGCCACTGTTAAGGCTGATGAACCCGATGACGAATCGGAGCAGGCTTCGGCACCTGTGATAGAGGAGGATGTTTTCGAGCCGTCTGAATCTCTCATTGAAAGCATTGATGAGCAGAAAGAACAAAAGGCAGAGGAAGAGCCCGAGCCTGATCCGAAGACCGATGTCAAGCCCAAGACAAGAACGCCTCGTCCCAGAGGATATATGCCAAATCTTACACATATACTCCAGGAGGTATGCACCGCCGAACAGATACAGCAGATAAGTGAGCTGCTGAGCGAATCTGAGACAAAGGAAGAGCTCCACAATTCGCTTGCAAAGATATATAAGCAGCAGGCAACAGATTTTTATAAGCTGATAAGGCCAAGATATCTGCGCCTGAAGCAGCTTTATCTTAAAGAAAACCCCGGGCAGGTATCGGATGAGCCCGAAAACAAGACTGCGGATGAGCCTGTAAATGTCGAAGCAAGCGCACCGGTTCCCGATAAGCTGACAAGCCTTATACTTGATAACGTTGACGCCGAGTTTGAGAGCGAGGCTGACAGGATAAGAAAGTGTGTGCTTGCGGCACAGACAAAGCAGCAGTTTTATATCCGTATGGTCAAGGAATTTGGCAAAACGACCGGATGCAGGATCTATAAGGGAATAAAAAACAGCTGCGAACAGCTGCTTGAAGCAGCAAGGGAGTGTGAAGGGTGAAGCTGCTTATAGCGTCGGATATCCATGGGTCGGCATACTGGTGTGAAAAACTTGTCAGAGAGTTTGAGAAAAGCAATGCACAAAAACTGATCCTGCTTGGAGATATCCTGTATCACGGCCCCAGAAACGACCTCCCCGAGGGCTATGCTCCCAAGGAGGTCATAAGAATGCTGAACCCTCTGAAAGAAAAGATACTTTGCGTAAGAGGAAACTGTGACACAGAGGTCGACCAGATGGTGCTGGAGTTTCCGATCATGGCAGAGTATGCTTATCTTTATGTGGACGGGCTCTGCATCTTTGCTGCTCACGGCCACAAGTTCAGCTGTGATGCTCCGCCTGCGCTTTCCAAAGGTGATATCCTGCTTCATGGCCACACGCATATCCCCGCCTATGAAAAACGAGACGGTTTTACTTATGTAAACCCCGGCTCGGTATCTATTCCAAAGGATGGCTCCGAGCACAGCTTCATCATTATGGAAAACGGTGAGTTCAGGTTCTGCACATTATAGAATATAAAACATCCCGAAAGCATATAAGCATTCGGGATGTTTCTTTTTTGGCTGTTTACAGGGTTTTAGTCAGGGTATCTGCAAGTGAGTCGAGCCAATCACCCTCAAAAAGCTCTATGAGTCCCTGGTCACACCAGGAGGCAAGCTGAGGATCGATCGGAAGCTTTGCTGTGTCTGAGATGCCAAAAGACTTTGCGGTTTTGTCTATATGGCTCTCACCGAAAATGCTGTGTCTTTTTCCGCAGTCGGGACATTCATAATAAGACATATTCTCGACCAGACCCATAACAGGTATGTTCATAAGGTCAGCCATGTTCACTGCCTTTTCAACTATCATAGAAACAAGCTCCTGCGGAGATGTTACGACAATGATACCGTCAACAGGGATGGACTGGAACACGGTCAGCGGAACATCGCCTGTCCCGGGAGGCATATCAATAAACATTACATCAAGGTCGCCCCAGATAACGTCTGTCCAGAACTGTTTTACGGCTCCTGCAATAACCGGACCACGCCAAACAACAGGGTCTGTCTCGTTCTCCAGCAGAAGATTGAGCGACATCACCTTGATGCCCTTGGCTGTAACAACAGGTTCAAGGCCGTCATCTGTGCCGACAGCTTTTGTGTGGATATTAAAGGACGTGGGTATGGACGGACCTGTAATATCAGCATCAAGAATAGCGGTTTTAAGACCTTTTCTGTTTGCAAGAACTGCCAGCATACTGGTCACGATAGACTTCCCGACTCCACCTTTGCCGCTCATTACGGCATAGACCCTCTTGACGGAGCTTTCGGGTTTCATTTTTTCGATAAAGCTCTTAGGGTCACGTTCGGCGCAGGACGCTGAACAACTTGAACAATCATGAGAGCACTGCTCGCTCATTTGGTTCACTCCTTATATTTTGTGATATGAATATTATTTGCAATACAGTTATTATAACACATTATCTGTTAAATTTCAACCCTCACTGCGAAAATACGATGTTTTCGGCTGATTTCAGCGATGGGCATATCACTTTGGTCAACATTCGGTCAACTTTTA
>DFEO01000108.1 GCA_002368715.1 Ruminococcus sp. UBA3800
GTAAGAACTCTTGAGTGCTGCTCGGGAGACCTTGCAGACCTGAAGGTGAAGAGCTGCGATGTTGAGGCATGGAGCCCAAGACAGAAAAAGTATTTTGAGGTAGGTTCCTGCTCGAACCTGGGCGATGCTCAGGCAAGGCGTCTCGGCATAAGGATAAAGGGTGCGGACGGCCAGAAATATTTCGCTCACACTCTTAATAACACTGTTGTTGCTCCGCCGAGAATGCTCATCGCATTCCTCGAGAACAACCTCAATGCGGACGGTACAGTAAACATTCCCGAGCCTCTCAGAATGTATATGGGCGGTAAGGACAAGATAACAAAGTAAGCACAGTTCGGGGGAGACCTAAAAAGGCCATCCCCCGAAATAGTTTTGAGACAGGTGATAAAGTGGTAAATAATGGAAATAAAGAATTTGTCTCTGGGATAAAAGACTCGATCCCGATAGCGCTGGGCTATCTGTCGGTGTCCTTCGGCTTCGGGATAATGGCGGTGTCTTCGGGGCTGACGCTGTTTCGGGCGGTGCTCATTTCTATGACCTGCCTTACCTCGGCGGGTCAGGTCGCAGGCCTTACGGTCATCACCTCGGGCGGAACGCTTCCGGAAATGGCGATAGCACAGCTTATAATAAACCTTCGCTACTCCCTTATGAGCATTTCATTATCACAGAAGCTGGACGGCTCATTCGGGCTCAAAGACAGACTGATATGCTCCTTCGGCATAACAGACGAGGTCTTTGCGGTGGCATCGGGCAGGAGCAGGGAAGTAACAAAGCAGTATCTTTACGGACTTATCATAATGCCGTATACAGCCTGGGCGCTGGGGACGCTTCTGGGAGCGGCGGCAGGAGAGATATTGCCTGATATGCTCAAGGCGGCGCTTGGGATAGCTATCTACGGAATGTTCACCGCTATCTTCGTGCCTGCCGCAAGAAAGGCTGTGGGCGTGCTGGCGGTGGTCCTGCTGGCAGCAGGGCTAAGCTGTGTGATAAGATATGTGCCCCTTTTCAAGGGCGTGTCCTCGGGCTTTTCGATAATAATATGTACGGTGGCAGCGGCGCTTTTCGGGGCGCTGGTGTTCCCTGTTAAAAAGGAGGAGGGGAGCGGACAATGAGGTTTTATCTTCTTCTTGCAGTTATGGCAGTAGTTACCTATCTTGTCAGGATGGTCCCCTTTGTGGCGTTTCGCAAAAAAATAAGCTCAGCATTTGTGAGCAGCTTTCTTTACTATGTGCCGTATGCGGTGCTTGGTGCGATGACTGTCCCTGCGGTGTTTTATTCCACAGGCAGTGCGCTTTCGGCAGCTGTGGGCTTCGGGTGCTGTCTTGTGCCTGCATTTATGGGTAAGAGCCTTATCACTGTTGCGCTCACAGCCAGCACGGCTGCTCTTGCAGCCGAAGGGATAATGGCGCTGATAAAATAAAGACAGAGCGAAAGGAAACAGTATGAGAATAAAAAAGCAGCCGCCGCTGCTGTGGCGGCGCTTTTATGCGGCGGGCTCTGTGCCTGCGGACAAAGCGGCGGCTCCCAGAAAAAACATAAAAACAAGCGGTATACCTTAAAATCGGTATACCGCTTTGCTGTTTGATCTTATAGCAGGATCTTATCAGAGCTTTGAATAGCCGAAGCTGTTTACCAGCGCATCTACCTTCTTGCCCGACTTGCACATAGGACACTCGGCAGGCAGATAGGTGTTATAAGCAGGGAGGTCGCTGCCCTTGAAGATAGAGTGTACCTCAATGCCGTTGGACTGGTCTATTGCCGAGAATATAGCGCCGATAGCAACAAGCTTGCCGCTGTAATACTGGAGACAGTCAACAGCTCTGTTTATAGACTTTCCCGTGGATGCCGACGAGATGAGAAGCAGGATGTTCTTGTTCCATATCTTCTTCTGGTTGTTGTCTCTGAATATCATCTGGTTGTTTGCATTGAGCTCAGGCGTTATGACAGCTATATCGGTGCCTGCGTTTATCCCGCCCGAGGACAGGCTCTCCGCAAGGAAAGCTCCCAGTATCTCTGTGCCCTCAAGACAGATCACAGTTTCGATATGCGTCGAGGAATATGTCGTCGCAAGGTCCTTGGCAGCTTCTCTGGCCATCTTGAAGCTGGTCTTGATAGATGTCATATCTACATAGTGGTTTACATGAGAATGGTTCGTTGCAAAATGCCCCGGGATAACTCCGATAGATATCTTGCTGTTTGAGCGGGATTCTATTATCTGCTTACGGTCTTCCATTTATAATTCCTCCTTGTGATCCTGTTTTTATATAACAGAGAAGATCTTTGTTAACATTGTATATTATAACATATACGTCGCTATAAATCAATAGTCTTTTGTTTAAAATTTCACAGTTTTTTCATATTATACAAAAACGCACACTCTCCTTTGTTTATTATGTCTTGTTTGGCGTGGGTGTATTTGTTGAAAATTGAGGTTGTAAATAAGGAAAATATTTTGTATAATGAAAAGAAGAACGGTGCGCTTTTTGGAGCACGAAAAAAGGCCTAGGCCTTCGGAAGGGAATGAGCAAATGTTCAGACGACTGATAGTTACTGCTTTTTGCAGCGTTCTGATGCTTCTGTCTTTCCCGGTTTGCTGCTCGGCATCAGGTGCCGAGAGCACGTCCGATAGCAGCTCTGCTGAGGTGATAAGCTCGGCCGACAGCAGCAAAGCCGAGAGCAGCAGGAGCGACAGCAGCTGGAAGATATATCTCAGCATAGGCGCCGGGATAGTCATCGTTGCTGTGACGATAGGTGTTATCGCATCGAGAGATGCTTAACAGAGGTTATATTTTGAAAGGACTGGTAAACAGTGAGGAAAGGAAAGATCTTGAAGGCTGTGCTCAGCGGATTGCTTTGTGCTTCAATGTCGTTATCGGCATTGACACCTGCCGTGACAGCACAGACCTATCTTTCGGGTGCAAAGCTGCAAAAGGCTGACACCCAGGATATCCTGGCCGACATGGGGATCGGCTGGAACCTGGGAAACACGCTTGATGCAACAGGCGGCCAGGGTGTTGATTCGGAAACATCGTGGGGATGCCCGAAAACAACACAGGCGCTCATCACGAAGGTGAAAAATCTGGGGTTCAACACGGTGAGGGTGCCTGTTTCGTGGGCAAACCACACGTCAGGCACAAATTACACTATCGACTCAGAATGGATGGACAGGGTGCAGGAGGTAGTGGATTACTGCTATAACGAGGATATGTATGTTATCCTGAATATCCACCACGATAACAAGGCGGCAGTTTCTGCCTCAGACAAGGGCTATTCGACAGATTCGCAGTATCTGACAGTTTCCGAGAAGTTTGTGAAGAGCATATGGTCACAGGTGGCAGAGAGGTTCAAGGACTATGACTATCATCTCATCTTTGAGACTCTCAATGAACCAAGGCGCATCGGTTATTACGGATCGGGCGGACAGAGCGAGTGGTGGTTCCCTGTGAACAGTCCGGACAGTAATATAAAGGACTCTATATCTACTGTCAATATCCTCAATCAGGATGCCGTTGACACTATCCGTTCGGCAGGCGGAAGCAATGCCGGAAGACTTATAATGTGCCCGGGCTATGCGGCTTCTCTTGACGGTGCGATCACACCGAACTTCAAGCTGCCGACCGATATCGAGGGCAACAAAAACAGACTGGTCGTTTCGGTCCACGGCTATGTTCCGTATAACTTTGCTATGAATGTCGGTGACGGAAGCACCAGCACATACAGCACATCCATAAAGAACGAGCTCAAGAGCATAATGAACACGATCAAGACCAAGTTTGTTGATAATAACATCCCCGTCGTTATGGGAGAGTTCAGCGCAACGGCTTATAAACCGGTCGCACAGCGCAAGCTCTGGGCGACCGACTATGCGACCCTCGCAAGCGGTATGAATATGCCGATCATCCTCTGGGACAACAATGCTTTCAACAAGACCAAGGATAACGGCCAACCAAACAGCGAGTGCCACGGATATATCAACAGGGACAATAACAATTCCGTTTCCAGCGAGCAGCAGCAGGTGCTTGATAACCTTATCGCTCCGTATAAGGCGCTCGAAGAGCAAAGGGCAGCCGCACAGGTCAGCTCCTTTGAGATAGGCGCAGGCTTTACAGGAACAAAGACCGCCCAGAAAGCAGGTAAGCTGACCGTGACAGTAAAGGGTCCCGGCGGCGAGACGATAGGCACCTTTGATGCTGTTGACGCAAAGGCTCAGATAGAGGGTCAGTTTGAGGACGCAGATTATACCTTTATCTTTGAAGCTCCCAAATGTGCTTCAAAGGAGATAAAGGTAAGTATATCCGGCGGCACTCCCACAGCACAGGTGGACGAGAAGCTGAGCCTTATCGGCGATGTTAATTCCAACGATATGGTGGATACCGGGGATATCACGCTGATAAAGAAACATCTGAAGAAAACAGCCGTGCTTTCCGGTTATCAGGTAAAATGCGCAGACACAAAGCCGGACGGCAGGGTGGACACTCAGGATATCACAGCGATAAAGGCTCACCTCAAGGGGACCGCAAGGCTGTTCTGATTTTATAAAGTTTAAAAAAATGAAACAAGACTCCGCAGGACAAAGTGTTCTGCGGAGCTTTTTTGTGCGCCTGACAGGCAGGGGAGAGGAAAGGTCGGTGTGAACAAAATGTTAAATTTTCGGGGAATACGATTACATTCAAATTTTAAACGTTTTCAGGGGTTTTAGGGGGCTTGCAAAAAAAATAAAAGTGTGTTTTAATATAAGAGACAGAAAAAGCGATAACGGACTGAACGAAAAAATGAGTCCGGCTGTCAGAAATAATGAAAGGTGGATCATACTATGAGTGTAAAGATCGTAAACGGACAGTCTATCCCGAATATGCCCTGGCAGGATAAGCCCGCAGGCTGCAATGAGGTCATCTGGAGACACACAGAGAACCCCATAATCCCAAGAAATCAGCTCCCCACATCCAACTCTATCTTCAACAGCGCAGTTGTTCCTTTTGAGGGCAAGTTCGCAGGCGTTTTCAGAGTTGATGACAAGGAAAGAAACATGGCTCTGCACGCAGGCTTCTCGGATGACGGTATCCATTGGAACATCAACCCCAACAGGATCCTTTTCGAGCAGGCTGACAAGGCAACAGAAGAGGTAAACCAGTGGGGCTACGGCTATGACCCCAGAGTTTGCTGGATCGAGGACAGATATTGGGTAACATGGTGCAACGCTTACGGCTGGAAGCCCACTATCGGCGTTGGCTATACCTTTGATTTCAAGACCTTCTATCAGTGCGAGAACGCATTCCTTCCCTTCAACAGAAACGGCGTTCTGTTCCCAAGAAAGGTAAACGACAAGTATCTGATGTTCTCCCGTCCTTCTGACAGCGGCCATACACCCTTCGGTGATATGTATATCTCGCAGTCTCCCGATATGAAGTACTGGGGCGAGCACAGACACGTTATGGGACCCCTCAGAGCATGGGAGTCCAAGAAGATAGGCGCAGGCCCGATCCCGATCGAGACAGACGAGGGCTGGCTGTGCTTCTATCACGGTGTTCTTGAGAGCTGCAACGGCTTTGTATACAGCTTCTCGGCTTGCATCCTTGATAAGGACGAGCCCTGGAAGGTCAAGTACAGATGTGCAGAGTACCTCATCAATCCCCGTGAGGTCTATGAGTGCGTAGGCGACGTTCAGAACG
>DFEO01000042.1 GCA_002368715.1 Ruminococcus sp. UBA3800
GGACCGACTTCTATCCCAACTGTGATTTCCCCGAAGCGCTGCTCAACACCACCTTTGACTGGAACGGTGCAAGAGAGCCCTACATCCTTGCCACCGAGAACGACGTTCTGAACGGCCTGGGTATGCTGTTTATGAAGCTGCTCACAAACCGTGCGCAGATATTTGCAGACGTAAGGACCTACTGGAGCCCCGAGGCGCTCAAAAAAGCGGCAGGCTATGAGCTGACAGGCAAGGCTAAGGAGGCAGGAGGCTTTATCCATCTGATAAATTCGGGTGCGGCTTGTCTTGATGCCTGCGGCAAGGCTCTGGACGAAAACGGTCAGCCCGTTATGAAGCAGTGGTGGGATGTAACGGAGGCCGACCAGAAGGCGATCATGGATGCGACCACCTGGAACTATGCCGACTGCGGATATTTCAGAGGCGGCGGCTTCTCTTCACGCTATGTGACAGATGCCGAGATGCCCGTTACCATGATAAGGCTCAACCTTGTAAAGGGACTCGGACCCATGCTCCAGATAGCTGAGGGCTGGACCGTAAAGCTGCCCGAGAACGTAAATGACATCCTCTGGAAGAGAACGGACTACACCTGGCCGTGTACCTGGTTCACGCCCCGTATCACCGGCAAAGGTGCATTCAAGAGCGCTTATGACGTTATGAACAACTGGGGTGCTAACCACGGCGCTATCAGCTACGGCCATGTGGGCGCCGACCTGATAACCCTGGCTTCGATGCTTCGCATCCCCGTGGCTATGCACAACGTTGACGAGGATAAGATATTCCGTCCTGCGGCATGGAACGCATTCGGTATGGATAAGGAGGGCGCAGATTACAGAGCTTGTGCGACCTACGGACCGATGTATAAAAAGTGACAGCCAAATAAAATGACTGTCGTGTAAGCTTTTATAAAAACAACATTATCACATAAAAGCAAGGAGGTAAAAAATGAGCGTGCATCTTGCGATAGACCTCGGCGCTTCAAGCGGAAGAGCCGTGGCAGGCTGGGAAGAGAACGGCAGGATAGTTACCGAAGAGATACACCGCTTTTCAAACGACCCGGTAGCAGTCGGACAGACTATCTACTGGGATGTGCTGAGGATCTTTTTTGAGATAAAGCAGAGCATTATCAAAGCAAAGAAGTTCCCTGACCTTGAAAGCATAGGTATAGATGCCTGGGGAGTCGATTTCGGACTTATCGGTGCAGACGGGAGAATGCTCGAAAACCCTGTACATTACCGTGACAAGAGAACCAGAGGGATGGCAAAAAAATGCTCGGAGATGATATCCGTCGAGGAGATTTATAAGCTCACAGGGATACAGATAATGGATATCAACACCGTTTATCAGCTGAGAGCGCTGGCCGAGCAGAGACCTCAGCTGCTGGACAGGACGGCAAAAATTCTTATGATGCCCGACCTTTTGTCCTATCTGCTCAGTGACAGGGTGTATACCGAGCTCTCAATGGCCTCGACCACTCAGCTGCTCGACGCTGTGACTAACCAGTGGAGCGCCGATGTTATCGACAAAATGGAACTGCCTGCAAGAGTGCTGCCTATGGTGATAATGCCGGGAACGGTGGTAGGAGAGCTGAGAGAGGAGCTTTGTGAGGAGCTGGGCGTAAGACCGCTCAAGGTTGTGGCGGTGTGCGGCCACGATACACAATGCGCTATGGCGGCAGCCGACCCCGCTGACGGCAGCGACTTTGCTTTTCTTAGCATGGGAACGTGGTGTCTGCTTGGGACTCAGCTCGACAGACCGGTCCTGTCCGACCAGTCGCTCCTTATGAGCTTTACCAACGAAAAGGGCTATAAGGGAAAGACCTCATATCTGAAAAACCTGACCGGTCTATGGCTGTTGCAGGAAAGCCGTAGATACTGGAACAAGAACGGCAGGGACTACTCCTATGACGATATGGAAAAGCTTGCCCGTGAGGCAGAGCCGAGACGCTTTATAATAGATACCGACGACGCTTCTCTGCAAGCACCCGGAGATATACCGAACCGCATTGCACTGCTGTGCCAGATGAGGGGGCAGGGAAAGCCTGCGGACGACGGTGAGATAATAAGATGTATCTATGACAGCCTGGCACTGAAATTTGCAAAGACCCTTACAGAGCTCGAAAGCTGCACAGGAAAGACCTTTGAAAAGGTCATAGCTGTCGGCGGCGGCACCAAGGATCCACTTCTGCTCGAGCTTACTGCTCAGGCAAGCGGCAGACAGGTCATAAAGGGTGAGACAGAAGCTTCGGCACTGGGTAACCTGAAGATCCAAATAGATGCTTTCAAGGAGGCTAAAAACAATGCTTAAAAATATTCCACCCATAATCTCGCCGCTTCTTCTCAAAACACTGTGCGAGATGGGACATTCCGACAGGATAGTTATAGCCGACGGCAACTTCCCTGCCGAGAGCATGGGCAAAAACAGTATAGTTATCCGCTGTGACGGCCACGGCGTTCCCGAGCTGCTGGATGCGATACTCACGCTGTTTCCGCTGGATACCTATGTTGAAAAGCCCGTGAACCTTATGCAGGTCATGCCAGGCGACGACGCAAAGACACCGATCTGGGATGAGTATAAAAAGATAATCGCAAAACACGACGAGCGTGGGGCTCAGGCTGTCGGCGAGATAGAACGCTTTGCATTTTATGAAGAAGCTAAAAAAGCCTACGCCATTATAGCGACCGGCGAGACAGCCATCTACGCAAACATTCTTTTACAAAAGGGAGTAGTAGTTCCCGGATAATAGCATCGAACCCAAAAACGAAAGGACAAATTACTATGTACGAAGAAATAAAAGATCAGATAGTTGATATATGCCACAGGATGTGGACAAAAGGCTGGGTGGCTGCCAATGACGGCAATGTTTCCGTCAAGGTCGCAGATGACCTCTATCTTGCCACAAAGACAGGTATATCCAAGCATGAGATAACAAGAGATCATATCGGGCTTATCGACGGCAATTTCAATGTTATCGAAAAGCCCACCGACGACTGGAGACCTTCATCCGAGATAAAGATGCATATGAAATGCTATCAGGAAAGACCCGATGTGGGTGCTGTCGTTCACGCACATCCTCCTGTTGCGACCGGATTTGCCTGCGCACACAAGCCGCTTGATGACTATTGTATGATCGAGACAGTCATAGCCGTCGGCTCTGTTCCGCTGACACCATATGGCACGCCCTCGACCTATGAGGTTCCCCAGGCGATAGAGCCTTATCTGCCCTATCACGATGTTATGCTCCTGACAAACCACGGTGCTCTCACCGTGGGCGCCGACCTGACCACTGCATATTATCGTATGGAAACGCTCGAGCTCCAGGCACAGATATCGCTGGTGGCAAGGCTGCTAGGCGGTGTTAAGGACATTGATATGAACAATATAAACCGCCTTATCAGCATGAGAGAGCAGTATGGTGTGACAGGAAAACACCCGGGATATAAGAAATATTCAAAGAAATAAGCTGTGTTAAGTGTATATTCTCCGCCTGCAGCGGGGGATATACACTTAATTTTTTATCCTTTCTTATAATTTATTTCGATGTACCAAAGAAAAGAATTCTTGACTTTGGTAAAAGTGTATGCTATAATAGGAAAGGTTGAAAACCAAATATTAAAAGAGAGGTGTCATTAAAATGGCAGGTTTAAACAAAGTCACAGTTGAAGACATTGACGTTAAGGGCAAGAAGGTGCTCGTGAGAGTGGATTTCAACGTTCCGCTCAAGGACGGCGTTATCACTAACGACAACCGTATCACCGCTGCTCTTCCCACTATCAATAAGCTCGTTGAGAACGGTGCAAAGGTCGTTCTCTGCTCACATCTCGGCAAGCCCAAGAACGGCCCCGAGGATAAGTTCTCCCTCGCTCCCGCTGCAGCAAGACTTGCAGAGCTGGTAAGCGCAAAGGTGACCTTCGCTAAGGACGACACAGTTGTAGGCGACAACGCAAAGAAGGCTGTTGCTGAAATGGCTGACGGCGAGATCGTTGTTCTCGAGAACACAAGATTCAGAGGCGCTGAAGAGACAAAGAACGGCGAGAAATTCGCTAAGGAGCTCGCAGACCTCGTTGACGGACAGGTTTTCGTTATGGACGCTTTCGGCTCTGCACACAGAGCTCATGCTTCGACAGCAGGTGTTACAAAGTTTGTAAAAGAAACAGCTGTAGGTTACCTTATGCAGAAGGAGATCAACTATCTCGGAAATGCTGTTGAGACTCCTGTAAGACCTTTCGTTGCTATCCTTGGCGGTGCAAAGGTAGCTGACAAGCTCAACGTTATCTCCAACCTCCTCGAGAAGTGCGATACTCTCATCATCGGCGGCGGTATGGCTTACACGTTCCTGAAGGCTCAGGGCTATGAGGTAGGTAAGTCTCTCGTTGATGACAGCAAGCTCGATTACTGCAAGGAGATGATCGAGAAGGCTAAGGCTAACGGCAAGAAGCTGCTCCTGCCTATCGATACTGTTGTAGTTGACAGCTTCCCGGATCCTATCGACGCTGAGATCGCTGTTGAGACTGTTGACTCCGACAAGATCCCTGCTGACAAGGAAGGTCTTGATATCGGTGAGAAGACAAGAGCTCTCTTTGCTGACGAGGTAAAGAATGCAAAGACCGTTGTTTGGA
>DFEO01000036.1 GCA_002368715.1 Ruminococcus sp. UBA3800
CTCAAGCCGCTTGCGGCTTGACAAGGCACGGCACTTATCAACAAAACATAACGAAGACCCACCGGGTATGATGCTCGGTGGGTCTTTTTTTGTCGTAGCTTATTCATCTTCGGGGAGCCTTTCTCTTCTCCTGTAAACAGCCGTCAGCTGTGTGAGCACTGCTGCGCCGAACATATCACACCAGGTGATAACAGAGTATTCGTCAATTCTGTTCTTCTCCAGCCCGAGATACATAAGCCCCACAAAGCCTATCGACAGCGCTATTGCGGCGAGGCCTATTATGTTCTTGTCGATGAACTGATACAGCACGGTGAGCAGGATGATAACGCCTGCGGCTGCAAGTGCAGCATAGAAATAGTCCGCCTGAAGAACACTTCCGACCTTGTCCTTTTCATAGGCAAGGTACATCCCGAGGATGACCGCAGCCGGGACGTAATAGGCAAGAGAGAGAAGCTTTCTTCTGAATATAAGGATGAGCACACACGCTGCCAGCCCGAAGACAGCCGTCAGCGGTGTATAGAAATTTGTCATATCCATATCTATCCTGTCAAGCGCCATCCACTCGTTGTAGTAGTCGGTATCAACGCCGTCATAGGGATGTGAGGAGAAAAACTCCTCCTTGGTGACATTGTATCTTGTAAACGCCTTTTTCTCGCTGTTCGTAAACTGTCCTGCTATCGTGATAGCGTTAAAGAGAATGCCGATCACTGTTATTATCAGCATGATGATGCGCCCTGCTTTGCCGCTCTTCGGCTTGGGAGTTTTTTGTCCGGCAGAAGATAGTTGCTCCGGTGCCGTGGGCTGCTGTGGGGCAGCTGCTTTTGCAGGCAGAGCAGGCAGGCTCGCTCCGCAGAATTTGCAGAATTTGGCGTCGCCTCTGAGCTTTCCTGCACAGTTGGGACAGGTGCGCTCATCAGGCACAGCCTGCTGCTGTGGAGCGGCCTGTGGAGCAGGGTTTGTCTGTGCTGTGTTTTCCGAGGGCTTGTCGGGCTTTGCTTTAAGGGCAATCTCCTGAACTATCGTCGAGATCAGCGACACACCGCCCGAGGCAAAAAGCGAGATCGAGAGCATATCGACAGGCAGCAAAAACAAAAGCCCTATCCCTGCCAGCGACCCGAGGACGGTAGAGACCCAGGGGTAAAACCCAAGGCCGAAGATCTTGTCTGTTATAAACGTGACCAGCCATGCTGCGGCTATACACCCGAATAACAGATATGCCGCAAGCTCCTCCATAAATGTGTTTGCGTAAATGAGCATAATGAGATCCCCCTTTTGGTCGTGACCTGCTTACTTGTTCTTATAAACGATCTTCTCTTTGACATCGACCTGATCGAACGAGATCTTGAAGCCGAGCCAGCACGAGAACGGATAGAGAAGCGGCAGCACCGCCATCAGTGACACCACCCACCAGTGCATATCGCTGACCTTCGGGCTGTGAGCTGCCCAGTCGATAAGGGGGTAGAACATCGCATTTATCAGCTTGTAGGCAGGCATGAAGTTGAACGCCCCCGTGGCCTTTGAGATAATGAGCACCGCCATCGAAGCATAGGCAGGTATCATGGCGATAAGACCCATTTTAAGCCCGAAGCTGCGCCCGACATCCGCCCCGTGAAGAGAAGCTTTGTCCCTGGCGACCCTGCCCTCCTTCAGCCCGAAGTCGTTCATCACCGCCACCACGGTCATAAGTCCCGTAAATCCGAACATAAGGTTCGCACCTGCCCCGAAGGCCTTTGAGACCGCCGCAAAAAACAGAAAAACAAAGATGCCGAAAAACTCTGTCTGGAGCCATTTGAGGGCGCTTTTTGAAAGCGCTCGCTTTTTATTGTAGCTGTCCATTATCATACCTCGCAAGAAAATTATTATCTGAATTCTGATTATATCATAAAATATCGTTTTTTTCAATAGCCTGCTTGCAGAAATTTTCAGGTATCACAGCATTTTTCCGGCGCATCATAAACTTTGGGAGGTGAGAAAATGAAGCGTGAAAAAACAAAGATATACACTCCGAAAAGCAAGGCGCTTTCAAATCAGAAGGCAGGCGGCGAGCTTGCGAACGAGTCTGAGGCAGCTGTATGTGACGTAAAAAAATGGGTGGACGACAATGAAAAATAGTTGAAATGCGGCTCCCTTTGTGGTATAATCATCGGGGGAGTGATAAAATGACAGGATCTGCATTCATTACAGGCGCAAGCGGCGGCATCGGCTCGGCCGTTTGCAGGGAGCTTGCAAAGGACGGCTTTCGCATTTTTATAGGCTTCGGCAGCTCTGAGGCTGCGGCACAGGCGCTCTGTGAAGAGCTGAAGAGCTCGGGAGCTGATGCCTTCTGTGTGAGGTGCGATGTCACCGATGCGGAAAGTGTACAAAAATCAGTACAGTTTATAAACGGGATATCGGGTCATATCGACGTTCTTGTGAACAATGCCGGCATAGCCGACGTGGGGCTTTTTTCGCAAATGAGCGAGCAGAGGATGCAAAAGGTGATAGACACCGACCTTCTGGGCGCTATGAGAGTGACAAGGGCACTGCTGCCGGGGATGATAGCAAGGCACAGCGGGAACATTATAAATATCACCTCGGTGTGGGGCGAAAAGGGCGCCTCCTGCGAGGTGGCATATTCGGCGGCAAAGGCAGGGCTGTGCGGCTTTACCGCCGCCCTTGCAAGAGAGGTCGCTCCCAGCGGCATAAGGGTGAACGCCGTGTCCTGCGGGTTTATTGACACGAAGATGAACTCGCACCTCGGGGAGGATGACAGGGCGATGATACTTGACGAGATACCGCTCGGGCGCTTCGGGACAGCCGAGGACATCGCAAAGCTTGTGCGCTTTCTCTCGTCGGATGCGTCCTCCTATATCTGCGGTCAGGTGATAAGAGCCGACGGCGGCTGGGTTTAGCGGCGAAAAAAGCTGTAACAAGTATGTGAAAATGCGGTGATATGTGGGGATATATTGCTAAGGTGACGTGCGAAAGATTTGAATATATTGGGAAAAATGTCCGAAAAATAGTTACAAAATCGTAATAATCGTTGACGGAGGGTCTGTTTTATGTTATCTTAAAAGCGGCAGGATTATGCCGTTTTTTGAATTGGTTTGCAATGAAAAAGAAAAGAGAGGTAAATTTATGAAAAAGATAACAGCACTTATGGTATCCGTTATAATGGCCTGCGGTATCCTTTCTGGCTGCGGCGACAGCGACAGCTCTTCAAAGAGCGATGCTTCCTCCAAGGCTAAGAAGGGCAGCACGGCTTCCTCCGCAGCGGCAGAGCCCGACAGCGACAAGCACCTGGCTGAGGTCTATACCGAGGCGCTCGACAACAAGCATTTCTCGCTCAAGATGACGGCTACCTCCGATTTTACAGGAGAGACTCCGCTCGTTCTCGAGGTGTGCGGCGACGATGTTCACTATGAGATGTCGATGCTCGGATTTAATATCGTGGCTTATAAGATAGGCGATACCGCTTATGTGCTCGATGCTGCTTCAAAGTCTTATGCAAAGGACGAATCAGGCGACCTCAGCGAGGGCATGATGGATGATAATATGACTATGGGCGTGACGGATGCTTATACATTTGTAAGCAGCGAGAACGCTGACGGCTTTATCGTTGAGACATATAATGTCAAGAACGAGTGGCAGGTAAATGATGCCTCGGGCGTAGAGGTGGTTGTCGACAGTGATGACGACGATTCTTCTAGCGACACAGTCATTAAGTATTATTTCGATGAGAACACAAAGGATCTTGTGAAGATCGAGACAACAGCTATGGGAATGACTTCGACTACCACCATTGATTCGTTCGATCCCGAGATCAGCGAGATAAAGCTGCCCGATGACTTTGACACATGGACAGAGGTATCGCCCGATGAGTTCACACAGCTTCTCCAGGGCGGCATGGGCGACATGAGCGGTCTGGTCGATATGGACGATCTCGGTGACGCAGGCGAAGACGCAGGTTTTGATGCCGACGTTGACGACGGTGACGACGATCTTTGATAAGGAGCATAGCAGAAGATGTTTTTGAGAGGTTTGGCGGCAGCGCTGGCTGTCGTGTCGGTTTGTATGTCCTTCGCCTCGTGCGATGCGGCAGACAGCAGCTCAGGTAATGGCAGCAAGACAGAAAACAGCGCACAGAGCTCGGTTTCTCAGGCAGAGAAGAGCACGGCTGAAAGCGGCAGCACTTCTCAGGAAGAGCAGAGCAGCACAGCCGGGACGACTACTGATTATGACGTGAACGGCGATTTCAGAGCTTATGATGCCGTGAAGGAAAAATGGGCGGACGGTTACAGTCTTGACCTGGCCTTCCAGAACCCTGCACTGGGAACGAGAGCCGATGTAAAGCTCGTATGGCAGGGCGACAAGGCTTATTATGAGTCGGTCATCGACGGGATGAAGAGCTATACTGTGATCCCCGGCGACGGCAAGGCTTACAGGGTGAGCGACGGGACGACCACCTATTCCGTCAGGGACGCAGGCGAGAACGAGGCCGTTATGAACGACCTGCTGATAAATCCTGTGGGTGAGTTCGACCATGCTGCGTTAGGAGACAACAATGTCGTTTTCGAGTATTATAATATAGACGAGAAGATGGGCGGTCAGGGTCAGATAGTGTTCGGCTTTAACGGCGAGACGTATGATCTTGAGGAGATCGTGCTGGTGACCAACGGCGACGAAATGGCTGCAAGCTATTATTACGTTAATGAGCTGACCGAGCCCGATGCCGAAAAGCTCAAGCTCCCCGATTTCTCGGGCTACACGCTTGAAGAATAAGCTTATTTACAGCTGTCTGCGCTGCTTTTTGCGGTGCGGACGGCTGTTTTTTTCGTTTCTTTTTCGGGGGGCTTAGTAAAAGTGTTTAAGAGTTTGCTCGTTAAGAGCGCAGATTTGTATAAAAATTTTTTCAAAAGGGCTTGACAAAATGCGAAAAAGGGTATAAACTATATTTAGCACTCAAAGAGAATGAGTGCTAACACCTGTCAAAAGAGAGTGCTAACATCGCATTGGCAGGCAGGGACCGTATGAGAACGGGTGGTGTGAAAATGGATGACAGAAAGCTGAAGATACTGACAGCGGTGGTGGATGAATACATCGTGACGGGAGAGCCTGTCGGCTCGAAGGCGATAATGCCTCATATCAAGGCTTCATCTGCGACCATAAGAAATGAGATGGCGGAGCTTGAAAAGCAGGGCTATCTCGAACAGCCCCACACCTCGGCAGGAAGAGTGCCGACCTATAAGGGATACAGGCTTTATGTTGACAAGCTGATGGAGCAGAACAAGCTCAGCGATGAGGAAAAGGGAATGCTCGATCAGATGATACCGAAGGAGTATGTCACGGAGAGCGACCTTGTCGAGCAGGCGTCCGTCGCACTGGCAGAGCTTACGAAATGTGCGGCGATAGTTGCAAACGCAACGCCCGAGATATCCGTTATCTCGAAGGTCGAGGTCATACCGACGGGAAAGAGGATGTATGTTATCCTGATGATAACGTCGAACGGCTCGATAAAGAACAAGGTGTGCAGGCTGGAGTTCGATCTCGATCAGGAGCAGCTGGATTTCTTTGACAACTTTGTAAGGCAGAACCTTGACGGCGTGGCTGTCAGCGATATCTCGGACGCTTATATCGAGAAGCTGACGGAGGCTATGGGAACATATATGCTGTCGCTCTCGCCGCTCGTTTCGGAGATACTGAAGATGTCGAAGGAAATGAGAGAGGTGTCGATAACGGGGCAGAGAAACCTGCTGGCGTGTCAGGACTTTGATCGCAACGAGGTGATATCGCTGCTTGACAACGAGAAGATACTCAAAAGCTTTATGGACGATACGTTCTCGGGGCTGAAGGTTATGTTCTCGCCCGAAAAGGACGGCTTTGTGGTAAGCAATTCTTCGATGATAACCTCGTCCTTTATGAAGGACGGAAAAAAAGCAGGGACGCTGGGGCTTCTGGGGCCCATGCGTCTGGACTATGCAAAATTCATTCCTTACCTTGAATACTTTACCGGAAAGATAACGGATATGCTTTCGGAAAAGAGCGGGGACGAGGATGAGCAGAAATAAAAAAGAAAGGCAGGCGACAGCTTGATGGGCGATGAGAAAAAGAAAGACACCCTGACCGAGGAGCAGATGACAGAGCAGGAGAGCGCTGCCCCCGAAGCAGAGGACAGCACCGAAGCCGCAGACAGCGAAGCTGAGAAGGCTGATGAGCAGGCAGAGGAGAAGTCTGAGGAGAAGTCCGGGGAGAAAGCGCAGGAGCTGACCGAGGAGGAAAAGCTTCGGGAGGAGCTTTCACAGCAGAAGGATAAGTATCTCAGGCTTATGGCCGAATATGATAATTTCAGAAAGAGGTCGGCAAAGGAAAGGCTCGAGCTTATGGACACCGCAAAGGGAGATGCGATAAGCGAGATACTTCCGGTGCTCGATAACTTCGAGAGAGCGCTCGAGGCGCAGACTCAGGACGAGGCTTATAAGTCGGGAGTCGAAATGATCTTCAAGCAGTTCTCCGACGCACTTGCAAAGCTGGGCGTTGAAGTCATAGACCCCACAGGTCAGGAGTTTGACCCCAATGTTGCAAACGCTGTGAACCAGATCGAGGACGACAAGCTCGGAGAGAACATCGTGGCTCAGACCTTCCAGAAGGGCTATAAGGTCGGCGGCAAGGTCATGAGATATGCTATGGTGGTCGTTGCAAATCCGTAGCGGATGAAAAAGGCATAAATTATCAAATAAAAATTTTTATAAACGAAAGGAAATGATTTTATGAGCAAGATAATCGGTATAGATCTCGGTACCACAAACTCGTGCGTGGCTGTCGTTGAGGGCGGCGAGGCAGTAGTTATCCCGAACAGTGAGGGCGCAAGAACGACACCTTCCGTTGTGGGCGTTTCAAAGAACGGCGACAGACTCGTGGGTCAGGTCGCAAAAAGACAGGCTGTAACAAACTTTGACAACACCGTTATCTCTATCAAGAGACATATGGGCTCTGACTTCAAGGCTCAGATGGGCGGCAAGAGCTATACTCCGCAGGAGATATCCGCAATGGTGCTCCAGAAGCTGAAGGCCGATGCCGAGGCTTATCTCGGCGAGAAGGTGACAGAGGCTGTTATCACAGTTCCTGCATACTTCACCGACGCTCAGAGACAGGCGACCAAGGACGCAGGCCAGATCGCAGGTCTGACAGTTAAGAGAATAATAAACGAGCCTACCGCAGCCGCTCTTTCCTATGGCATCGACAAGGAAGAGGATCAGAAGGTAATGGTATATGACCTCGGCGGCGGAACGTTCGATGTTTCGATCATCGAGATGGGCGACGGCGTGACCGAGGTGCTTGCGACAGCAGGTAACAACAGGCTCGGCGGCGACGACTTTGACCAGAGGATAATCGACTGGATGGTAGCTGAGTTCAAGAAGAGCGAGGGCGTTGACCTCTCGGGCGATAAGATGGCTATGCAGAGAC
>DFEO01000126.1 GCA_002368715.1 Ruminococcus sp. UBA3800
AAGCGGTGCTGCTCGTCGGTTATAACAAGCGCAAGGTCCTTAAACTGCGTGCTCTTCTGCACCAGCGCATGGGTCCCCACCGCAACGCTGCATTCGCCCTCTGCGATCTCCTTCTTTATGTTCTCCTTCTGCTTAGGTGTCATCGAGCCTGTCAAGAGGCTTACCTTGACACCTAGCGGCTCAAGGAATTTTCTCATCGTTTCGTAATGCTGCACAGACAATATCTCGGTGGGCGCCATAAGCGCTGTCTGAAAGCCGTTCTTTGCTGCCGCATAAGCAAGAGCCGCCGCAACGGCAGTCTTTCCCGAGCCGACATCTCCCTGAAGCAGCCTGTTCATCGGGGTCTTTTGCTGCATATCCGCAAGACACTCCCCGACAGCCCTGCGCTGACAGGCGGTCGGCTCAAAGGGCAGCGCCTCAAAAAAAGGCTCGGCATCCGTGTCCGTCAGCCGATAGCCCCCGACCTCACGGCTGCGGCTTTTGAGCATCAGCATCGAGATCATAAGCGTCAGCAGCTCATCGAACACGAGCCGTTTTTTCGCCTGCTGCATCGAGTAAGCGTCCTTCGGAAAGTGGATGTTCTCGAAGGCGAACACCAGCGAACACAGACCCTCACGCTTTCTCAGCTGCTCGGGCAGCGGCTCATATATGATGCTGTCAAGATAGCCGAGAGCCTGACGGACGTGACCTCTCAGCGCCTGCTGGGTAAGCCCCTCGGTGAGGTGGTATACAGGCTGTATCTTTTCGTCCGAAGCCGCATTGAAGATAAGCGGCGAGCCCATTTCCTTGCGGATGATGCTTCCCGTCACCTTGCCGAGGAACAGATATTCCTCTCCCACTGTAAGAGCGTTAAAGGCGTATTCACTGTTATATATCGTTACGGTCATATCATCGGAGCCGTCCGTCACGGCTGCCTTGAATATGGTCAGCCCTTTTTTTATCCTGGCAGCAGGCAGCTTTTTGAACACCTTTGCCTTTATCAGCGCCTGCTCGTTCGGCAAAGCATCGCTTATCCCGACAGGCTGTGTAAGGTCAAGATAGTCTCTCGGGAAAAAGCACAGCAGGTCGTAGACCGTTTTTATGCCCAGCCTTTCGTATTTCTCCGCACGCTTGGGACCCACGCCCTTTAAATACGCTATCGGCTTTTTGAGCTGCGAAAGCATCATCTCACCTCCCCTTTGTAAAATATAGTACTATTATATATTATAACACATTATCACCGTTTTGTCCACCGTTTATATTTTATTATGGTTATCCCTTTGACACCACAGCTTTGCCTCCAAACCCTCGCTCGTCTGTGAGCATTCGCTCACAGCGAGCTCGGGAGCGTATGGGGGAGGGCTTCGCCCTCGTTACCGACCCATCGGGGCTTCGCCCCGAACCCCATTATCTAAGGCATTTTAATTGGTGCGTCAAGTATATAACCATATATTTTATTCACCAAGATCGGCTTTCGCAGGCAGGCTTTGCCCCGTCAGGTATGTACATTCGCACAGACAGCCCGGGACACCCATTATCCAAGGCATTCTGGCCGGCGTGTCGGGCAGATGAGCATAAAAGTGATCTGCGTGCAGATCTTACAGGGAAATCATTTTTTACCCTTTTCCCTCAACTCAAAGCTGCCGCACAGCGGCAGCCGGCACAGATGATCAGTGAAAAATGATTTGCGTGGGGATTTTGAAAAAATACTTGCAATGAGTTTATTTTTGTGTTATAATATTTTGGGTGTGCTTTGTTGTCTTGTGATAACGGGCAGCAAAAGCACACATACACTTATAGACTTATGCACTTATACACTTATGCACTTATGCAATTATACACTTAGCCGAACCTGAAACTGGATGTGAATTTATGAACGATGCTCAGAATCAGCTGAAAACTCAGTTGGCACAGAAAAAAAGAATCAGGACCCAGCAGGGAGTCATCTCCGTGTTCTCTATGCTTTGCCTTTTGTTTTCCTGTGTCTGGGGTGTCCACGCTTTTGGCTCAAAGACCGTTTTCTTTGCGCCGTCCTCCGATGACAGCTCTTCAGCAGTGAAGACAGAGGCAAAGAAAAACACCTCGAAGGACTCAAGCTCCAAGGCAGACAAAAAAGCCGACAGCGGCGATACATCAGAAAGCAAGGCCGACCACGACGAGAACGACGACCTCTCGGATGCGGCTTTTATAGGCGACTCCAGAACGGTGGGACTTCAAAACACCTGTCCCTACCCGAAGGCAACATTTTTCTGCTATGTGGGTATGCACATAGACAATGCGGTGTCAGACCCCGCCTTCACTCTTTCAAACGGCAATGCGGGAACGGTCATCGACGCTCTTGGCGAGGGAAGCTTCGGTAGGATATATATAAACCTCGGTACGAACGAGCTGGGCTGGCCCTATATCGAGAACTTCCAGGAGTATTACCGTGACCTTATCGAGCAGATAAAGGCTGTTCAGCCCGATGCAGCTATCTATGCCGAGTCGATACTTCCCGTAACGGCTTCGAGAGAGCTTCAGGGCGACGATATAACGAATGCGAACGTTGTGCGCTTCAATGAGGCGATACAGGAGGTCTGCTCGCAGACAGGCGCAGTTTATCTGAACTGCTGGGAGGCTCTTGCGGACGCAAACGGCTGTCTGCCCGAGGACTGGTCGGTGGACGGTATCCATCTGCTTGGCGAGGCCTGTGACAAATGGCTGGCATACATTATTGACAACACTTGATATGAAAGGATAGATAATCATGAAGAAGATCGCAACACTAACTATCTGCGCTGTTATGGCGCTCAGCGCAGCAGCGCTCACCTCCTGCGGCGGCAGCTCGGACTCCTCGAAGGCAGGCACCTCGAAGAGCGCATCCGCAGACAGGGATGTGAGCAAGACCGCAGACAAGCTCCTTAACGACATCACATATAAGGATCAGCTCAGCGAGCTCAGCGAGGACAAGATCGAAGGCGTTGTAGGCATTTCAAAGGACCTTTTCAAGACAGGAAAGGTATACAGAGGCTCGGGCGCTACCGCCGAGGAGATAGACTGCTTTGAGGCTGTTGACGAGGACGCTGCAAAGCAGATAGAGTCCGCTCTCGAAAGCTATGTCGAAGACCTGAAGGCAAGATTCAAAGACTATGCACCCGGCGAGATGGACAAGCTTGAAAAGGCTGTCCTTGCCAGGGACGGGAAATATGTGTTCCTGTCGATATCCGATGACGACGCAGAGGCAAAGAAGATCATCGGCTGACATCCAGTTTAGTTTAAGGAGGTTCGTATCCCTTTTCAGGGCTGCGTGACATAATGGTTTTTTCAAGTATAACTTTTTTGTTTGCTTTTTTACCGGCAGTTTTGATAGTCTATTACATCGCTCCGAAGAAGCTGCGAAACCTTGTGCTGTTTTTGTTCAGCCTTGTTTTCTATGCCTGGGGCGAGGCTGTTTATATCTGGCTCATGCTGGCATCGACCGTCGTCGCTTATGTGACGGGGCTGCTGGCGGACAGAACTAAACGCAAAAAAGACAGCAAGCTGCCGTTTTTTGCTATGCTGGCGGCTGTCGTGTGGAACATGGGGCTGCTGCTGTTTTTCAAGTATACCGACTTCTTTATAACCACGGCAAACGATGCCTTCGGGGCGCATATAAAGCTGCTTGGCTTTACACTGCCCATAGGCATATCGTTTTACAGCTTCCAGACGCTCTCCTATGTTATCGACGTTTACAAGGGGGATGTGAGGAGCCAGAAAAACTTTCTCACGCTGGGCGCTTATGTGGCACTGTTCCCTCAGCTCATAGCAGGTCCTATCGTCCGCTATAAGGACGTCGAGGAGCAGCTGATGCAGCGCTCGGAAACGGTCGAGAACTTCTCGCTGGGTGTAAGACGCTTTGCTGTCGGCCTTGGCAAAAAGGTCATCCTTGCCAACAACATCGGTGCGCTCTTTACACTTATTTCCGAAACGGACCAGAGCGAGATGACCGTTCTTTCGGCGTGGCTGGCGGCTTTCGCCTTTACTTTCCAGATATACTTTGACTTCTCGGGCTATTCCGATATGGCCATAGGGCTCGGAAAAATGTTCGGCTTTACGTTCAGAGAAAACTTCAATTATCCATATATCTCCGACTCTATTACCGAGTTCTGGAGACGCTGGCATATATCGCTGTCCAGCTGGTTTCGGGACTATGTTTACATACCTCTCGGCGGCAACCGCAAGGGCAAGGCCAGACAGTGTGTGAACATTATGATAGTGTGGCTGCTTACGGGCTTCTGGCACGGCGCAAACTGGAACTTCATTATTTGGGGAGTTTATTTCGGCATCATACTGCTGCTTGAAAAGAACTTCCTGCTCAAAGTCCTTTCAAAGGCACCGAAGACAGTGCAGCATATCTATGCGCTGCTGCTGATAGTCATAGGCTGGGGCATCTTTGCCTATGAGGACTTTTCAAAGCTGGGACAGAACTTTGCAAATATGTTCGGTCTTGGCGGTGTGCCGCTTACGGACAGAGCTTCGGTGTTCAATCTGCTCACCTATCTGCTCACCTTTGCCGTGCTGATAATAGCATCGACACCGTATCCGAAGAAGCTTGCAAACAGGCTGGAGGACAAAAAGCCCGTGGCTTTTGCGGTGTGCGAACCTGTGTGGATAGCAGTGCTCCTGACAGTATCGACTGCTTATCTTGCAGGCAATTCATTCAATCCGTTCCTTTATTTCAGATTCTGACCCCGGAGGGCATCTCATGAAAGTAAAAAAAATAAAAAACTATATAGTGATATGCCTGTTTCTGGTGTTCGTGTTCGGGTTCTGCTTTTTCGGCATCCTGCAAAAGGACAGGGACTTTTCCGAAATGGAGAACCGCACCCTGCAGAAGTTTCCCGAGGTGTCCTATGAGCGCATAAAAAACGGCGAGTTCACCAAGGAGTTCGAGACCTATATGTCGGATCAGGTGTTTCTCAAGGACGAGCTGGTATCTGTAAAGACAGTGTCAGACCTTGCTTTTTTGAAATCAAGACAGAATGATGTCTATTTCGGCTCCGACGGGTTCTATCTCAAGGACTTTTCGGAAAATGACGAACAGATCGACAAGAACGTGGGATATATAAACACCTTCGCAGACAAGCTGCCAAAGGATGTGAGCGTAAGCTTTCTGCTGGCACCGAATGCCGTGAGCGTTCTGGAGGACAAGCTGCCTCTCATCAATGACACCGACGACCAGGCAGAGGCCGCAAAGCGCATCGAAAACAGCCTTTCCGACAGAGTCAGGTTCGTATGCCCGCTGGACGAGTTCAAAGAGCGCTCCGACAAGGACGAGCTTTACTATCACACCGACCACCACTGGACCACCAAGGGTGCGGAGCTCGGCTTTGACGCTCTGATGAAGCGCATGGGCGAAAGTGTTCCCGAGGCTGACTTTACGATAGAAAAGCTTCCGGACTTTTACGGCACGATGTATTCGCAGGCGCCCTATGCCCTTGCGCAAAGTGATACCGTTTTGCTGCCGTCACAGATAGGCAGCGAGATAACGGTCAGCTATGAAGAGCCCCAGGGCGACCACACAGCACCCATGGCCTGCACCGAAACAGAGGGGGTACTCACAAAGAGAGGACTGTTTGCAGACGAGCTGAAAACGGTCAAGGACAAGTATGCCACATTTATGGGGGGCAACTTCACCAGACTCAGGATAAGCAGCGATGGCGCAGCCGAGGACGAGAGAGTGCTTATCGTCAAGGACAGCTACTGCAACTCGATGATGCCGTATTTCTGCACCAAGTATAAGGATATAACAGTGTGTGACCTGAGATATTTCGGCATGAATACACAGCCGCTCTCTCAGCTTATTGAAGAGCGTGGGATTAAAAAGGTCATACTCGTTTACAACATTGATTTTATAAATTCGGACAACAGCTTCGTATGGATGGAATGACAGTGATGATTAAATGTTAATTTAATCATTTTGTGATATGTATAATAGTAAGGAGAAAAGAATATGGACAAGATCTTCAAACAAGCCGATATCCTACTGCCTGTTTTTTCAAAGGACAGCGATAAAATGACAAAGTGGTCGGTCGTTGCCTGCGACCAGTATACCTCCGAGCCGGAATACTGGGAAAAGGTAAAGGCACTTACCAAGGGCGAGCGCACTACACTGGAGCTGACACTGCCCGAGATCTATCTTAAAACTCCCGATGTTGACAGGCGTATCGCTAAGATCGGCAGGACGATAGATGAGTATATAGAAGAGGGTGTTTTTAAAGAGTATAAGAATGCGCTCATCTATGTTGAACGTATCCAGTCCGACGGAAAGATGCGTGCAGGGATCGTGGGCGCTGTGGATATGGAGGGCTATGACTACTCAAAGGGCTCACAGTCTCCGGTAAGAGCGACAGAAGCAACGGTAGCCAAGAGACTCCCCCCGAGGATAAAGGTAAGAGAAAAGGCCGAGATCGAGCTTCCTCACATAATGATCCTTATCGACGATGTGAAAAAGTCCGTTATCGAGCCTCTGGAGAAGATCAAGGACAGGTTCGAGCTGCTTTATGACTTTGACCTGATGTGCGGCGGCGGCCATATCACAGGAAGACTTATCGACGACGAGGCAGCAGCACAGGTGTTTGAGGCGATAGAAGCCCTTTCAGACAAGGCAGCCTTTAACGAGAAATACGGCACCGACAACGAGGAGCCCCTGGTGTTCGCTATGGGCGACGGCAACCATTCACTGGCTACCGCCAAGGCTATCTATGAAAAGCTGAAGGCCGAGAATCCCGGCGCCGATCTTTCGGATCACCCTGCAAGATATGCTCTTGCCGAGATAGTCAATCTTCACTCCCCTGCTCTCGAATTCGAGGCTATCCACAGAGTCGTTACCGACGACGACGAGGACAGGCTTATCGAAGAGGCAAAGGAAGCTCTGGGGCTGAGCCACGAGCCGAGCGACCAGAAGATAACTCTTGTAATAAACGCTATGGAGTTTCCTTATTACATACACAAGCCCACAGCCAATCTTGCGGTGGGATCGTTTGTGAACTTTATCGACACCTATGCCGAGAAATACGGCGCAGCTATCGACTATATCCACGGAAGCGACGTCGTGAGGACGCTTTCAAAGACAGAGGGAAATGTCGGCTTCCTGCTGGAGGATATGCCAAAGAGCGAGCTGTTTGCGACAGTTATCAAGGACGGTGCCCTTCCGAGAAAGACCTTCTCGATGGGTCACGCTGCCGACAAGCGTTTTTATACCGAAGCAAGAAAGATAACCAAGGACTGAAACGGAGGAAGCGATATGCTTATAGATGAAGTCAGACAGGAGCTTACAGGGCATATAATGCCTTTCTGGAACAAGCTCAGAGATGATGAGAACGGCGGATTTTACGGATATGTCGGGTTTGACCTGAATGTTGACAAAAAGGCTGACAAGGGCGTTATCCTCCATTCAAGGATACTGTGGTTCTACTCAAAGGCCTATGCGGTGCTGGGAGACAAGAGCTGTCTTGACAATGCGCTCCACGCTTTTGAATATATCAAAAAAGCCTGTGTGGACTATGACAAGGGCGGAGTCTTCTGGATGACGACCTTTGACGGCAAGCCTGCCGACACACAGAAGCACACCTATAATATTGCGTTTGCTATCTATGCGCTGTCCTGCCTTTACAACAGCTCAAAGAACGAGGAAGCCCTTAGTCTTGCCTATAAGCTCTATGACGATATCGAGACAAAGGCGCTGAAGGCAAACGGCTACGGCGAGGCCTTTGATGTTGACTGGAACGACGCCGACAACGACGAGCTTTCTGAAAACGGCCTCCACGCCGACAGGACAATGAACACTATTCTCCACCTGATAGAGGCTTATACCGAGCTTTATAAGGCGCAGAAGCGTGAGGATGTGGGAGAGCGCCTTAAATACCTGCTCTCGCAGATGGAAAACATAGTTTACACTCCCGACACCCATGCCCTCAAGGTATTCTTCGACAACGACTACAACCTTGTGGGCGATATCCATTCCTACGGTCACGATATCGAGGCTCAGTGGCTGATGGACCTTGCCTGCGACACTCTCGGCGACAGGGAGCTTGCAGAGCGCTTTGCGAAAATGGATCTTGACATATCGGAAAACATTTATAAGCTGGCATTTGAAAACGGCGCTCTCAATAACGAGCGTGAAAACGACAGGATAGACAAAAAACGTGTCTGGTGGGTCCAGGCCGAGTCGGTGGTGGGCTTTATAAACGCTTACCAGCACAGCGGCGACAAGAAATTTCTCGCAGCGGCAGGACAGGTCTGGGAAAACATCAAGAGCCGTGTCATAGACCCGAGAGAGGGCTCGGAATGGTTCAGCGAAGTCTCCTTTGAAGGCGTGCCCGATGAGAAGAAAGAGATAGCAGGCCCATGGAAGTGTCCTTATCACAACGGCAGGATGTGTATGGAGGTCATCACGAGAGGAGTAGACTGCTGATGCCGTACCTTTACGAGACCCACTGTCATACCGCTGAAGTGAGCGGCTGTGCGTCCGCATCGGCCGCCGAACAGGTGAAGCATTATAAAGAGCTGGGCTTTTCGGGAGTTATGATAACCGACCACTTCTTTAACGGAAACACTACCGTGGACCGCTCGAAGAGCTGGGAGCAGATGGTGGATGACTACTGTCTGGGCTATGAGAACGGCAAAAAAGCCGGCGAAGAGCTCGGGATGACAGTGATGTTCGGAATAGAGTATACATATAAGGGAACGGATTTTCTTATCTATGGCCTTGACAAGGACTGGATAAAAAAGCACCCCGAGATAATGGATCTTTATGTGCCCGAGCTGTCAAAGCTCGTTCGCAGCGACGGAGGTATCTTCGTTCATGCTCATCCGTTCAGGCAGGTCTATTATATCGACACGATAAGACTGTTTCCCGATGACGTTGATGCAGTGGAGGTATATAACGCAGGAAACCTTCAGGACGCTATGAACGAGCGTGCAGAGTGGTATGCCGACAGCTGGGGGCTGGTAAAGACCTCGGGCTCCGACTGCCACCACCTATCACAGGATACCTTCGGCGGTATCGTTACCGACGAGCCGCTGAATGATATACAGGACTATATAAAACTGATAAAAACAAACGGTCTGAGCGGTATCCTCAGAGCCGAAAAAAGGTAAATATCGGGGCATCAGCCAAGCCGGAGCCTCAGGGCGCCGCCCCGGAAACGGAGGTCATATTTATGAAACTGAAAAAAGCAGCGGTCCTGGCAGCCGCAGCAGTGATGTGCCTGTCTGCGTCAGCCTGCGGAAGCGACAGCAGTTCTTCCGACAGCAAGACAGACAGCAAGACATCGCAGAGCAAAACCACAGACAGCAAGACAGATGCAAACGGTAACGAGCTTTATGTCAGCCCTCACACCGAGCAGATGGAGATGAGAGACATTTCCGCATGGGATCTCGTGAGCGAGATGAAGGTCGGCTGGAACCTCGGAAACACGATGGATGCAACGGGTGAAGGACTGGAGTCCGAGACCTGCTGGGGAAACCCGAAGACCACAAAGGAAATGATAGACACCGTTAATGATACGGGCTTCAATGTGCTGAGGCTCCCTGTTACCTGGGACAAGCATATGGACGCTGACTATAACGTTGACCCTGCGTGGATGGCAAGAGTTCACGAGATAGTTGACTATGCTATCGACGACGGTATGTTCGTTATCCTCAACACCCACCACGAGGAGTGGTACTTCCCGACCGAGGAGGACAAGGCTCAGGATATCGAGCAGCTGACAGCGCTGTGGAAGCAGATAGCTGAGGAATTCAAGAACTATGACGAGCACCTTATCTTTGAGGGCGTCAACGAGCCGAGACTCAGAGGCACAGGCAAGGAGTGGACCGGCGGTGACAACGAGTCCAGAGATGTTGTAAACGAGTATGCAAAGGCATTCTACGACACTGTAAGAGCAAGCGGCGGCAATAACGAAAAGCGTGATCTTATGATAACAGGCTACGCTGCTTCCTCCTCAAAGAACTGTCTCCAGTCGATCGAGCTGCCGAACTATGACGACGATCATCTTATAGTTTCCGTTCACGCATATCTGCCCTACTCGTTTGCGCTCGACACAAAGGGCACAGACCAGTTCGATGTCAACACTGATGCAGGCGCTATCGACACATTATTCAACGACATCCAGAGCGTTTTCCTCGATCAGCACATCCCTGTTATCGTTGGCGAGTTCGGATGCATGAACAAGATGAATGACGAAGAGCGTATCGAATGTGTAAGCTATTATCTTTCGACAGCCAAGAGCTACGGAGTTCCCTGCATATGGTGGGACAACGGAGCATTCACAGGAAACGGTGAGAACTTCGGACTTCTTGTGAGGGACGACTTCCCTCCCTCATGGAGACCACAGAGCGTCGTTGACGCTATAATCGAAGCCGCAAGCTGATTTCAAGGGACAAACTCAAACGTCCTCGCTTAGTAATAAGCGAGGACGTTTTTGATAACTCTCGAAAGTATCTGTCCGAAGCGGGTTGAGAGCACGCATAAGCTTCGCTTACGCTGGGAAGTGTCCACCCGAAGGGGTATGGGAGCACGCATATGCTTCGCTTACGCTGGGAAGTGTCCACCCGAAGGGGTATGGGAGCACGCATTAGCTCCGCTTACGCTAGGAAAGCCCCCATTTATAATCCGTCGGCGTTAGCCGACACCTCTTATTCGCACGAAAGCAATAATCTGCAACTCGGTCAAATTAGAACCTCTCAGTAGCCTCCTCGAAAAGCCTTTTCGGCTTTTCTTCGTTTATAGCATAGAACCGTTCTTTTCCTTGCCTCACATTTCTCGTCAAACCGCAAGCGGCTTGAGGTTAGCTTTGTCCGTGCTTCTCA
>DFEO01000041.1 GCA_002368715.1 Ruminococcus sp. UBA3800
CTCTCTGAGTCAGCTTGTCTATTATAGCATAGAAGAAATCATTTGTCAAGTGTTTTTTGAAAAAAAATTGGATTTTTTCAAAAAACTTGGAAGCCGCCTATAAAACCACCTTTTTTACGTCAGTTTGCTTTCGCCAGACCGCTGATTATAGTGGCGACATACATACAAAGGCAGACGATCAGCGCAGGATTTGAAAAGACCGTCATCCTCACCTGTGCGGACGTCAGGAGCTTGTGCTCTTCCTTTATAAAAAGCTGCCTTATACACAAAAGCCCTGTCAGCAGCCCGACAAAAGCAGCCGCAATCATGATAATCGTCACAATATCGGTGCTGTTTTTAAGCCCCAGGGCTTGTGTCAGGTCGCCAAGCTCCGCCATAAGATTATTGAACATATGCAGTATCACGGACGGGACTATCGAACGGCTCTCGACAGCTATGACCGCATAGATAAGGCCGCCGACGAACGCTCCTGCCGCCTGGGGGATGTTGCCGTGCATCAGGCCGAAGAAAAGAGCCGAAAGCAGAATGGCAGGCGTCTTGCCATATTTTGACAGGACGCTGAGTATCATCCCACGGTAGATGATCTCCTCGATCAGCGGGGCTGCGATTATAACATAGGCTATCTGTAAAAGCACCGCCGCTTTCGAGGGCTGGACTATCGTAAAGTCGCTTGTGGGTATGGTTATTCCGCCGCTTGAAAGCATATCCACAAGAAAGGTCACAACCATAGTCGAAAACATATTGACCACATGGTTGGGCGCCGCCCAGAGAAACCCCGTCCTGACGCCTTGCTTTGTGGGCTTCATCCAGCCGCCCAGCTGGCCCTTGAAGAATATGTGCATCAGAAGCATCGCCACAGTCAGGCTAAGGAATGTCACACTTATATTCCCGGCCATACGAAAAGAGGTGGAGGTGATTATCTTCTCGTTCGCCCTCAGATACCGCATCGCTTCGTTGACATTCAGCGTGAACGTTCCGTTATAGTATATGTAGACAGCGAGATAATAAACATAGTTGAACACATAGGTCATTATCTGATAAAGCACCAGCACAGCACCCAGCTTGTAGCAATCCAGCGCCAGAAGGTTTTTCTCCTCCTTCTGCTCCGGCGTCAGAGGACGTTTTGCTATGTCCATTTTCTCACCTCTTTTATTTGTTTTCAATGCTTATCCTGACGTTTGTGCTCCCCTCAGGATCCTCAATGACCGCTTTTTCATCATCAAACGGGACCACTGTCGGAGAGCTGAACCTGATATTTTTGTCATACACCAAAAAGCGGCTGCCGCTTTTGTCGGTGCAGATCATAAAAACAGTGTCAGCGCCATCAAGGATATAAGGACAATTACTCAGATAGTTCCATTCATGCTCTTCTTTTCCCGACCTGACACAGACCTTCAGTTTTTCATCGCCCTTATTTGCAGTCTCAAAGCCGTTTTCTTTTAGCATTTTGTCATATCTCTTATCATTTCTGCCTCCGACGATCATGCTGTACGGAAGCATCCATATGCCGTAATCGAGCAGACACAAAGCACTAAGGTATTTCCACGGAGAAACGATGAAGGCAAGGAACACGAAAAAGCCGCCCACAGAAGGCACTCCCGAAACGTGTCTGCCGCTCCTTTTGCTTGAGATAATGGCAGCATAGGTCATGGCCATAAAAAACAGACCGATCGCCAGGAGAACGACCGTCAGTGCATTCTGCCTGAAAAACTCCGCCACAAACTATCCCCTGCCCTTCTTTCTCTTCTGCATTTATATAGTATATCACAAATACTGTGATGATTGCAAGTTCATTTTATAATGCTCCGGGGTAAAATGTTTTTAAAATGTAAACATTGTATATAAATTCTGTTGCCGCTATTGCAATTTGGGGATAATGAGTTATAATATACTTAGCACTCGACCTGTACGAGTGCTAAAACATTTTTGGAAAGGTGATAAAAATGGCACAGACAAAACAATTCAAGGCCGAATCAAAACGACTGCTGGACATGATGATAAACTCTATCTATACTCATAAGGAGATCTTTTTAAGAGAGATAATCTCAAACGCAAGCGACGCTATCGACAAGCTTTATTTCAAATCCCTCACTGACACCTCGGTAGGTATGAACAAGGCTGATTTCGAGATAAAGCTCGCTCTTGACAAGGAAAACAGGACACTGACTATCTCCGACAACGGAATCGGAATGACCGAGGAGGACCTTGAAAACAACCTGGGAACCATTGCAAATTCGGGCTCTTTTGCTTTCAAGAAGGACAACGACCTGGGCGACGATGTGGATATCATCGGTCAGTTCGGCGTCGGCTTCTATTCCACCTTTATGGTCGCAAAGGACGTTACTGTCGTGACCAAGGCATATGGCTCCGACAAGGCTTACAAGTGGCAGTCAAACGGTGTTGACGGATATACCGTTGAGCCGACAGAAAAAGCTGACGGTGTTGGAACCACTATCACTCTTACGATGAAGGAGGATACGGACGACGAGAAGTATTCGGAATTTCTGGATCAGTTCAAGATCCAGTCGCTCGTCAAGAAGTATTCCGATTATATACGTTTCCCTATCAGAATGGAAATGGAAAAGACCCACTATGAGGATGCTGACAAGGAGCCCACTGTTACCAAAGAGGTCGAGACTCTCAACAGCATGACACCTGTTTGGAAGAAGAACAAAAACGAGCTCACAGACGATGACTATAACAACTTCTATATGGAAAAGTTTATGGACTATGAAGCGCCTGTTGCTCATATCCACTCGAAGAACGAGGGCGTCGCAACCTATGATGCGCTGCTTTACATACCGGCAAGAGCACCCTTTGATTATTACTCAAAGGACTATGAAAAGGGTCTCCAGCTTTATTCCAGCGGCGTTATGATAATGGAAAAATGCGCTGACCTTCTCCCCGACTGGTTCAGCTTTGTAAAGGGTGTTGTTGACTCCGAGGACCTGTCTTTGAACATCTCCCGTGAGCTTCTCCAGCACGACAGACAGCTGAAGATCATCGCAAAGAACCTGGAAAAGTCCATCAAGAACGAGCTCACAAAGATGCTCAAGAACGACCGTGAGAAATATGAAAAGTTCTATGATGTGTTCGGCCTCCAGTTCAAGTTCGGCATCTATCAGTCCTACGGTGCTGCCAATGAAACACTTAAAGACCTGCTCATGTTCAGATCCTCGTTCGAGGGCAAGAACGTTACCCTTGCCGAGTATGTTTCGAGGATGAAGGAAGATCAGAAGGACATCTACTATGCCTGCGGCGAGAGCGTTGACAGGATCGAAAAGCTGCCGCAGCTTGAAAAATTCAAGGACAAGGGCTTTGAGGTGCTTTATCTGACAGCAGACGTTGACGAGTTTGCCGTAAAGGTCATGATGAACTATGACGGCAAGAGCTTCCGCTCGATAAGCGACACCGAGATAGACCTTGACACCGAGGAAGAGAAGGAAGCCGCAAAGAAGCTTGACGAAGAAAACAAGGATATGTTCACCTTTATGCAGGAGGCTATCTCAGACAAGGTAAAGAGCGTAAGACTTTCCAACAAGCTCAAGTCCCACCCTGTGTGCCTGTCCTCTGACGGCGCTATCACCATCGAGATGGAAAAGGTGCTCAATGCAATGCCCCAGAACGAAGGCAACAAGGTAAAGGCTGAAAAGGCTCTGGAGATAAACCCCGATCACCCGATCTTTGCAAAGCTCAAGGACCTTTATGCAAACGACAAGGACAAGCTGAAGGATTACACCAAGCTCCTCTATTCGCAGGCTGTGCTCATAGAGGGAATGTCCATAGATGACCCTGTGGAGTTTGCAAACCTTGTGTGCGGTCTTATGGTCTGAATGAGAAAATAATGAAAAACACAAGACGGTATATCCCAAGTGTCATGGGATATACCGTCTTTTTGTGTAAGCATGGTATTATTTTCTTACTGCCAGCCCGACAGCCTTGTAGGCTCCGTTGTAGATGCCCCGCTCCTTGTTGCGGACAATGTTTTCGCACATGAAGCGAATGATGCTGTCTTCACGCTGGATAAGGTTGAGCATAGTGCATATCTCCCTCACCGTCGAACACTCAAAGGTGCCGTCACCAAGCTCTGCTGCCCTTATGGCGCCCCATGCCTCATGGCCGCCAACACGCTTTATCATAAGCTTGGGCACAGGATAAAAGGCAAGCTCGCTGGGCTTTGTTATCAGAACATCACAGCAGCGCATAAGAAGGTTTGTAGAATAAACAGCTGCGAAAATATCCTTGTGGCAGAAAGCATGAACACCGCTGACCTCGCCGTCAAGAGCGTCCAGCGCAAATGCCTTAGTCTGTTCAAAATCATCAAAATGCTCGGTGGTAAGCTCTCCAAGCTCAGGCAGCTTTTGCTTTATATTCTCCCATACCTCACAGTGGTCGCCAAGATTTACAAACAGCACTGCCCTGTCTTTTTTTATGTGCTTTATCAGCTGCCTGATGACCGACACAAAAATGTCCTGCTGGGCTCCGGCGCCGCCGATAGTCAGAAGATATCTCTTTGGCCTGCCCTCTTCGAGCCTCTGCATACGCTTCATGCAGTCCGGCTCGATATTCGACACAAGCTCGTGGTCTATATAGTGTCCCGTCATCACGATATCCTCATCAGGCATAGGGCGCAGAGGTCTTGTCTTGTCCATACCTCTGAGCACCTTATAACCCAGATATGCGTTCTCTGTCTGCACCGTATGCACAGAGCCCTCTGCAAGGTGCAGCGCCATAGGCCAGTTGTCGGGTATAACGTTCACGACATTTGTAAGCCCCGCATGGATCGCTGCCTGTGCAGGCCAGACATGAGTGGCTGCAAACGGGATATCCTTCGGCAGGTCACGGTAAAGAGCTGTCATAAGCTCGCTGACAGCCTGATCGGCAGCATTGTAGCTAAGCTTGCGGAACATCTCCGTGTTCACAGGCTCCCACACAGCCTTGTTGAACACAGCGCTCTTCTGGGATATGCGTGAGCCCAGAGAATAAAGCTCGTTCTGGGAAGTGATGATTTTTGTGGCTGTTGTGCCCTCAAAGGAATTGAGGTCGAACCAGTAAGGGGTATAGCCCATAGAATGTGCCGCCGAAGCGATAGCCATAGATATTCGGTAATGGCCGAAGCCCATTCTTATATTTCCTATAACAATGCTCTTGTCCTTGTCTATCTCCAGCGGCTCGTCCGCCATTTCGAGCACCCTTACTCCCAGGCTGTCGCCGATAACGCTGTTGTTTACAGCCCCGAGGTGATAGACCCTGTCTCTGTCATCTCCGAATTTCTTTATCATGCTCTCAGCTTTTGCAAAAGCGCTCTTTACGTCCGATTCCTTCATTTTGTTACCGAAGATCACCGATGATCTGTCCATATTTTATGGCCTCCTTTTAAAATTTGTTTGCGCTCCGATATGGCTTTTTTCCATTGCCTCTTGACAAATCGGAGAAAGTGTGATAGACTTACTATCAGGTTGATATTAAGTCTATCACACAAAGGAGGATTTGTCAAGTGGATTACAAAAAAATTCTCGAGGACGCCAAAAAAGACCGTATGGACGAGGCTGTCAACACTGCCGCAAAAATGCTGCTCGAGCAGGATATAGACAGCATAACGATGAACGACATTGCAAGGGAGAGCGGGATAGGAGTCGCTTCCCTTTACAGATATTTCAAAACGAAATCTGCGATCGTGATAAAGGCAGGGGCTCTCATGTGGAGCCAGGTGAAGTCACTGTTTGACGGGGTGTTCGAGTGTGATTATTATAAGGAGAAATGCGGCGCAGACCAGATAAGGGAGCTTATGAAAGTGTTCAAGGTGCTTTACAGCTCTCACAAGGATTTTCTCAGATTTATCGACAGCTTTGACAGGTTCGTGATAAGAGAGAAGATACCTCAGCAGGAGCTGGAGGAATATGAAAAGAGCGTTATGGATTTCTTTCCGCTGTTTGAGAGTGCCTATAAAAACGGCTGTGAGGACGGCACCACAAGAGAGGATGTTGATTTTAAGACGCTTTACATCTCGGTCACTCATGCGCTTATGCTTATGAGCGAGAAATTCGCAAGAGGTGATGTGTTCATGGGCGAGTCCGAGAACGCAGAAATGGAAATGGACTGTCTTATAGAGCTGGCCATAAACAGGATTAAAAAATGACAGGAGGATAACAGGATGAAAAAAGTAACTAACAAGGTCCTCTGGCAGTTCGCTGTCGGACAGCTGGGCTGGTCAATGCTTTCAGGCATCGTTTCAAACTGGCTGGTATTCTTTTATATGCCCGCAGATACAGAGCTGAAAGCCGGTCAGAAGCTTTTTATCACTCAGGGGAGCATCTTCCTGGGGCTGACTGTGATAGGCATAATCACTGCTGTCGGCAGGCTCTTTGATGCGGTCACAGACCCCTATATCGCATCAAAGTCAGACCGCTGCAAGCACAAGGACGGAAGGCGGATCCCCTTTATGAGAGCTATCGCTGTTCCCTTTGCAGCCGTCACCGTGCTTATCTTTGTATCGCCTGTGGGCAAGGTGTCCTGGTTCAATAACCTGACGCTGCTGGTGACGCTGCTTTTGTTCTATCTGTTTATGACTATCTACTGCACACCATATAATGCACTGCTGCCCGAGCTGGGAAAAGAGCCGAAGGACAGGATAAACGTTTCGACATATATCTCGGTCACTTTTTTCCTTGGAAGCGCCTTTTCTTACCTTGTGCCAAATATCGCAGGCTTTTTCAAGGACAGCCTCGGCTATGCAAATTCTTTCAGGCTCACCGTGGGCATCCTTGCGGGGGTCGCTGCTGTCTGTATGCTTGTGCCTGTGTTCACTATTAAGGAAACGGACTATGTTGACACAACGCCCTCTGAGACACCGGCTTTCAAGTCGCTGGCAAAGACATTTTCAAACAAGGAGTTTCGCAAGTTCGTTTATTCCGATATCTTCTACTGGGTTGCGCTGACAATGTTCCAGACAGGTCTTTCTTTCTATGTGACCGAGCTTATCGGGCTCGGTGCCGACAAGACCTTTATCCTTTTTGCTTCTATGACAGCTATGAGCCTTGTGTTCTATGTGCCGGTAAATATCTTTGCTAAAAAACTCGGAAAGAAAAAGCTCGTGATCTCGGCCTTTGTGTTTTTCAGTCTTGTGTTCCTGTTCACGGCCTTTGCAGGAAAGCTCGGGCTGCCGAAGATGGTAAACGGTATAGCCATAGCTGTGCTGGCGTCTATCCCTATGGCTGTGCTGGGGATCCTGCCGCAGGCTATCGTTGCGGACGTGGCTCAGGCTGACAGCATAAAGACAGGCGAGAGCCGTGAGGGTATGTTCTTTGCCGCAAGGACTTTCGCTATGAAAATGGGTCAGGCGCTGGCTATGGTGCTGTTCACCTCTATCAAGGGCATAGGCTCGGGCGGCTTCGGTCTTAGGATAACAGCTGCTGCGGCTGCTGTGCTGTGTCTTGCAGGAGGTCTTATACTCGGGCTTTACAACGAGAAGAAAGTGACGGGAGTTATCGCAGACGGAAGGAAGGAAAACAATGCTTGAAAAAATATACGCCAGAATAAAAACAGGCGGCCGCACCTATGAGTTTGATAAAATGATAGACTGCGAGAGCTTCAGCGCAAGGATAAACACAGACAGCGAAAGACTGTCGCTTGACATAACGCCGAAGTGCGAGCTTAGCTTTGACGAGATAAAGGTCACCGGACACACCTGCGTGACGGATGATGACAGGGTGTTTTTAAACGGCTACCAGTCCTGGACAGACAGCCGTGAGGCTCACCCGGAGGAGCACACAAGAGGTATAGACCACATACCTGCTCCTGTCGTCAGGAAATACGATTTTGACAAGTACGGAGATTATAACTTTGTAAATTACAAGAACAGGCACGGCCGCTTTCACGGCTGGACCTATGCCTATGTAAGAAGCGGCGAAAGGTATAGGCTGTTCGGATCACTGAGCGAGAAAAACGGCTTTACACTCATCCGCCTGAACACCGAAAAGGGAAAGCTGACATTCAGGCTCGAATGTGAGGGCGCTGTTTTCGGGGAGCCGTTTCGGGCGGTGGACATCTACATCGGCGAGGGCAGCGAGAACGAGGTGTTCGACCGCTGGTTCGAGCTTATGGGGACAAAGCAGCCGAAGGCAAAGCCCGTCAGCGGTTATACCAGCTGGTACAGACACTATCAGGACATAAGCGAAAAGAAGCTTGAACACGACCTTGAAGCTATTCTCGCATCAGGCACAAAGCAGGACATTTTCCAGATAGACGACGGCTATCAGACAGCGGTAGGCGACTGGCTGAGCATAGACAAAAGCAAGTTCCCGAACGGACTCGGACCCATAAGCGAAAAGATACACAAAAGCGGTATGCTTTCGGGATTGTGGCTGGCACCCTTTGTGTGCGAGAAAAACAGCGACATCTATAACAATAAAAAAAGCTGGCTGCTCCACGACAGCAGCGGTGACGAGGTGCCTGCCGGCTGCAACTGGAGCGGAAGCTTCGTTCTGGATATCTACAATGACGAGGTCAGAGAGTATCTGAAGAAAGTGTTCAGGACGGTGCTGGATGACTGGGGCTTTGATATGGTCAAGCTTGACTTTCTGTATGCTGTGTGCGAGCTGCCGCAGCACGCAAGGTCAAGAGGGACCGTTATGTGTGAAGCGATGGAGTTTCTGCGTGAATGTGTGGGCGATAAGCTGATCCTCGGGTGCGGTGTGCCGCTGGGGGCGGCTTTCGGCAAGGTGGATTACTGCCGCATAGGCTGTGACGTAGGGCTGGACTGGAACGACAGCGCAGTTATGAGGCTGACCCACAGGGAGAGAGTGTCCACAAGGAACTCGATACACAACACTATTTTCCGCCGACAGCTAAACGGCAGAGCCTTTCTTAACGACCCTGACGTATATCTTCTGAGGGACGAAAACATCTCTCTCGCCCACTGTCAGAAGCAGGCACTGTCGGTTATCAATCACCTGTTCGGGAGCGTTTACTTCACCTCGGACGATGTGAGCGCCTACGGAGAACGTCAGAAGCGTATGCTTAAAACAGCAAGGCGCCTCACGAAAGCCGAGGACATCTGTGTCGACTACAACATCGGAAGAGTGACGATAGCGTTCGACGACTGCGGCAAACGCCGGCACATAGTCCTGACGGACGACGGAAAGCTTGAATAGAAAAAAGGGACGGCAAAAGGGCAAGTGCCACACAGAAGTTTTTGGGCTAACTAAATCAGACAATTAACAGCGGATCAAAGCACCTCGATGGTTTCTACATCGGGGTGCTTTCTTTATAATAATGTAAAATGCGGCATACCCACACATGGCAGGTGTGCCGCAAGCTATTATTTGCTTATCTTTTCTTTGAGCTTTTCTACAAGTTTTTCAAAGCGTTCGTTTCCCTTTAATGTTTCATACGGCTCATCATTGGGGCTGGTCATATATTCATACAGATCATCATACTCCGTATTAATATCGTGTTTCAGTACATACTCACG
>DFEO01000148.1 GCA_002368715.1 Ruminococcus sp. UBA3800
GTTCACCTCATAATTTATACTGCATGAAATTATTGTTGTGTGTAAAACCGAAAGCCGTGTACAGCTTGACACCCATATCCGATGCTGTGATCTGAACTGTCCCGCAGCCGTAGTTCCTTGCTTCATCTACCACACGCTTCAAAAGCTCGCTTGCGATGCCTTTACGCCGATATTCCTTGTCGGTGAACATACTCGACAAAAGCCCTATCCTGCCGCTGGGGCAGCCGAAATACGGCGGCTTTTCTACGAATGACATTCCGCTTGTGCCGATGATCTTATCGCCGTCCAAAGCAAGCCACGCCACAAAAGTGCTGTCGGCCATATGCCGTGTGTAATGATCTTTCAGTGCAGGATATAGGTCGATCTCCTCCGCTGCGCCTTCCTCACGAAGCTGGTCGATCCTCATTCTGATAAACGTATCAAGTTCATTGTCTGTCAGTCTTTTATATTTTATTTCCATAATAAGCTCCTTAAATCATTTTTCTATGCCTTATGTCCGCCGATCTGGCGGTTACGTTCCTTCGCCGTAGCGCCCTCGGTATAATTTGTACCTTTCAGAACGGCATTCTTTCCGAACCTGTGTTTGATCGTGAGCATCGCTTCCTGCAATGCTCTTTCTTTTTCAAGCGCATTCTCATCGTTCTCACGTTCTGCCGCCGCTGTCAGAGTGTCAAAAAGCGAAAGCTGCTCATAGCTCTCGCACTCAGGCACATCCTCCTCACGGATAACATTGCACACCACTAGCGTTATCCGCCTTGCAAGAAGGCTCCTGTCATAGATGCGGTCAAAAAGCTCCATAGTATTGTCTATAAGCTTTCTTGTGGACGAGGTGTGCCTGCAAAGGTTCTGTGTGCCGTGGGCGTGCTTCGGAACTTTGCGCCCGTAATGATCCGATACGACTTCGCCACGGTAGTGTCCGTCCGCAAGGCTCTCACGGTCATAATTTACAGTCAGAACGATCTGATCCGTCACGAGCCCCTTGTCCACCAGGTCAAGCGACAGCATATCCGCCATTTCCCAGACTATCAGCCTGGTGCGTTCGTTATCGCAGGGCTCGGACAGCACCTGCCCCGAGGTTATGCTGCTGCTTGCAGGCCTGTATGCTTTCACCTCTGCGATATCGGTAGGCTCTATCCCCCAGGCATGGTCTATCAGCAGCTCTGCGTTCTTGCCGAATTCCTTGTAAAGCACACCTGCGTGGCTGCGGTTTAGCGAGTGACGGGCAATGTCGCCCATAGTGTGGATGCCGAGCTTTTCGAGCCGTGAGGCTATGCCCTTGCCCACTCTCCAGAAGTCGGTTATCGGGGTGTGTGTCCACCAGTTGTCTTTATAGGACTGCTCGTCAAGCTCTGCTATGCGCACCCCGTCACTGTCGGCAGGGATATGCTTCGCAACGATATCCATAGCCACCTTGCACAGATACATATTAGTCCCCACACCTGCTGTGGCCGTGATGCCTGTTGTGTTCAGCACATCCTGTATCAGCATACGGGCAAAGCCGTGGCCGTCGGTGTTGTAAATGTCAAGATACCCCGTAGCGTCAATGAACACCTCGTCTACCGAGTAGGCAAAAATATCCTCGGGAGCAACATATTTGAGGTAAATGCCGTATATCTGAGAGCTCACCTTCATATAAAGCGACATACGGGGAGGTGCAACTATATAGTCAACAGCAAGAGAAGCATCCTTTGACAGCTCCGAATAGATATAGCTTTTACTCTCAAGCTTTTTCCCGGGAGCGGTCAGGGCTCTTTCTCTGTTTATCTTTCCCACTTCGGATATGACCTCAAAAAGTCTGGCTCTGCCCGGTATACCGTAGCTCTTGAGCGGCGGTGAAACAGCAAGGCAGATGGTTTTTTCCGTGCGGCTCTTGTCGGCAACGACGAGATTTGTATCCAGCGGGTCAAGCCCGCGATCCACACATTCAACACTGGCATAAAACGACTTCAGGTCGATAGCGACATATACCTTGCTCATAAGCTCATCACTTCCTTTTCGTTCCCTCCGTAAACGGCCCGGGCGCCGCCGCAGGGTTTATGATATCCTTTGTTATGATTATACAACAAAACATTTGTTCTGTCAATAGTCTTCCTTGATCTTCCATAAAAAACCGCCGCACAGCTCTCTGTCTGTGCGGTGGTTTTTGAAAACGGTCACTTATTCTTTTTTGATACGATCACAGCTGCTGCGCCGAGGGCAGCGAGCGCAAGCGTTCCTGCCGCAGCACCCGTGGAGGGGTTGGAAGAGGCTGCGGTGTTTGCTGCGGGCGAGCTCTTAGTGTCAGCATCCTTCTTTGATACGGACGCTGTTTCACGGCTGCTGTCCGAGGACACCTCTGTCTGCACTTCAGACGAGCTTTCGGATTCGCTCTCGTAAATGCTGCTCTCTGCCGGTGCATCCGCCAGTATATTGAAATCGAAGGTCGCTTCCTTGTTGTTGAGATAATAGCTTTCGGATATCGCCTTGTCGGGATTTATCCTGAGTGTCACGGTATAATTTCCCGGCTCCCATTTCTCGACTATGCCGTCCTTGGTGTTGAGTTTGAGCAGGTAGGATACTTCTGCGTTTGTGAATATATCAGCCTCATGCTTCTCGGTGCCCGAGTAAACAACGCTGCCGTCAGCCTTGTTTGTGACTGTCCACTCAAAGGTCAGCATATTTCCTCCGGGATAGTCGCTGTTCAGATCGGTGCCTGACTGATTTGCGATGAACACATTCAGGTTTATTGCTTCGCTCTGTCCGAACCATTTTGACGAGTCCTCCTCGACACGCTCCTTAAACGGGATCATCTGCGGCTCGGTGCTGTTGGTGGTGAACATATAGTCTATCACAAGATCGACATTTTCATACTGCTTTTTGCTTCCCTCTGTTTCTGTGTTTTCAGCTATCAGCTCTTCGTCATAAAGGGGCATCCCTATCATCCCATAGATCACATATGGCTCGTCAGGGTCATCGCTGTAATTCAGCAGCTCCCAGACGTTGTGTCCGTCGCCGAGCGTCTTGTAATTGAGATTATACAATGTGTAGGAGTTGGGACGGGCGCTCTTGCAGCCGAGTATCTCTTCGGTGTCGGGTGACTGTGTCGGGTCCAGCTCGAATTCAGCATTCGCATCATTGTCGCTGTCTATTATCAGCATAGCCTTGTATCTGCTTGCAGGGTCTGTTTCTTCGGGGTCATAAATTATTCCTCCGGCTGTCACCGCATGGCAGGCCATACCAATGTAGTCGTCCGAGCAGCCGCCTATCGACAGGCCGAACCCACGGGCGTTCTCGCTTTCCTTGTCAAGGTCAAGAAGGTTTGAAACAGCGGATGGGTCATCCTTGAGATCATACACCTCATAGACCTGCGAAACGACAAAGTCTTTATCGACACCCGGCTCGGGAGCCTTCTGGTTCACAGGGAACGTGTGGCTGCCGGCGCCCGATATAAAAAACAATCCGTCAAAGAACCAGTCAAAGCCTTTTTCGGTCTCGCCGCCCTTGTTTATAAAACCGCTTCTGAAAAAGTCAAACACATCGTCCTCCGAGCCGAAGTTCCTGCTTTTGAACGGGTCGGAATAATTCTGTGCCCAGCCTGTCAGCCACAGCACGTTTGAAGCCGATGCTGCCCAGCAAAGGTTGCTGTCATAAAGCGGTGATTCCAAGTCAAATTTTTCCGCATCCACAAAGGCGCTGTCGTGTATATACAGCGGTGTGCTCTCGTCGGTGCGATAGTTATCCTCCACTGCCTTGATAAAAGCGTCCTTGTTGTCTTCTCTCAGGCCTGTCGCTACAAGTCTGAGCTGTTTTCCTTCAATGTTTATCGGAACGTTGACCGAAATGATATCACCGCTCCGGTCTGCGCCCGTATCAAGGTCTATTTCCGTAAAGCCTTCGTGGCTCGATGCAAAAACTGCCTGTGTGTGTACCATAGCTGCGGCAAGCGTGAGGGCTGCCGCTGCTGCTGTGATCCTTCTAGCTTTCATTTTCTTCTTCCTCCTGATACTGATATGATCGCCCGATACGCAGGGAGTGTCACAGGGTGGCACTTATCTGCGGTCAAATAAAAAATATATTACAGAATGTGACCGGCAGGATATCGTTCGGCTTTCTGCCGGTCTTTGACGCATCCTATGATAGCATACCAAACCTTGCAGGTTCCTTGCAAGCTGTTGTCAGCTTTTTTTGCCATGAAGCCTGATATTTAAGCGTTTTAGCCGATGCTTCAAGTATATGACAATAAAGATTATACCACATAGTAAAAGAAATTTCAATATATATTCACAATTTACTTGACATTATTTCGATAACAGTATATAATAAGCATTGATACAGGGTTTGGAAAGGGGGTATAAGATGGAAGAGAGACTGATGCGGCAAAAACTCAGAAGAAAGCAGCGGCTCGTCTGGGGAATGTTGTCTTCGGCTGCGGCTATGCTGATAGCGGCGGCGGTAGTTTATGTTCTGAAGATACCGACACCCAATCTGCTGCTTCTGACGGTCCTTGTCATATCGACAACTGTTTACGGATTCAGCGCAGGTGTTACCGGCGGTATTGTCTTTATCGGATATATAATGTTTGCCTATTCAACAGACCACAGTTTTATACATTATACGGATGAAGAGATCCTGCGGCTGGTGGTCACGGTCGCTGCGGTGATACTGAATGTGTTCGTCATAGGAAAGCTCAAGAGCCGATACACCTCAACTCTTGACCGTCTGACCCGAGCAAACCAGATCCTTGAAATGGATAACAGCCTGCTCAAAGAATCGACCGATACGGACTCGCTTACCGGGATAATGAACCGCTTTGCGTTTAGGCGTGACTATGAGAGCTATGAGCACTGTGATGTTCACGTTATGAGGCTGGACATAGATGACTTCGGAGCCATAAACGAAAAGTACGGCCGCTCGGTGGGAGATTATGTTCTCAAAAATGTGGGCGCAGTTCTGGAGGCTGCTTTTGAAAAGCACGCCTGCTACCGATACGGAGCGGATGAGTTCCTGGTGGTTGCTGTGGATATGAGCGGCGAGAGCTTTATGAAGCATATCAGGGAGCTTTCGGGCGCCTTCAACGAGCTCAGGGAGACCGAGCTTGCGGCAGTGGGGCTGAATTATTCGGCAGGCTATGTTCACGGCATCGTCGATCATCACGATGACCTCAGGCTTATGCTGAGAACGGCAGAAGACAACCTTAACAAGGCGAGAAGGACCGGCAGAAACAAAGTGGTCGGCTCGGAGTATTCAAGAGCGATAATCAAAAAACTGCGCAGAAAAGCCCACGGCGCAAGGATAAGGTAAAGTACGCAAGGGTAAATATGATATCCGGAAAGGCTGCACGGCATAATAGCTGTGCGGCCTTTTTCTGCAAAAAACAGTGTCAAAAAATTTGTTTTTTCGTTCAAAGAGTTGATGATGTTGAAATTTTTCACTAATTCTCGATATATTTATATCTTTACTTTCTGCTATAATGTGACCATCGGAATAGACATAAAGTTTTCCGAATATGCAAACTTTATGTGGCAATCGACTAAATCGAGCGGAGGTAGAAGAAGATGAAATTAAGAAGGATGATAAGTGCTCTTGCGGCAGCGGTAATGGCGCTGAGCGTGGCAATGCCGACCTCGGCAGCTTCCAGGTTTACGGGAAGCTACTTCGGCACAGGCTTCGACAGCTATGACTGGGGCAAAATGGAGGCTTCGGACGGCTGGTCGAACGGCGGTATGTTCAACTGCACATGGAGCAAGGACAATGTTCAGTTCTCGGGCGGAAAGATGAACATCTCCATCACAGGAAATCAGTGGTCCGGCTATAAGGGCGGCGAATACCGCACCACACAGGCTTTCGGCTTCGGTATGTATGACGTCAGCATGAAGCCGATCAAGAACGTGGGTGTAGTAAGCTCGTTTTTCACTTATACAGGCCCCTCGGACGGAACTGTCTGGGACGAGATAGACATCGAATTTCTTGGCAAGAACACAAACCAGGTCCAGTTCAATTATTATACCAGAGGTCAGGGCAACCACGAGTATGTTTACAACCTTGGCTTTGATGCTTCCCGGTCCTTCCATCAGTATGGCTTCTACTGGGACAGCAGCAGCATAACCTGGTATGTTGACAAGAAGCCGGTATACACGGCTTACAGAGATATACCTCAGACTCCCGGACGTATTATGATGAATGCATGGAACGGCACGGGTGTTGACGAGTGGCTCGGCCACTATAACGGTGTTGCACCGCTCACAGCTCAGTATGACTGGATATCCTATACTGCTCCCACGGGCGGCGGCAGCCGGAACACAGGCAGCAGCAATAACACTAGCAACAACAATAATAACAACCAGCAGCAGAGCAGCTCCGGCAGCTTCAACGCAGGTCAGAAATACGCTATTAAGAGCGTGAACAGCGGCAAGGCTCTTGATGTTTCCTGGGGCAGCAAGGACAACGGTGCGAACGTTCTCCAGTATACCTACAACGGTTATCAGAATCAGAAATGGTATCTCGAAAGGAAATCAAACGGCTATTATGTTATCAAGTGTGCGAACAGCAACAAGGTGCTGGACGTTGCGTGGGGCAGCAAGGATGACGGCGCAAACGTTCAGCAGTGTGAGTACTACGGCAACGACGCACAGCAGTGGGAGCTCCGCAAGGTAGGAAACAGCTATGCTATCATAAACAAGGGAAGCGGCAAGGCACTTGACGTTTCCGGAAAGTCCAAGGCTGACAACGCTAACGTTCTCCAGTGGAGATACACGGGCGGCGCAAACCAGCTCTGGAACATTGAAGCGGTTTACTGAGCTTCGTAAAAACGGCTAAAAAAAAAGACCTTCTCAGCTGAGAGGGTCTTTTTTTAGCAAAAACGGCATATCCCTTTTTTAAAAAGGATATGCCGCACGGACCGAATGATCAAAGTGCTGCCTTGCACATTCTCTTGTCTTTATACATCTGTGCGTCCGCACGCTCAAAAACGTCCTGGACACGGATGTCTTTGTCGGCATAATAATCCGACATCCCGACAGCTATCGGCTTTATGCCGTCACGCTTATTTTCGCTCAGTATCTTGTCAAGGTTTATCAGCAGCTCATATCTTCGTTCATAGTCGCTGTCACGCAGGATGACCGCAAACTCATCTCCGCCCACCCTGAAAACAGGGCTGTGAGAGAACACATCGCATATAATCTTGCATGACTCACGGATAAATTCGTCTCCTGCATTGTGGCCGTATTTGTCATTGGTCTGCTTCAGACAGTTAAGGTCACACACAACGACCGAGAATTCAGGCTTGTCGCCGCTGCTTATGCTGTTGTCTATCTGAATCTCTGTCTGTGCATACGAGCGCTTGTTCTTTACACCTGTCAGTGCATCACGGCTGGCCATATCCATAGCATCCTTATAGGCAAGCTCCATCTTCTTTGAAGCATCCACATTTGCCACAGCCACGATGATATGCTCGGAGTCCTCCTGCGGCCTTACCGCATAAAGCGAAACATACTGCGGCTCGCCATCTATTATCAGGCGGTAATTGAGAAAGGTCTTTCCGTATTTGAGAAGGGTCTGCATAAGGTTATCCTTCTTCATTGCATCCTGCATCATAGGCAGATCCTCGGCGTAGATATCACTCTTCATATTTTCAAGTGATTCGGCAAAGAAGTCTTTGCCTGTTGTGCCTATTCTCAGCTTTGCATACTTTTCGCTGGCGGTATATTCAGAATACTCGTTGGTAACGACATTTACATGATATATGACCTCATACCTCTGAGCCAGTGCCATGGAGATATTGCTGAATGTGAGGTTCTCGGCTTCCATCATCTGCTCACGTCTCACCTGGTCATCGGTGTTTGCAACACCTACCACAATGTGATCGATATCGTTTTTCGGAAATACCACTGTGGTATTCACATACTGATACCTGCCGTCAAGCATCTGTCTGTAATTGAATGAGAGGGAACCGTTCTTTTTCAGGCTTTCCAATATATTATCTTTCTGGAGCATTGTGAGCACGGGCTTTATATCGGCAGGGTGGATATATTTTTTGATATCCTTGGCCGAGTCGGAAAAAAAGTCCGTTCCACGGACCGTCAGCCCGAGCTTTGAATATTCTTCACTGGGGTTGTACTGAATATATTCATTGTTATTGATGTCCACATAGTATATGACCTCATACTTTCCGGCAAGAGCATTTGCGATATCGGAATATGTTTTGGACATAGCCTCACGGTGCATCTGCTCATCAATATCCTGCACACCTATTACAACGCTTTGGTCATTTCCACGGATAGTTTTCAGATAGTAATATCTCGGCACACCGTTCTCGTCTGTCAGCCGATAGGTCAGCGAGAATGACTTGCCGTCCTTTAAGATCTCGACCACATTCTCCTTTTTGAAAGCATTCAGAAAATAGTCCTGGTCGGCAGGCCACACCTGTTCACGGCAGTCACGTCTTACATCCTTAAAAAAGCTCTCTCCCGAAGCAACCTCAATAAGCTCCTTGTCGCTTCCGACGGCGGAATACTCTTTATAGCTGTCATCCTCGGCATTTATAACAAACAGCCGGTCATAGTCGCTTGCAAGCGCAAGTGCCAGACCAACAAAAGTAGCAGGCATATGGTTCTTGTCAGACATCTCGATACTCCTTGTGTTTTTACAGAATATGGCAAACAAAATTTTACATCTACTTTATTATAGCACAATTGATACAAAAGTGTCAACAGCTTTGAGGATAAAACAGCGAAAGTGACTAAGATTTTTTTGCCCAAAAGAGAGAAAAACCGTCTTAAACGTTTTCGAGTCATTGACGTGTGGAGAAAAAAATGCTATACTTGTGGTGACGATCAACCGCTTTTTTCGGGGATCGGTCCGGTTGGCCAAGACTGCCGGCGAGCGGCAGCTTTTTTGATGATCGTTGCCCTGTGGGCGAAAGGAGTTATTTATGTCGATCGATATTTCAAAAATGCCAAAGCTGGGGTTTGGCCTGATGAGACTGCCCCAGAAGGACGAGGTGATAGACCTTGACACTGTCTGTAAAATGGTGGACAAGTATATAGCCGCCGGTCTGAACTATTTTGACACCGCTTATGTTTATCACGGCGGAAAGAGCGAATGTGCTGCGAAGGAAGCGATAGTTGACCGCTATCCCAGGGACAGCTTTTATCTTGCAACAAAGCTTCCGGCCTGGAGCCTGAAGACCGAAGAGGACAGGGACAGGATATTCAACGAACAGTGCGAGCGTGCAGGGGTTGACTATTTTGATTTCTATCTGCTCCACTCCATAGAAGAAGGCGGCAACTATGATACCTATGAAAGGCTCAGATGCTTTGAGTGGGGAGCCGAGAAGAAAAAGCAGGGAAAGATAAAGCATTTCGGCTTTTCCTTCCACGGAACACCGGCACTGCTTGAAAAGCTTCTTGATGACCACCCCGAGGTGGAGTTCGTTCAGATACAGCTCAATTACATAGATTGGGACAATCCTGTCATCGCATCCGGCAGGCTTTATGAGATACTCAAAGAGCGTGGGATACCGATTATAATAATGGAGCCTGTCAAGGGCGGAACGCTTGCGTCTCCCCAGCCAAAGGCTCTGGAAAAATTCAAGGCCGCAAGACCGGAAGCGTCAGCGGCATCCTGGGCGCTGCGCTTTGTGGCATCGCTGCCCGGCGTTATGACGATCCTTTCCGGAATGTCCAATGAGGAGCAGATGAACGACAACATAAAGACCTTTACGGATTTCGAGCCGCTGAGCGACGCCGAGAAGCAGGTGATAGAGGATGTTAAAAAGGTTATGAGGGGCAGCCCCACAATAGGCTGCACAGCCTGCCGCTATTGTGTTGACGGCTGTCCTCAGGGGATACTTATACCCGATATCTTTTCTCTTGTCAACACCATCCGCATATACAATGAAGGGTGGCGTGCAAAGAATTTCTATAACAGTAATATCGCTGTTCATTCAAAGGCTTCCGACTGTATTGCCTGCGGTCAGTGTGAGGGCGTATGTCCTCAGCACCTGAGCATTATTGACCTGCTGAAGGACGCAGCAAAAGAACTGGAAGAATGACCCAAAAAAACAATCAGACCGCTCTCTGTTACGGGAGCGGTCTTTCTTTTGTTTATTCATTATCAAGCGGAGGTCCGCCCTGAGGGGGGCCGCCGATGCCGTTTTTCTTCATGACCAGCTTCATAAAAAGCGGCATGAAAATAAATATCAGCACATAGCCCAGCACAAGGCTGAGTATCATAGCCTTGCCGAGCATAGGACCGTAGCTCATGCCCTTTGCACCGTGGCTGACAGCGTTTTTATAGGCCATGGTTATCATAGCCAGAGTTATCACAGGCGTGTAGATAAGGTCGGACACAAGCGATTCAACAGCATGAGCCGCCGTGCTTCCGGGCGTGAGCCCCAGCTTTCTGTCAACAGCATCGCCCACCTTTTTCATCGGAACAAGGAACCCTATCACAAGGCTTATGATAAAGCTGACAACAAAGCCGAGGATAAAGCCTATCACCGAGAATTTCGGGGATGAGAGATTTCCTGCAAGTGACATAAAGAAGCTGAGTGTCAGCCCCATAAGTATGCTCATCTGTCTGCCTATCTTTTTCATATCCATATTCCGTGCCTCCTTTTTGGATTATCGGTAAGCTGCAAAACCATTAGATCCGAACGATAAAACATATCAAATGTCCTGCATCCATTATATCATACACTTACGACAAAATCAATTTTTGGGAGCCTTTTCTCACATTCCTACAAAACAGCAGAGCGTTTTTTGTGGATTTTACAGGATGCTCAAATATATGATATATATGTCATAATAGTACCGTATCCCGGTGCTTGAAATCGAAAGGGAAATGTGGTATACTTGTAGGGAAAGCTATTTAGGCGAAAGGGGGAAGGACGCTCACAAAAGCGGCCATGTGTTATGAAATATACGGAAATGGAAGTTTTACAGTTTTGCGAGGAGAATGACGTCAAGTTCGTAAAGCTGATGTTTTGCGACATCTTCGGAAATCTCAGGACGATATCTATCCTTGCGGAGATACTGCCCGAGGTCTTCAGAGAGGGACTGACGTTCCATACCTTCGACGAATCGGGATTTATAGGCGAGTTCTGCGACCTTCGTATCTTCCCTGATCCCGAAACGCTGGCACTCCTGCCATGGAGACCCCAGCACGGGAGGGTAGTGCGCTTTTTCTGTCATGTAAGATATGAGGATGACACTGCCTTTGAGGGCGACGGCAGGTTCTTTTTGAAAAATGCGGTGGACTATGCCGCAGGCAAGGGCTATAATTTCAGGATAGGCACCTCCTGTGAGTTCTACTGCTTTAAAAAGGATGAGAAGGACAGACCCACGACCGAGCCTCTGGACAGTGCAGGCTTTTGTGATGCGGCTCCGAATGACAGGGGAGAGAACCTGAGAAGAGATATCTGCCTGACGCTGGAGAAGATGGACATTATGCCCGAAAGCTCGCTCCACGAGCACGGCCCGGGACAGAACGAGGTGGACTTCAGATATTCTTCTCCGCTGAAGGCTGCGGACAATCTTGTCACCTTTAAGAACGTTGTAAAAACCATGGCGGACCGAAACGGGCTTTATGCAAGCTTTATGCCAAAGCCGCTCAGCGACAATTTCGGTTCGGGTCTGCATATAATGCTTATGTGCATGAAGGGAACGGAAAACATCTTTGAGCCTAAGCACGGAGAGCTTTCGGATGAGGCAAAGAGCATGATGGCAGGTATAATAAACCGGGCTAAGGAGCTGACCCTGATATTTGACCCGACCACAAATTCCTATCAGCGTTTCGGAGACAGGCTGGCGCCTGCATATGTCAGCTGGTCAAACGGCAATTACAGCCAGCTGCTGAGGACGGTAAGAAAGGGCAGGAACGAGAACGGACTTATCCTGCGTTCGCCCGATAATTCCTGCAATCCTTATTTTGCCATAGGTCTTATGATCTATGCCTGCCTTGAGGGTGCGCTCGATCACGAGCAGCTCTGTGAGCCGATAACAAAGCCTTACAGCCTGATGAGCGAAGACGAGCTGTCTGATCTGGATGTTCTGCCAAGGAGTCTGGGCGAGGCTATTGAGGCTGCCGAAAAGAGCGAATTCCTGCGTGAGCATATGCCCGAGGATTTCTTTGACAAGTTCCTTGAAAGCCGCAAAAAGCTTTTTGAAGACTATGAGCGGGCAGAGGATAAGCACGCCTTTGAAATGGAGACGTATTTCAGTTCGCTGTGACGCTTTAGTGATAAACAAATATGAAGGGAGGGACGTTTATGGAACGAGTGCTTATCGCATCGGGCAGCGAGCAGGCATCTGATGTGCTGGTCAAGCTCGTTCACGAGATGTACGGCGGCTGCCGCATTTCGGTGGCGCAGACATCCAACGATGCCAAGAGAAGCGTAGCTTCAAACGAATATGACTGCGTGATAATAAACGCCCCTCTCAAAGATTCGTATGGTCAGGAGCTGTGCGAGGTAGTCTCTGCTGATACGGATGCAGGCTGCATTTTCATAGCAAAGGCTGAAAACTGTGATACGCTCTGGGACGAAATGGAGGACCTTGGTGCAATGATAATACCAAAGCCTCTGAGCCGAACGGATTTTTACCGTGCGATGCGATTTTCAAATTCCGCAAGGAACCGAATGCTTGGGATAAGGACGGAGAACTTCAAGCTGAAGAAAAAGCTTGAAGACATAAGGCTGATAAACCGTGCGAAGCTGGCTCTTATGACGTATCTGAGCTTTACCGAAAAGCAGGCACACCGTTACATCGAAAAGGAAGCTATGGATCAGCG
>DFEO01000016.1 GCA_002368715.1 Ruminococcus sp. UBA3800
ATAGGTCAGGTCACAGCCCCATGCCCTGGCTTCGGCCTTTGCTTCTCCGATCGAAACATCTATGATTATCTCATCCTCAGAGAGCACCTTTTTGGCTGTTTGCTCAGAAAACTCTATGCCTGCTCCGTTTTCACAGACATCTATCCTGCCTGCCTTTGATGAAAGTGATACATTCACCTTGTTGATATCAAAATCTGCCTCGGCATAGCCTATTGCACAAAGGATACGTCCCCAGTTGGCATCCGCACCGAACATTGCACATTTGAACAGTGGCGAGCGGATAACGCTTTTAGCAACGATTATCGCTGTATCCTGATCGGGTGCGCCTGTAACGTGGCACTCCAGAAGCTTTGTAGCGCCCTCGCCGTCCTTTGCGAGCATTTTGGTAATGTTCATCATAGCGATGTAAAGCGCTTTTTTGAATACCTCAAAAGCAGGTGTTCCGGTTCTGATCTCTTCGCCGCCTGCTGCGCCGTTTGCAAGCACGCACACCATATCGTTCGTTGACTGGTCGCCGTCAACAGAAAGACAGTTGTAGGTGATCTTTACAATCTCATTCAGGGCTGCCTGCAAAGCTTCCGAGGATATATTGCAGTCGGTAGTATAAAAGTTGAGCGTGGTAGCCATATTCGGGTGTATCATTCCGCTGCCCTTGCCCATGCCGCCTAAGCGGTATTTGATGCCGTCTATCTCAAACTCAACGCCTATCTCTTTCTTTACAGTGTCCGTAGTCATTATAGCGGTGGCAGCCTGCTCATTCCCGTCATAAGCGAGCCCCTTCACAAGTACAGGCACTGCCTTTTCTATCGGCTCTATCGGGAGCACCTGACCGATAACACCGGTAGAAGCAACTATAACCTCCTCGGGCGCTATCCCCAAAGCTTCGGCAGTGAGCTTGCACATCATTACAGCTTTTTGCTCGCCGTCAGCGTTACAGGTGTTGGCGTTTTTCGAGTTTACGATTATTGCTCTTGCCTTTGCGCCTGTTTTTTCAAGATTGTTTTTAGTGACGGTTATCGGCGCACCCTTGACCTTGTTCTGCGTATAAACAGCAGCCGCATTGCAAAGCGTGTCCGACACGACCATACCGATATCATTTTTCTCTTTTAAAGGGCTCTCGTTCCCGTCGGGCACCTCGCTTTTCTTTATTCCGCAATACGTACCGCTGGCTTTAAAGCCTTTTGCTGCGCACACACCGCCGTCAATATAGGTGTAGCCCTCAAATTCAACTTTCTTTATCTGTTTTCCCATAATATCACCTTATATAAGTCCGTACTTCTCTTTAAGTGTCAGTATCCTGCCTACGCTCTCATCAAGCCTTTCGGCGCTAATGTCGCCGCTGTTGACAGCCGCAAGCACCGCATCGTAGGCATCAACGAACAGTGACGGCATCAGTATCAGGTCTGCGCCTGCCTCTATCACCTTTACAGCAGAATCCTTCACCTTATAGTTTTCTTCGATCGCACCCATTCCCAGTGCATCTGTTATCACAACACCGTTAAAGCCGAGCTCGCCTCTGAGCTTATCCTCTATCATCACCTTTGAAAGCGATGCCGGGAGGCCGTCGTCGCTGACGTTCGGCAGCGTAATATGCGCCACCATCACCATATCCGTCTTGCTAAGATTATCAGCAAACGGCACAAGCTCCTCTTCAAGCAGCTCATCCCAGGTCTTTTCAACAGAGACAAAGCCCTCGTGGGTGTCCTCGCTGGTGTCGCCGTGGCCCGGGAAATGCTTCAGACAGGTCATAACATTCTTTGAATGAAACCCGTCTATGCAGGCGGAGACCATGGAGCTTACCGTTGCCGCATCCTTGCCGAAGGCTCTGTCACCTATCACTGTATTATCGGGGTTCGAGAACACATCCGCAACAGGAGCAAGATCAAGGTTAAGGCCAAACTCCGAAAGGTAGGTGCCGATAGTTTCACCGACCTCCTTTGCCTTGTCGGTGTCGCCACTCTCGCCTATCTCGAGCATACTGTCAAAGGTCGGAACGTCGATAGCTGTCGAGTCGGATATCCTTGCCACCGAACCGCCCTCTTCATCGGCAGTGATGAACAGCGGATACTTTGCAGCAGCCTGAAGATCTGCGCTGAGCTTTGTCAGCTGCTCCTCGTCCTTAACATTCTTAGGGCTGTAAAAAACACCGCCCACGGGATATTTTTTGAGCATAGCCTTCATTTCGTCATCTACCCAGGTAACACCGATATCCACGGGCTTGTCCTCTTCAAGGACATCGACCCTTATCACAAACAGCTGAGCCACCTTTTCCTCGGTGCTCATCTCGCTCAAAAGCTTCGTCACCTTTTCGCTCAAAGCTCCGTTCTTATCAGTTTCCGGCTGCTCTGTGCTGCCGCTCTCATCAGCCGTACTGTCCTGAGTGCTGTCTGTCAGCTCCTCACTTTCCGTCTGCTCTGCGGCCGTCACGCTCCCGGCAGAAGGTGCGGAATTTTCCGATTTATAAAGGGGGCCGTCGTCGTTTACCTTCTGGTCAACGATCTGACAGCCGGAAAGCAGTGCCGCTGCTGCCACAGCAAACGCCAGAAACTTCAGGCTCTTGTCTGAGCGTCTCATTATTCCAATCCGATCCTTTCATCTATACCGAGCATTATATTCATATTCTGTATTGCGGCGCCGGAAGCTCCCTTGCCAAGGTTATCAAGCCGTGACATAAGAAGTATCCTGTCGTCGTTGCCGCAGACAAAAAGCTGCATATCATTCGTACCTGCCAGCGTGTTTGCCCCGATAAAGCCATCAGCCAGCGTTTGCGTGCCGCCAAGCTCCATCACCTTGACAAAATGCTCGCCTGCATAATGCTCGCTGAGTATCTCGTGTATATCAGCCGGTGTATATTTCTTTGTCAGGCACCTTGAGATGAGCGGCACCGACACCACCATACCCGCATAATAGTCATCCACTATCGGATTGAACATCGGTGTATGCTTGAGGCCGCATATCTTCTGCATTTCGGGCAGGTGCTTGTGAGCCTGTGTGAGTGCATACTGTCTTGGAGAATTCATCTCAAAGGTCTTGTCTTCGCCCTCCATGGCAGCGATCATTTTCTTTCCGCCGCCGCTGTATCCCGAAACGGCGTGAGCTGTAAGCGGATAATCCTCGGGCAGTACACCTGCCTGAACAAGGGGATAAACAAGAGATATAAAGCCGCTTGCATAGCAGCCGGGGTTGGCCACACGCTTTGAGTTTCTTATCCTCTCTCTGTGCTTTTCCGAAAGCTCCGGAAAGCCGTAATCCCAGCCGGGGGCTGTCCTGTGAGCGGTGGATGCATCTATTATCCTTGTGTCGGGGGCGGTGCAAAGGGCAGCAGCCTCAATGGCTGCCGCATCGGGCAGACAAAGAAAGGTAACATCCGACTCATTTATAAGCCTTGCTCTTTCGGCACTGTCCTTCCTTTTTTCCTCGGCTATCTCAAGGATCTCGATATCATCTCTGTCCTTGAAGCGCTCAAATATCTGCAGTCCTGTCGTGCCTGCGCTTCCGTCTATAAAAACCTTTGCTTTCAAAGCGATCTCTCCTAACTCAAAGACCCCGCTAGTCATCAAGGATCTTCTTATACTTTTCTTCTTTTATTTCTTTTTTGCTCTTTTTCTTATCCTGCGGCACAGCGAACACGCTGCCTATCCCTACCGAAAACAGCACACTCAGCACTGTCAGCAAAATAAAGTTCGGCACCACGGCTGTCGCATCCGAAACAAACAGATACTCCGCCACAGACGCACCTATCATCACAAACGGCAGATACCACCTTACGCCGAAAAGCCTTGTGAAGCGAAACCCTGTCCAGCAGGTGATGATCGGATAGATGAGGGTGAAGCTCAGGATAAAGGGCAGATAGAGCACCCACAGTCTTGCTGTGAACAGCCACATCAGCGCCGTTATCCCCTGCCACAGGATGAGATATACCGCCGCACACAAAAGCGGCGAGCTCTCTATCTTAATCTTCAAGTTTCTCACGGACATATCCTATCTGGACCTTTACAGCCTCGGGAGCAGGACCGCCTGCTGCCTTTCTCTGCATAACGCAGGTATCAAGGCTTATAGCATCGTAAACGTCCTCATCAAAGGTGTCACAAAGCGCCTTATACTCTTCAAGCGGCAGTGTTTCCAGCGTGAGTCCCTTTTCTATACAGGTGTGAACGAGAGTTCCTGTTATCTTATAAGCATCTCTGAAAGGCAGGCCCTTTTTAACAAGATAATCTGCACAGTCGGTAGCGTTTATAAAGCCTCTTGCAGCTGCGTTTCTCATATTCTCGGGAATGAAGCGCATCGTTGCGAGCATAGGCTCGAAGGTTTTAAGGCACAGCTTGACCGTATCCACCGCATCGAAAAGCGCTTCCTTGTCCTCCTGCATATCCTTGTTATAAGCAAGCGGCAGGCCTTTCAGCATAACGAGCGTAGTATTCAGGTCGCCGTAAACCCGTCCCGTCTTTCCTCTTATCAGCTCGGTAACATCGGGGTTCTTCTTCTGAGGCATGATCGACGAGCCTGTTGCATAGGCATCATCAAGCTCTGCGAACTTGAACTCCCATGAGCACCAGAGTATTATCTCCTCGGAAAAGCGTGAAAGGTGCATCATCAGAATAGATATAGCGCTTATCATCTCTGCGCAGAAGTCCCTGTCCGAAACACCGTCAAGGGAGTTCTGGGTGATCTCGTCAAACCCCAGCTCATCGCAGACCTGCTGGCGGTTTATAGGATAGGTGGTGGAAGCCAGCGCACCGCTTCCAAGAGGCATAATATTCGTTCTCTTATAGCAGTCATCGAGCCTTCCCACATCTCTGAGGAGCATCATAGCATAAGCCATAAGGTGGTGAGCAAGCGTGATAGGCTGTGCTCTCTGCAAATGAGTATAACCCGGCATTACCGTTTCAAGATTGTTCTCGGCAATATCTGTAATAGTCTTTATAAGAGCCACAGTGAGCTTTCTTATCTCCATAAGCTCATACTTTGCTGTCATCCTCACATCAAGAGCCACCTGGTCGTTTCTTGATCTTGCAGTATGAAGTCTCTTGCCTGTATCACCCAGCCTTTTTGTCAGCTCGGCCTCAACGAACATATGGATGTCCTCGGCCTCGGGGTCTATCTCCAGCGCTCCGCTGTCGATATCAGCAAGGATGCCTTTGAGCCCTTCGATTATCGTTTCGCTCTCGCTCTTCTCGATTATCCCGCAGTCACCCAGCATCCTGGCATGAGCCATAGAGCCCTGTATATCAAACCTGTACATCCTGGCATCGAAGGACACCGAGGAGTTGAAGTCATTGACTCTCTCGTCTATCTCCTTGGTAAATCTTCCTGCCCACATCTTATTAGCCATAATGATCCATTCCTTTTTTCTTACTCTGTTATCTGTTCTTTCTGCTCCTTGTCCTTTTTAATTAGATTATGGAGCGACGTAAAGGTCAGAACGGTATAAACCACGATACAAAGACTCATTCCCACAACGAAGGCGACTATCGCACCGTCTCCGGTAAGGATATCGGAAAGACGTCTGGCCTCATCAGGGTCAATGCCTGCCCCGAGAAGATCGCTCTCGGTGATATTAAGGTCGACCTTTCCTATGTCCTCTAAAACATCCGTGACCTTATGCATAGCCAAAGCCATCTGAAGGCCTATCCCCATAGAAAATACGACCACACCGATAAATATCGTCCTGATGATATATCCCGCAGCGGAGCATCTGTACCTTCCGAAAATGCTAATGAAGAAGCACACGATGCTAAGTCCGAAGAGCACCATATAGAGCATCGAGAACATCTTGGTGGTGCTCATAAAGTCTCCTACCAGGCCATTATCGTTCTGATCCATGATAAGAGCAAAGCGGATCATACTGAATATCATAAGCGCCGACAGCGCCGCACACAGGAAGATAAGCGCCCTGAAAGCGATATTGATCTTTTTCTTTGTATTGACGTTCATACTTTTCTGACCTCCTTTTAAAATGTTTTGGGCAAAACAGCCCTCGAGCTGTCCTGCCCTCCAAACATTATTGATCTCTTATTTCTTGCTGTTCAGCTCTTTCTCATGCTGCTCCAGAAGCTTCTGTATGTCGATACCGTTTATCTTCAGACCGTCTATCTTGCAGTCTGTGATCTCAACGTCCGTCAGGTCGCAGTGGATGAACTGGGAATTCTTGAGCACAGGGTTCTTGAACTCAACATT
>DFEO01000059.1 GCA_002368715.1 Ruminococcus sp. UBA3800
CAGCTACCGCAACCCCGAGTGCTATGCATTTGAGCTTGGAAACGAGTATCTGCCTGTAGAGGGCGAGGTTCTCCCCGAAGAGCCTGCAAGACTGGTATTCGGCTTCTATGACACAGAAACAAAGGCTGACTTCTATGACCTCAAGGGTATGGCTGAGGGTCTGCTTGAAAAGGCGGGGGCTGAAAATGTCGAGTTTGACAGGCCGGGAGATGACTGCATCTTTGATGAGGCTGCTGCTTTCCACCCGGGAAGATCGGCTGTTATCCTTGTTGACGGCAAGCAGATAGGAATTATCGGTGAGGTCCACCCGAGAGTGCTTGAAAACTACGACATCGGCTCGAGAGCTTATGCCGGAAAGATAAACGTGCCCGAGCTCATGGAGCTCTGCTGTCAGACTAAAACCTATAAGCCGCTGCCTAAGTTCCCTGCCGCAACAAGAGATATCTCGGTAGTATGCGATGACGAGATAGCTGTGGCTTCGCTTGAAAAGGCGATAAGAAAGGCAGTAGGTTCTATCCTTGAAAAGGTAACACTGTTCGACGTTTATAAGGGCGAGCAGATAGAGGCAGGCAAAAAGTCCGTTTCGTTCTCTATCTCCATGCGTTCTCACGACGGCACATTGACCGATGAACAGGCTGACAAAGCTATGAACAAGGTCGTTGATGCGCTCGGTAAGCTTGGTGCAGAAAGAAGAGGATAAGCCGCAGAGATCCTTTAGTGTGTCAAAAAAAGGATAATAAAATTGTGCAGAATGTCTATTTTTATGAATATCTCTTGTTATTTTCGCAATAATAGGTTATACTAATTCTATAACGTGGATGCGGCAGCATAGAATTGTATATATAAAAACCAGTCGCAGTAATTGTTTTACAAATGCAAAGGAGCTGATATTATGTACGAACAGACGATGGAATTTTCGGTTCAGAAGGACAAGGAAACAGAGCTGAAAAAAAATCTAACAGTGATCTATGACGCTCTGAAGGAAAAAGGCTACAACCCTATCAACCAGATAGTAGGATATATTCTGTCCGAAGATCCGACATACATAACAACATATAACAACGCAAGGAGCCTTATCAGGCATATAGACCGTGACGAGCTGCTCCAGGCGCTCGTAAGGTCTTATCTGGAAGCGTAAGGCCTGCAATGATCTTTAAAAGAGAACGGAAAGGTTTTCCGTTCTCTTTTTTTGTTTGAACTTACGGCGATCGGGCATAATAAAACTGAAAGAGAGGTTTTGTTATGCGAAATAAACTGCTTGCGTTCTCGCTGGCGGCAGCTGCGCTCACAGGCTGCATATCGGGGCAGATAAACGGTAGTGACGAGTCTTCGGCCGATGTACATCATGTGCAGCAGGTAAAGGCAGAGAGCAAAAGCCTTGAGGGGCTTTCACACGAGAAGATCGGATATGGTCAGGGAGTTGAGACCGACAGCGAAAACAGGCCGCTTGGAGCGCTGAGGGCTCAGAGCGAATACGGCGACGAGGGGCTTCTGGCACTCAGGGACGATAAAAAGATACTGCTCACCTTTGACCAGGGCTATGAAAACGGCTATACCGCTAAGATACTTGACACACTGAAGAAAAAGAAGGTAAAAGCGGTGTTCTTCCTTGTTCAGGACTATGCCGAGAAGAACCCTGAGCTTGTCAAAAGGATGATAGACGAGGGGCATATCATCGGTAACCATTCTGTCAGCCATCTTTCGATGCCAACTCTCGACTATCAGCAGTGCCGTGATGAGATAATGGGGCTCCACGATTATATGAAGGAACACTTTGACTATGAGATGGACATTTTCAGACCGCCTATGGGCGAATTCTCGGAGTATTCCCTTGCCGTGGCCAAGGATTGCGGCTATAAGACAATGCTGTGGAGCTTTGCCTATGCTGACTGGGACACAGAGGCTCAGCCAGATCCGGACAAGGCGCTGGAGCGTATAGTTTCGGCAGCACACGAGGGCGAGATATGCCTGCTCCACAGTGTTTCAAAGACGAATGCCGAGATACTTGGGGATGTTATCGACGGGATAAGGGACAAAGGATTCACCCTGTTCGGCTAAGAGCCCGAGGGCTCTTTTTCTTGCTTTTTTCTCCGGATCCTATCATCTTGCCGGTAAGATCTGATCTGACCGTTTTGATGTATCTATCCCCCGCAGAAGTCAGGGGGATAGATACAATAATACCGGAATTTTCAAGGCATACTGACCAAAAACTGCATAACTGTCTATGAAAACCGATCTCGTGGTTATTATGTGGTTTTTGCTTGACTAATCTTGCATTTGGTGTTATAATCAATGGTATGTATGAAAAGAAAACAGCCTGCCGGAAGGAGAACCGATATGATAGAACGCAAAAACAATAAAAAACTGGTCGTTCAGGTCGGAGCGATAATCGGTTCGATCTTTATATTTACGATCATCATTTTCGCTGTGCTGGTATTTTACAGTACAACGAACGTTTACCTTTCCGCAAAGCAGGACATGATCGAGCGTGACATAACAAGAATAACTGACAGTATGAAGGACTATCGGTCACTGTCATGGCTTCTGAGATACTGGAGAGAAAACCCCGACAAGATAAAAAAAGAATCAATAGGTGAAGAATCTGCACTGCTGGCTGACCTTTATGAAAAGGGCTTGCAGAATGTCACGCTGGCTGACCTTGAAAAAATGACTGATGCCAAAAAGCTTGCTTTTGCAAGGGCGGTATATAAGAATATCGAAAGCTATCTTGACCTTGAACAGTCAGCCTTTGCTTACGGACACTCCTACTGTATAATGGTAGACAAGAGCAATAAAGCGTTTTTGCTGTTCAACGGCAAAAACGTCAGCACAAACGCTTATTCGAGAGTAAGCAACTCGTCTATCGGGGAAAAATGGGAGTACTCCACCGAGGATCACGAGGGTCTGGCAAAGCTTCTGAAAAACAGCCACAAGCGTTTTGAATATGAAACAGCCACGATAAACGGCGGAGAAAAGCAGTATTACATATGCACGACACCGATAATGCTATCGAGCAATACCAAGTGCTTTTACTGTATCGCTTACGATTACAGTGACTATGCAGAGCAGCTGGCTTCATTCGTAAGGACGATAATCATCGTCGGGTTCCTGGGGCTTTCTGCTATGGTCGTGTTGATGCTGGTGTTCATAAATCTAATGTCCATAAAGCCGCTCAAACGGGTTATCTACAATGTGCGTGAATATATGGTGGATAAGGACAGCCAAAAGATAATCGCTAACCTGAAAAAGATAAAAACAAGAAACGAGTTCGGTGTTCTGGCAAACGATATCAGCAAGCTTGCGGACGAGATCGAAAAGTATACTCACGAGATCGTCGAGCTGACCTCGGAACGTGAGAGAGTTTCGGCAGAGCTTGACCTGGCTGCCAGGATACAGGACGATATGCTGCCAAAGGAGTTTCCCGAACACGAGCGTTTTGAGCTTTTCGCTTCGATGGATCCTGCCAAGGAGGTCGGAGGAGATTTCTATGATTTCTTCTTTATCGACGACGACCATCTGGCGCTTACGATGGCGGACGTTTCGGGCAAGGGCGTGCCTGCGGCACTGTTTATGATGATGTCGAAGATACTTATAAGAAACTTTGCGAAAACAGGGCTCTCCCCTGCCGAGGTGCTGACACAGACGAATGCCGAGATATGCAGCAACAACCGAAACAATATGTTCGTTACCGTATGGTTCGGGATACTTGATCTGAACACGGGTCATATCGTGGCAGCAAACGCAGGTCACGAATATCCGATGATAAGAAAGGCAAACGGAGATTTTGAGCTGTTCAAGGATAAGCACTGCTTCGTTATCGGCGGAATGAAAAGGGCAAAGTATAAGCAATATGAATTTGATATCGAGGAGGGCGGAACACTGTTCGTTTACACTGACGGTGCCCCTGAGGCGACAAGCGCAGAGGATAAGCTGTTTACAACGGACAGGATGATCGAGACCTTGAACCGTGCTCCCGATGGTTCTCCGAGGGAGCTGCTCGAAAATATGAAGTCGGCTATCGACGACTTTGTTGCCGGGGCTGACCAGTTTGACGACCTGACGATGATGAGCATAAGGTTTGCAAACCGAAATTTGACGGAGAAGGACGAAGACTAAAAAAATGAAAAACGGTGTGTCACAAAAAGGCACACCGTTTTGTTTTAGGCAATACCGCACAAGCATTGTGCGGTGTTGCCTTTATCTTCTCAGATAATCAAGCGCCACTGGGAAATCGAAGAAGGTGTCGGGATAGGGCTCGTTTCTCAGGGTGAAATGCCACCACTCACAGTCGATAGGCTCAAAACCGCTTCTTACCATTACGCTCTGCAAAAGCATACGATTGCGGTACTGTCTGTCGGTGACTTCCCTGCTGTCAGGATGGGAAAGCTCACTGAAAAGGTCGAAAGGACTTCCCATATCCAGCTCCTTGCCCGTCTTCATATCAAGGAGAGTAAGGTCTACCGTGCTTCCCCTGCTGTGACCGGAGCGGCTAGCTATATAACCAAGCTCGAAAAGGTCCTGCTTGTTGAGATCGGGATAGAAATAGGGCTTCATCCTGACGTCCTGATCTTCAAGCCCCCACAGAACGAAATGCTTGACAGCTGATACAGGACGGTAGGTATCGAATATCTTGATCCTGTATCCCAGCACCATAAACTCGTTTGCGGCGTTTTTGAGAGCTCTGGCGGCTTCCTTTGTAATGAGTGCCACGGGCTGCTCATAGCCGTCGATGCGGTCGCCTATGAAATTATAGGTGGAAAAATACCGGATCTCCTGGATCGCAGAGGGAACAAAGTCCGACACTGCAACAAAGCCGGAAGGATCCATTGTGATCTCATTGTCTAAAATCTTTTTCATACGCTACTCCTTTACAATGTCAGCGGTGCTGCCGCCTGATAAAAGCTGTGCTCTGAATCGATTATAACACAAACGATAAAATTTTTCAATATGGTCATCAAAATAATCGATCCACTAAAGCACACTGCGTTTTGGGTATTGACTTAAATGGTTTGAAAGTGTATAATGAAACTGTAAGGATATTGTCGGAACAACCGCTGCGGATGTTCCGGCTTTAACGGATAATAAAAGAGGTGTTATTTTTGAAAAAACATATAACAGCACTTATGGCTGCAGCACTCCTCATGTCAGGCTCCGGTGTGCTCACTCAGTACACTGGGATCACATTCACAGACACGGCTATAACAGTCGAGGCGGCAGACAGCTTCACAACAAAGACAGTATCTATCAAAGCTGACTATGCGGCTTCCGCTCAGGCGATAAAGATCAGCTGGAACAAGATAAGCGACGCTGACGGTTACAGGATATACCGCTACACTTCCAAAGGCTGGGTGGGGCTTAAAAATGTCAGCGCTTCAACTTTCTCGTTCTATGAGGGAAAACTCCAGAGCGGAACGGCTTACAAGTATATGGTAAGAGCGTTCAAAAAATCGGGAAGCTCCTACATATGGACAAAGGCTGCCGGAGAGAAATATGTTACAACAAAGCCTAAGAATGTCGTGTTCTCGGCACCGAGCAGCACAGCATCTTCGGTGACGCTGAAATGGGGTATTCAGAAGTCCAACGGCTATCAGATATATTACAGAAAGCACGCTGCTTCCTCGTGGACATATGCAGGAGCAACGGATCATATGAACAAAAACAGCTTCACTGTAAAGTCACTTTCGAGCGGTACTCAGTATGACTTTGTAGTGCGTGCGTTCAGGACGGATAACGACGGCAGGAAGAACGATTCGGAGTTTACGTTCATCACCTATGCCACCTGCCCTGCAAATGTGACCTTCACCTCTGCCTGCAAGGCCGAGGGCGGCAAGGCTTATCTTGTGTGGAACAAGGTCAGCGGTGCGACCGGTTACAGAGTGTATAAATATAACGAATCGAAAAAGAGCTGGGATGTGCTTGCAAATGTAAGTTCCTCGGTAAACACCTACACCGACACAAACGGCAGCGGCGCAAAGCTCCGCTATACAGTCAGGGCGCTGAAGGCTGTCGGCTCGAAGACCGTTATGAGCCCGTCTTATAATAATCTTTATCTTACGAGCAAGCCCTCAAAGCCCGGTTTGAGCTACATTGATGCGACCCCGCTCTGCGTTATGCTGGCAACGGATCAGACCTCGGACAGCATCGACGGCTATGATATCTACTACCGCAAAAAGGGCGCATCGAGCTGGACCCATTATGCTACGACAACGGACGGTTTCAAGCCTGTGTTCTATATCAAAGGGCTCGCCGGCGGATACACCTATCAGATCACGATAAGAAAGTATATTACAGTTGGTTCAAAGAGGACTGTGGGTGACTATGAAACGCACGAGGTCACTGTGCCCAAGAGTTACAGTGCGAACAGCTACTGCAATAAGGTCGCTGATCTTGTGAATGTTCAGAGAAATGCTCAGGGACTAAAAGCTCTCAAGCTCGACCCCCAGCTCTGCTCTCTGGCAATGATAAGAGCCTATGAGCAGGAGGAGGCTTTCGGACACACAAGACCTGACGGATCGAGCTGCTTTAGCATAGCAGGCGAATACGGTGTGGCATCATTCTGGGCCGAGAACGCCGCACAGGGCCAGACAAATCCCGACTGGGTAATGGATTCGTGGCTCAACAGCTCGGGACACAGAGCGAATATCTTGGGTAACTACACCAAGATAGGCGTAGGCTACTGTTCAAAGAGCAACAGCTGGATACAGGTGTTCGCATGATCTGTATAATGATAAGAGATATGAGCCATCCGCTTTGCGGGTGGCTTTTCTTTTGTGTATAAGAGAAAACTGCTGATGATAAAATGCATGAGCAAGGACATAAAAGACCGCCTGCCTTTTTGACAGACGGTCTTTTTCAGTTTCCGCTTTTTATTTTTTCACACAGCGCCAGAATCTCATCACGGTATTTTTCACGGCTTCTTTTTGCCGCCGCACGACTGACAGGTGTTGCCGCAGCAGCTATGCCGAGCCCTGCTGCACCGATGATGAGCCCCGATATCAGATGCTCATAGCTTACAACCAGCCCGATGCCAACACAAAGTATCAGCACCCCGAAAAGCCCAACCGAGATGCCTGCCATCGTCCCCGGGAGCTCTGCACGGCGGTCCAGCTTTCTGAGCTGCTCAAGGTCGCTGCCGCCTTTTTTCTTTACAGGTATGTATTTTGCGGTTATCCTGTCCACCTCGTCATTTACGGCAGGAGAATAGCTGTATGTGAATTTGTCATCGCCCATTATCCTTGCCTCCGTTCTCATCATGCAGCGTGACAGTAAAGGTGCTGCCCTTGCCGACCTCAGAGCTGACCGTTATCTCGCTGCCGGTGATGTCGATTATCCTTTTGACCAACGCAAGGCCGAGGCCGTTTCCTCTTGCTGCGTGCGAAGTGTCGCCCTGATAGAATTTATCAAAAATATGCCTGCCGGTTTCGTTATCAATGCCGCAGCCGGTGTCCGAAACGCTCACGACTGCACCGCCCTGCGTGTGCTTGACCGATACCGCAACTGTTCCGCCCTCGCCGGTGAACTTTATCGCATTGGAGAGCAGATTTCTCCATACAAGGCTCAGCAGCTCGGGGTCGGCATTTATCCTTATACCGTCGTCAATATCCGTTTTGATATCAATGCTTTTGTTTTCCCACTGATTTTCAAATTCCAGCATACATTCGCAAACCAGCTCGCTCAGGTCGATCTGCTGGTTTTCGGGGAAGATCTGCTGGTTTTCAAGCTTGTTCAGCTTCAGGATATTCGTGATAAGCGCCGACAGCCGCTTTACTGCATCATCTATCGCAGCTGCATACTCCAGCCTGTCATCATCAGGCAGCCCCGGTGTTCGCAGCAAAGCTGCATAGTTCTGTATGACTGCAAGGGGCGTTTTCATCTCATGCGATACGTTTGATACGAAGTCCGTCCGCAGCGTCTCGACACCTGCAAGCTCGTCAGCCATTTTGTTTATCCGCTTTATTATCACGTTATACTGATTGCTCCCCAGCGGGTCGGCAAAGGTGTCTATCCTTTCGCCCAATTCGCCCTTAGTCAGCTTTTCAAGCCCGTCAGATATACGCTTTACCGGGCGGTCTATCATTATCCTTTTGCGAAGCTTTCCGAAAAGCCACAGGATGAATGCGATGAACAGTGCATTTGCAAAGGTAAGCATAGCACTTTTTCTTATCGTGTCCTTCGGGATGTCGAGCCCCTGAAAGAAAAGAACAAATGAAGCCGTAAGCACGAACGAGATAAAAAACAGTATACCGAAATATTCGAGCACGCTCAGAAGCCTGTGTCGCCAGCTGCCCTTCATTTCAGCACCGCCTTGTAGCCGAGCCCGTGGACAGTGACTATCTCAAAGTCGTCGCAGTTTTCAAACTTCTCTCTCAGCTTTCGCATATACACATCAACCGAGCGCAGCCCCGATGTCGCCTCTATATTCCAGAACTCATTCATAAGCTGTGAGCGTGTGAAGGTCTTTTTCGGGTTTGAGAGCAGCTTGTAGAGCAGATTGAATTCACGCACCGTCAGCGCTATTTCCTCGCCGTCATAGATGCAGCTCTGCTCGTCCTCGTTCATAGTCAGTCTGCCGACGGTAAGCGATCTGTTTGCGCTGATATTTGCCCTGCGAAGTATCGCACCGATCTTCAGAAGCAATTGCTCAAGATTTACAGGCTTCACCAGATAATCGTCGATGCCAAGGTCATACCCCCTGTGCATAGAGCTGATATCATCCTTTGCGGTCATAAACAGGATCGGGATATCCTTGTTCAGCCGCCTCACCGTTTTGGCAAACTCAAAGCCGTCTATTTTTGGCATCATTATATCCGAGATTATCATATCAAAGCTCGCACCGTACATCTCGTCATAGGCATCCACCGCATCAAGACAGCCGACCACATCATAGCCGTTAAGGCTGAGATATTTACAGACAGTGGCATTGAGCTCCTTATCGTCCTCAACAACAAGTATCCTGACCATAACGCAGACCTCCTTTATTATCTTTTTTCTTATTATAACACACTCAGCTTCTTATTTCAATCCGCCTGCGGCATTTTAACATTTCTCAAACATTTCACAAACATCTCGCAAACAATCAAAAGATATAATGCAGACATACTAAAGAACACAGCAGGGAGGAAACGAAATGGACAAGATAAAAGTCGAAAAGCTGACTCACGATTACGGCCACGGCAGAGGCGTGTTCGATGTGAGCTTCACAGTCAGCGAAGGAGAAACGCTCGGGTTCCTCGGACCGAACGGAGCAGGAAAATCGACTACGATGCGGCACCTTATGGGGTTTTCAAAGCCTCAGAAAGGCGAAACAAGGATAAACGGTATGAGGTGTGACAAACAGCAGTGCCGGGTGATGAGATCGGTCGGTTATCTGCCGGGAGAGGTGGCACTGCCCGAAGGACTGAGCGGACGGCAGTTTATCAGAATGATGCAGAGGCTCAAAGGCAGCAGTGATGATAAGCTTGCAGAAAAGCTGCTTGACAGGTTCAAGCTTGACCCCGACGGTCCGGTAAAGCGTATGAGCATAGGAGAGAAACGAAAGCTTGCGGTCGTTACTGCATTTATGAACGATCCCGATATCCTTCTTCTCGATGAGCCGACAAGCGGACTTGATCCGCTGATGCAGGAAACGTTCATCGACTTTATACAAGAGCAGAAGCAGAGAGGCAAAACGATACTTCTTTCGAGCCACATTTTCAGTGAGGTGGAGGCGCTCTGTGACAGGATAGCGATAATCAAGGACGGCAGACTGGTATCGACTGTCGATGCGGCCGAGATAAAGCACGGGCTTCATAATATTATGACGGTGGAATTTGAGAGCCCAAAGGATTTTTGCGAATTCAGTAAAGCTGACCTTGATTTTAAAACGAGGGATGATAAAACCCTCAGATGCTCGGTGGTCGTCGATGATGACGATATAAACAGGTTCATATCAGCTGTAAAGCGCTTTAAGATAAAAGCTTTCAGCGAGCATTCGGTGACACTGGAGGAATATTTTATGAGCTTCTATAAAAAGGACAAAACGACAGGAGGAGTGAGCTATGCGTGATGAGATCATAAGAGTCAGCGATATGACAAAGGACTACGGCGGCGGCAGGGGCATATTTGGCTTTGACTTTACGGTAAACAGGGGCGAGGTGTTCGGGATAGTCGGCACAAACGGCTCAGGCAAGACAACGACTCTGCGCCACCTTATGGGGTTTCTCAGACCCGACAGCGGCAGCTGCTCGATAATGGGGCTTGACTGCCGCAGGGACACCCGTGAGATAATGAAGCACGTCGGCTACGTTCCAGGCGAGATAGATTTCCCCGATGTGGGAACAGGAACGAGCTTTCTGAAGATCCAGGCTGGTTTTCTCGGCATAAAGGACAGGTCACGGATAGAAAGACTTGTGGAAATGTTCGGGCTGGATACGGGCGCTTCGCTGAAACGGATGAGCAAGGGTATGAAGCAGAAGACTGCCCTGGTCGCAGCGTTCATGTCACAGCCGGATATACTTCTGCTCGATGAGCCTTCGACAGGGCTGGACCCGCTGATGAGAGATACGCTCATAGAGCTTATACTGGAAGAAAAAGCAAGAGGGGCAACAGTGCTTATGTCGAGCCACATTTTCAAGGAGCTTGACGACACAGCCGACAGGGTATTGTTCATTCAGGACGGCAGACAGACAGAGCTTGTGGACATGAAAAGCTTTGCAAAGGATATGCCGAATGTCTATCGGCTGGGGTTCAAAACCGCAGAGGATTACGACAGCTTTACTGCTGAGACATCGCTTCACATAAGCTATGAAAACAAAAAATATCTTCATCTGGACATTGATATCCTGCCGCAGTCGGCAGACACGCTTTTCGGCGAGATAAGCCGTCACGATATGAGATACATCAAACACCGTCCGTTCACACTCGAGGATCACTATAACGAGATACTTGCAAAGGGAGGAAAGATCAGTGCTTAGTTTACCGCTTTTAAAA
>DFEO01000135.1 GCA_002368715.1 Ruminococcus sp. UBA3800
ACTCGAGCTCCATCTGCTCGAACTCTCTTACACGGAAAATGAAGTTTCCGGGAGTGATCTCGTTTCTGAAGGACTTTCCGACCTGAGCAACTCCGAAAGGTATCTTCTTTCTGCTGGTCCTCTGGATATTCGCAAAGTTTACAAAAATGCCCTGTGCGGTCTCGGGACGCAGATAGATCTCGCTCTTGGAGTCCTCGGTTATTCCCTGGAAGGTCTTGAACATAAGGTTGAACTGTCTGATGTCAGTAAAGTTGTGCTTTCCGCAGTCAGGACAGGGGATGTTATGCTCCTTGATATAATCCATCATCTGCTCGTTCGACCAGCCCGCAACGTTGGTACCGTCAAAGTCCTCGATAAGGTTGTCTGCTCTGTGACGGGTCTTGCACTCCTTGCAATCCATGAGAGGATCGGAAAAGCCGCCGATATGGCCGGATGCCACCCAGGTCTGGGGGTTCATAAGGATAGCGGAATCAAGGCCCACGTTATACTTGTTCTCCTGGATGAACTTCTTTCTCCAGGCTGCCTTGATATTGGTCTTGAGCTCGACGCCGAGAGGGCCGTAGTCCCAGGTGTTTGCAAGACCGCCATAGATCTCGCTTCCGGGATAAACAAAGCCTCTGCCCTTACAAAGAGCTACGATCTTTTCCATTGTCTTTTCTGTGTTTTTCATTATTTATACTCCTTTTTGACCTCGCTCACCAACAGGACAAGCAAGACTTTTTTACATTCTTCGCACAAACCGTGCGAGTGCAGGCTCAGACTCTTATCTGGCCGTTTCCCGTGATAAGGAACTTGGTGGTGGTCATCTCTCTGAGACCCATAGGTCCTCTTGCGTGGAGCTTCTGGGTCGAGATGCCTATCTCTGCGCCGAGACCGAACATTCCGCCGTCGGTGAACCTTGTGGAGCAGTTGACATAAACAGCCGCCGCATCAACACGCTTCTTGAACTCCTCAGCCGCCCAAACGCTCTCAGTAACGATACACTCGGAGTGGCCGGTGGAATACTTAGCGATATGGTCAAGGGCTATGGACATATCCTCAACTACTCTGATGGAAATGATATAGTCAAGGAACTCCGTAGCATAGTCCTCCTCGTCCGCAAGCTTTATATCCGAACCTAAGAAGTGGCGTGTTATCTCACAGCCTCTTATCTCAACATTGTGCTTGTCGAGCCTTGCTTTGAGCTTGGGCAGGAACCTGTCAGCCACGGAAGCGTGAACGAGACAGGTCTCGACAGCGTTGCACACCGAAGGACGTGATGTTTTTCCGTTGTCAACGATGTCCACCGCCATATTAAGGTCGGCGCTCTGGTCAACATAAACGTGGCAGTTGCCTGTTCCGGTCTCGATAACAGGAACCGTTGCGTTCTCAACAACAGCCTTGATAAGCTGTGCGCCGCCCCTCGGGATGAGGAGGTCAAGGAATTCATTGGAGCGCATCATATCCATAACGATGGAACGGTCAACGTTCTCCACCAGCTGGATTATATCAGGGCTGAAGCCCGAAAGGGAAACTGCCTTTCTCATAAGGTGCGCCAGCATCTTGTTCGAGCTTATGGCTTCCTTTCCGCCTCTGAGGATAACTGCGCTTCCTGCCTTCAGCGAAAGGATAGCACCGTCCACGGTAACATTCGGCCTTGCCTCATAGATGATGCCTATAACGCCCATAGGTACTCTTACCTTTTCGATCTTCATCCCGTTGGGTCTGGTCGAGCCCTCAACGATCTCGCCTATCGGGTCAGCAAGACCCACCAGCTCCTCGCAGGAAACAGCCATACCCTCGATACGGTCGTGGTTAAGAGTCAGCCTGTCGATAAGGGACTCTCTCATATTGTTCTGCCTTGCACGCTCGATATCCTCGGCATTTGCCGCAAGGATATCAGCCTCCCTGTTTCTGAGGATGTGTGCGATCTCCAGCAATGCGTCGTTTTTCTGCTGGGTCGATGCGAACGCAAGCTCATTTTTACACTGTTTTGCCCTCTCTCCCAGCACATCAAAATAGCTCATAGTCAGCTCTCCTCTCCGTTTGCTTTGAACAATGTTCCCACAGGCTTGTTCTCGAAGATCTTATAAAGCCTTCTGGGGTCACGTCCGTTCATTATTATAAGGTCAATGCCGCCGTTTCTGGCGATCTCAGCAGCCTTGATCTTTGTTGCCATTCCGCCTGTGCCGAGCTTTGAGCCTGCACCGCCTGCAAGAGCTCTTATCTCGTCGGTTATGCTCTTAACCACAGGGATCAGCTCGGCGTCATCATACTTGTGAGGGTCTTTATCGAAAAGCCCCTCGATATCCGACATGATAACAAGCAGATCCGCCTTCGCAAGCACAGCCACATTTGCTGCCAGCGAGTCGTTCTCGCCCATTTCAAGCTCCAGCTCATCGATAGCCACCGTATCGTTCTCATTGACGATAGGTATAGCGCCCAACTCGATTATCCTTGCCAGTGCATTCTCGACATTTTCCTTTCTGCCCTCCAGCAGGATATATTTTGTCAGCAGCATCTGAGCCACATTTATACCGTAATTAGAGAACAGATCGTCATAAAGATACATCAGCTCGCACTGACCGATGGAGGCGCAGGCCTGCTTTGTCGGAGTGTCCTTAGGCTTCTGCATAAGTCCCAGCTTTGACATCCCAAGGCCTATGGCGCCGCTTGACACAAGGATTATCTCGTATCCTGCGTTATGAAGATCAGCCAGCGTCTTTACCAGTATCTCCACACGCCTGATGTTTAGCTTTCCCGTCCCGTGAGTAAGGGTCGATGTGCCCACTTTTACAACTATTCTTTTCTTACTGCTCATATCCATTTTTATAACTCCCCTGCCCGTGATGATATACGGGACTATTCATTAAGCTGTGCGCCCGCCAAAAATGCAGAAACAACGCACGAGCCACAAGATCTCTTCTATCGGTTGACCACATTTATGGGTCTGCCTTCAATAAATGCCTCAAGATTTTGTGCGACCCTTTCAAGGAGCCGCTCTCTTGTTTCTCTTGGTGCCCAGGCAACATGGGGCGTGATAACACACCCCTTAGCTTTATAAAGCGGGCAATCCGCCCTCATCGGTTCAAAGGTCAGAGCGTCGATGCAGGCGCCTGCTATCTCCCCGGCATTGAGAGCATCGGCCAGAGCCTGCTCATCAACAAGGCCGCCCCTTGCCGTATTTACCAGAAGAGCCGTCTTTTTCATAAGACAAAGAGCCTCCCTGTTTATCATCCTCTCATTCTCCGCAAACAGCGGACAATGAAGCGTCACGACATCAGAGCGCTTCAGAAGCTCCTCAAAGGACACACACTCATGCCCGGTGACTTTTTCCGGGCTGCGTGTGAAGGTTATGACCTTCATATCAAAGGCGCTTGCTATCTGAGCCACCTTTCGTCCTATATTCCCATAGCCCACAATACCTATGGTCTGCCCTGCAAGCTCGTGGGTCGGTATGCCGAAATAGGAAAACAGCTTATAATCTATCCACTCGCCGTTATCGACAGCGGCGGCATATTCTCTTATCTTGCTGTAATGATTGAGTATCATCGCAAAGGTATGCTGAGCTACTGCCGCCGTGGAATAGGCAGGCACATTGCACACCACCGCACCGTGAGCACTTGCCGCAGCAAGATCGACATTGTTATAGCCCGTTGCGAACAGCCCCACATATTTCAGGTTTTTGCAGGCCTCGAACACCTCGTTCGTTATCAGGCACTTGTTGCAGATGACCGCATCCGCATCGCCTATCTTTTCAGCGACCTGATCGTTTGGCGTAAAGCCGAACACCTTGCATTCGCCCAGCCCTGTTATGCCCTCAAGCGACACATCATCTCTCGAAACGGTCTCCGAGTCAAGGATAACTATCTTCATTCTTCGTCCTCAAAGGCTGTGTCCACGGCATCATCATCGTGCGTGCCCACAGAGCCTGCTTCAGCTTTTTTCTGTTTTGAAGCCTTGATGGAAAAGACCACACAGGCTGCCAGCAGGCAGACCTCTGCCGCAAAAAGGGTGGCGATGACAGCCGAATGTGTCAGAAACTGCGTGACTATCGTAAGGTCAACAGCCACCAGCAGGCAGAGATAGCTCGGCTTGCGTCTTCTCATATACAAAACTGCGTAAAGGACCGTTGCCAGCACGCAGAAGCCTATGTGCATACCAAGCGGCAGAGGCGCATAAACATTCTGGAGCTTGGCTCCGTCATCAGCAAATAAAGTAAGCAAATGTATCATCTCCGTAAAAATTCCAGACCCAAAGGTCATTATCTAAACTATTATAGCACACTTCTTTTAAAATGTAAAGCCCCACCGGCCTTTTATCAGGGAAAACAGTTTTCGGTTTAAAACAAAAAAACACAGCCCCCGGATCCCGGGAACTGTGTATTAAACGTGCGCCAGAAGGGACTCGAACCCCCGACCTACTGGTTCGTAGAGCCTCATCGTTACCGCTGCAGTGCATTGTGAACTGAGGTAATTTAAGGTAATACGCACATTCGGCAATATAAGAATAATGTGATGTGATGCGATTTAAGGCTGTTTTTGAAAAAATAGTGCCCTTTTAGTGCCCTGAGGTTTTTCAAGGTGGATTTTTTATAGGAATATATGAACGCTTTGGCTAAAAGGCCTTCAATTATAAATCAGGAGCCCACTTATCATCCGATATCATATCTTCATCACGCTAGCCACACTATGTTTCAGATATTATAGTATGGAGAAAACCTATAAAAGAGTACTTCTTTTGGATAAAGAGCAAGCGATCCCGCAGATCATTTTGATCTGCGGGATCTGTTTCATACATTGGTTTTCACAGCTTATTAGTGCCTTTAAGCAGCTAATACTATTTCACCTTCGCCGTCTTAGTATCAAACGCCGAGCCGTAGGTAGTGCCCTCATAGGTCCTGAAAGCTCTTACCGTGAAGTATCTGGTACCCGATTTAAGACCGGTCTTCGTAAAGCTTGTGGTGCTGTTGTTCACAGTGCCGACCCTTGTCCAGGCGGCGCCGGATGAAGCCTTATAGTAAAGCGCATAGCTTGTAGCACCCGTGACCTTCTTCCAGCTGTAGGTCGCCGAACCTTTAGTCTTGGAGGTGACAGAAAAGCTTACCTTTGCAGGATTTGTGGATGTCTTGTAATTGTTGAAGCCGGGCGAAAGTATCTCGGTACCGTTCACGGTCTTGTATGCCCTTGCAGTCAGCGCATAGGCCTCACCGGGGTTGAGTTTGTTGACCAGCTGAACATTGTTTCCGCCGGTGGTCTTGGCGTATCTTTGCCACTGCTTGGTGCTCTTGTTGTAGAGGTACACCACATAGCCGTCAGCGCCGGAGACCTTGTTCCAGGTGAACTTGATAGCATTAGCCGAAACTGCAACGTTCTTGAAGCCGGTGACGTTGGCAAGGGAAAGCTTTGCCTTGAAGCTGTCCTTATAGCCAAGTCCGCAGACCGAGCACTTATGTAGCGTGTAGCCCTGCGCCAGATAGGTTGGTGCAACTGTGGATGAAGTGAAGGTATGAGCTGTCGGGGCTGTGAAATCGGAGTAATACTGGAACGAACAGTCGGAGCAGTAATACTTGGTGTAGCCGGCACCCTTGCAGGTGTTGTTGACGCTCACGCCTGCCTTGAAATCGAAAGCGTGGGTGGTGTTGCCCGTTCTTGTGGTAAGGGTCGAGCCTGGATTTATCTTCACGCTGTTTCTGTCCGTAACGTTTGAATTGAACTTTGAAGCCTTGGCATTTCCGGTAAGATAGAGGTCATTGCCGGAGTTGCTGAAGAAATGGTTGCTGTTCACCTGGGTGACAGTCGAGTTAGTGTTCAGGGTCACCGCATCGGTCTTGCCTTTTCCGAAAGTGTTTGAGTCTATCTTATTGACAGTTGACGAGATGACATAAACACCGAAGCTATTGCATTCAAGGACAGTGTTTCCCGTAACATTGTTAGTGCCTGTGCAGCTCTCAAGGGTTATGCCTCTGCCGCCCGTGGTCTTTCTTATCATATTGTCAGAGATAGTTATCCCGCTGTCGGTGTAGGCGGTTATCGCCCTTGCCGAGGTGTTTATTATAGTGTTTCCCGAAACAGCGGAGCCTGTGCTGTTGCTGACATATACCGAGTCGTTGCACTTGTCGAGATAGTTGTTTTTAAGCGTTGCCTTGCCTGTATCAACATATATGCCACGGTAGGGAGCACTGGTAACGATGTTGTCGTGGGCGTTGATAACGGAGCTGTAATAGCCGTGGATGCCGCAGATCCTGCTGTCGGAGCCGCCGCTGTAGTTGGCGGTCTTTATCGTGTTCGAGTATATCTCAAGAGAGGTGCTGTTTGTCATATCTATCTTCGAGCCTGTCTTGGTGTTTGACAGCTCCAAAGCAGACAGCGCACCCAGCTCCATTCGGTTCGTGCCGAAATTATATATCTTGGACTTTATATCGGAGCCGGGCTTATAGGACGAATTGTCAAGGGTGTTGTTATATACCGAGCCCCTTGTGTTCTCTGCGTGGATAAGGGTCGGGGTGTTGGTGGCCTTGTTGCTGTAAAACTCGAAGTTCTTGAAATTCGCCGCATTGCAGCAGCCGTAATAGCAATCTGTGAAAGTGTTGCCGTAGATCTTTATGCTGTCGGCTGTGAGGGTGTCATAAACATGGTGGGTGCCCACACCAGTAGGAACGCCGGCGAATTTACAGCCGTAGACGCTGATGTTTTTCATGTTCCTGCCTGCCGAGCCGCCCTCGGGCTCTACAAAGTCTATGTGGAGAGCCTCTGCCGACCAGTAAGATGTGGAGCTGGTCTGCGAGGTATAGGCACTGGCGGAGCCTGTGAAGGGCTTGAAATCAGTAAAGGTACAGTTAGCAGCGGTCAAACCCTGTGCGCCGTCAACGACCACGCAGTGAGTTCCGCAGTAGTTCCTGAACGTTACGCCCGAGAGGGTTATATTGTCAGTCGAGCGGAAAGACACAAGACCCTTTGCCTGAGTGGTGGTCTGGGCATTTCCGTTAAAGGTCCCACCGCTGACGGTTATATTCTTCTGGCTGTCGGTCTCCATAATATAAACGCTTGGCGCGCCTTTCTGACGCATGAGCACAGCGCCGGAGTCCATCTGGAGAGTGGTGTTTGAATATATCCTCAAAGACCTGGCAGACTTGCCGGACGGAGTTCCGATATAGTATCTTCCTGACGGCACGACCACCTTGACCGGCACCGAGCTGCCCTTTGCTGCATCCAGCGCTTTCTGGAAAGCATCTGTGTCATCGGCGGAGTCGGAACCGTTGGCACCGTAAGATGTGACATTGACAGCTTTCACCGCTGCAGCACCAGCCGGAAGAGCTGAAGCCCCCTCTGCGCAAAGCGCCAGAGCCACAGAACACAGTGTCCCCAAAACTTTTGTAAGCCTCATATTTCTACCTCCTGTAACAAAAAAAGCAACGCATCCTGCGACGCATTGCCAAAGCTGCAACCGGCTGTCATACCTCTTGGATTAGACCCTTGGCTTTGCGTCGCTGCCTTTCGGCAGGTTTGCTGAACACTGATTTTTCGTTGTTCACATCCGTTATAAACAATATATTAATCAGCATGAATATGTTTCCTATTTTATATTATACCAATAAAAGAGTCATAATTCAATTCGCAATTTTGACAAATTTGCACAAATCCAGTTGTCGAGGTCGTGCATTGATTTGTGATATTAACAATATTCAGCATAAAAAATGCCATAAAATATGCCAGCCATATTGAATTCACCATCGACTTCTATGAGAATATGACTCCATTGTTCCTGACACAGGACTAAATACGCCCAAGAATAACAGAAGCGCTCGCAGAAATGCGGGCGTTTTTGTTGTGGAAATATATAATTTGGTTTTCACATATTTGTGCACAACAGAGAACTTTAGAAATTTCTAAAGAAAAATGGTTAACAAGAGTTGTGCTTTTTACCTTTACAAGCGGAGGAAGAAAACGCGTCTTGAAAACTGAAATTGCATACGGGTTCACTAAACGAATACTACTCCCACTACATATCAAATTGAAAGGTGGTGATAAATATGCCAGACAAGAATGAGCTGCATCGCTCGGGTGACAGCGGTGACGGCAAGATGCTGTACCCTGAAGATAGCTGTCCAGCCGGCACCCGGGATGTTTCAAACGTCGTACCTGCGTTGTTAGAGCCGGGTGCCGGTAACTTTTAGGGTGACGGCAACTTGGTCACAGGGTGCCGGTAGGATCACGCCATGTGTCGCCCTGTGTGCCATCCGGCCACCGAGCCGGACAGCTAAGCGAGAGACAAACAAAAACGCCGCACAGCGCATTTGTGAACGGCTGTGGAGCGCACAAGGCAGAGAGCACAGTTTCTCTTTTCGATGATAATATTGAGTTGAACTAAGGGTGCCTTTGGCAGTCCGTTTGGAAGCTTCTCAGGGCAGTGATTTTCGGAAAGCAAGCATAGCAGGTGGCGTTCCGCCTCCCGCACGATTGAGCGGGGCTAAGCCCCGAGCCCCCTGCATGATGAAAAAGAATAAGACCGCAGCTCGGATTGGAACAGCGGTCGGAAAGGAGAGCATTATGAGAAAAAGAAACAGAACAATTTCGATCAGATGCACAGAGGAAGAATACGAAAGAGTGCATCGGAAAGCCGAGCTGCACGGACTGAAGCTAAATGACTTTGTGCTTCGCTCGGCGCTCGGCAAGAAGATAATTGTGGCACAAGGACTTGATGAAGTTGTGCGGCAGCAGAAGGCTATCGGCAATAATCTTAACCAGCTTACCCGACTCGCCCACGAGGGCCGGGTACAGTTCATAGACCTGAAGCCCATGCTTGATAAGTACACAGGAGCAACAGCACTGCTAGCTAAAGCACTTCGGGAGGTGAAGTGATGGCGACTGTAACTGCTTTATCAACTAAGGGAGGCGGCGGAGGCAAGGCAAGTCTTGAATATATCTGCCGGGATGACAAGACAGATTACAAGAGGCTAGTCTATGTCGGAAACTGTACTCTGCAGACAGCATACGATGAGTTCCGGAATACCAAACAGCTTTACAACAAGACCGGAGGGATACAGTATTATCATTTCGTCCAGTCGCATCCGAAAGGATATGAGATAAGCCCGGAGAGTGCTTTGAAGATAGCTTCCGAGTTTGCGGACAGAGAGCTTCGGGAGCTGTCCGATGAGATCTGTATGAAGTACGGTGTTGCAACGCTGGACAAACCCGATCTCAAACGCCGGACCAACGGCATCACAACCGGAGAGTACCGCTCGGCTATGAAACAGCAGAGCTGGAAGATGGATCTGATGAACACCATTGATATTGTGATGCGTTGTGCCGTAGGCAACACCTTAGCAACAGTTATTGGGGTTATGTTTGGATGGTTGGTTTTACAGCAATAAAACTGAAAGGACAGATACAAATGATTGATGCGATGTTGGGTTACAGACAGGGTGAAATCCACTCCGCTGAGTTTTCTGACGAGTGGGGCAAGCTCTGTATCCCCTTTGAAGATTCACTTAGCGAGGATCAGATTGATGTATTCCACAAAATCCTCGACTGCGTAAGCAATACCGCCGCCGCTGAGATGAGCACTGCTTACAAGGTCGGCTTCAAGGACAGCGTGGCTTTAATGATAGAAGATCAGATATAACGAAATATATAAAGTGGTCTTGTTTCTGTTAATTCAGGGATAAGACCTCTTTTATATGCAACTCAATAATTTAA
>DFEO01000132.1 GCA_002368715.1 Ruminococcus sp. UBA3800
ATGGGCCTTTACAAGGCTGCCTGCTGTGTAAAGATAAACGGCGAGGTAAAGGATCTTCGCACCGTTATCGACAGCGACTGCGAATTTGAGGTGATGACCTTTGACTCGAAGTCAGGTGCTGAAACGTTCAGGCACACAGCCGCACACCTTATGGCTCAGGCTGTCAAGAACCTTTATCCCGAGGCAAAGCTCGCAAGAGGACCTGCAACGGAGACAGGCTTCTATTATGACTTCGAGGTGGCAAAGCCCTTTGCGCCTGCCGATCTTGAAAAGATAGAGGCGGAGATGAAGAGACTTGCAAAGGAAGGGTACGAGCTCGAGCGCTTCGAGCTTGGCTATGATGATGCAGTGGCTCTTATGAAGGAGCGAAACGAGACTTATAAGGTCGAGCTTATCAAAAAGCACAACGACCTCGGCGAGGTTCTTTCGTTCTACAAGCAGGGCGACTTTATCGACCTTTGCGCAGGCCCCCACCTTATGAACGTGTCTGTTATCAAGGCGGTAAAGCTTTTGCAGTGTACAGGCGCTTACTGGGGCAAGGCAGAGGACGGCATCCAGCTTTCCCGTATCTACGGAACAGCGTTCCCGAAGGCTTCCATGCTGGAAGCTCACCTCAAGGCTCTCGAGGAAGCAAAGCTTCGTGACCACAACAAGCTGGGCCGTGAGCTTGAATATTTCACAACTGTTGACTACATCGGCCAGGGTCTGCCAATAATGCTGCCCAAGGGCGCAAAGGTCATCCAGACCCTCCAGCGCTGGATCGAGGACGAGGAGTATAAGAGAGGCTATCAGCTCACCAAGACACCCTTTATGGCAAAGCGTGACCTATATAAGATCTCGGGCCACTGGGATCACTACCGTGACGGTATGTTCATCCTGGGCGACCCCGACGACGAGGAGAAGGAGTGCTATGCACTGAGACCGATGACCTGTCCTTTCCAGTATCAGGTATTTCTGAACCGCAAGAGGAGCTACCGTGACCTGCCAATGAGACTGGGCGAGACATCCACCCTGTTCAGGAACGAGGACAGCGGAGAGATGCACGGCCTTATCCGTGTGCGCCAGTTCACTATCTCCGAGGGACACCTTATCATCCGTCCCGAGCAGCTCGAAGAGGAATTCAAGGGCTGTCTTGATCTTGCTAAATACTGCCTTGAAACTATCGGCCTTGCCGAGGACGTAAGCTACCGCTTCTCCCAGTGGGACCCCGCAAACCCGAACAACAAGTATGAGGGCACCGCCGAGCAGTGGGACGAGGCTCAGGGCGCAATGAAGAAGATACTTGACGACCTCGGGCTCGATTATGAGATAGGCATCGATGAGGCTGCTTTCTACGGTCCTAAGCTCGACATACAGATCAAGAACGTGTTCGGCAAAGAAGACACCATTATCACTATCCAGATAGATATGCTTCTTTCCAAGAAGTTCGGCATGGAATATGTTGACACCGACGGAAAGATGAGAAACCCCTATATCATCCACAGAACATCTGTCGGCTGCTATGAGAGAACTCTTGCGCTGCTTATCGAGAAATATGCAGGCGTGCTGCCGCTGTGGCTGGCACCCGAGCAGGTAAGGCTCCTGCCTATCAAGCCCGAGCACAACGACTATGCTTTTGCGCTGGCAAAGAGGCTTGAGGATATGGGCATGAGGGTAACTGTCGATGATGAGGACTCGAACATCGGTCCGAAGATCAAAAACGGCAGACTTGACCGTATACCGTATCTTCTCATCATAGGCGACAATGAGGTCGCAGCAAACACAGTAACGGTGCGCTCGAGAAAAGAGGGCGAGCTGCCGAATATGCCTGTTGAAGAGCTTGTGGCAAAGCTTGACAACGAGATAAAGACCAAGGCAAAATAAACAGGTGTAGGTTTTATCTGTCCGTGCTTATAATAAGGGGCGACCTGTGCGAGAGGTCGCCCTTTTTGAGCGAAGATGTTCCCTCAGTGAAAGCCAAAGCATCAGGAAAGTCACCGAGAAACAAAACCGCTAGTTCGTTCTCTGTACTGAACGTCAAAGCCGTGCGGCGAGCACCCCCTTTTGAGCGCTGGAGTTCCCTCGGTGAAAGCCAAAGCATAAGGAAAGTCACCGGGCAGCAAAACCGGCAGTACAGACTTGGTAAGGAATGTCAAAACCGTGCGGCGAGCACCATAATTTGGTAATAGCGTGATAACTTTAAATAATATGCGGTTTAAAATTCACAGGCTATACACAATAAAGCGTTATAATGATTTAAATACTGATAAGCGAGGTAATTATGTTTAAGCTGGTAATTTTTGACCTGGACGGAACGCTGGTAAATTCGATATTTGACCTTGGCGACAGCGTGAATACAGTGTTAAAAGCGCAGGGGCTTCGGACCTACGGCTATGAAGATTTTAAACATTTCGTGGGCAACGGCACACGAAAGCTGATAGAACGGGCGCTGCCCGAAGATATGCGCACAGACGAGAACATCGACAGGTTCCACGCACAGTTTTCCCTGGAGTACCGAAAGCACTGTCTTGACAAGACAAGACCCTATGACGGGATAACAGAGCTTGTTGAAAAGCTAAGACAGGCAGGTATCAGAACAGCGGTAGCTTCAAACAAGCCCGACGAGTTTTCACGGTATATCGTTGAAAAAACATTTGGCAGAGAAAGCTTTGATATAGTTATGGGAAAAAGAGAGGGCAAGCCGACAAAGCCCGACCCTGCCATAATCTATGACATACTCAGCGCTCTGGACATCCCCCCCTC
>DFEO01000113.1 GCA_002368715.1 Ruminococcus sp. UBA3800
CTGATGAAGATATGAAGGAGATGCTCAAGGAGGAGCTTGCGAATGCCAAGAAGAATGTTGAGGTACTTGAGGAGAAGCTCAAGATACTTCTTCTTCCCAAGGATCCCAACGATTCCAAGAATGTCATTATCGAGATAAGGGCCGGAGCCGGCGGTGATGAAGCTGCTCTCTTTGCCGCAGAGCTCTACAGGATGTATGCTCATTATGCGGAGAGCCAGGGCTGGAGGGTTCAGCTTGCTTCCGCGGATGAGACCGGAATAGGCGGTTTTAAGGAGTGTACGGCGACCATAACCGGCGAGGGTGCATATTCAAGGCTCAAGTATGAAAGCGGAACCCACAGGGTTCAGAGAGTCCCTGAGACGGAAAGCGGAGGAAGGATCCATACCTCAACAGCGTCCGTAGCAGTGATGCCTGAAGCAGACGAGGATGTGGACATTGAGATCGATCCCAAGGACATAAGGATCGATGTCATGAGAGCCTCCGGTAACGGCGGGCAGTGTGTCAACACCACTGACTCTGCCGTAAGACTTACTCACTTCCCCACCGGAATCGTCGTATATTCCCAGACGGAAAAGAGCCAGATCCAGAACAAGGCAAAGGCCTTCGCACTTCTCAAGGCAAAGCTCTATGATATCCAGCAGCAGGAGAAGCACGATGCTGAGGCTGAGATGCGCAGGAGCCAGATTGGTACGGGAGACCGCTCCGAGAAGATAAGGACCTACAATTTTCCCGAGGGCAGGATATCCGACCACAGGATAAAGCTGACACTGTATAAGCTTGAACAGATACTGAACGGCAATCTTGATGAGGTCATAGATGCGCTTGCGACCGCAGACCAGACGGCAAAGCTTGCGGCGCAGGAATGACAGACGAGCAAAAAGGAAGAAGAAAAATGATAAAAACACAGATTCTTTCGGCGGACAGCGCCTCGCTTGACAAAGCGGCTCAGCTTTTGTCCTGCGGCGAGGTCGTGGCCATACCGACCGAGACAGTCTACGGGCTTGCGGCAAATGCACTGGACGAGGCGGCGGTAAAGCGTATTTTTGAAGCCAAGGGAAGACCTTCAGACAATCCGCTGATAGTTCATATAGCCGAAAGGGATCAGCTCTTTGAACTGGCTTCAGAGGTCCCGCAAACAGCTCTCAGGTGCGCCGAGCGGTTTATGCCGGGTCCGCTCACGATGATACTGCCGAAGGCGGACTGCGTTCCCGATGTGACAAGCGGCGGCCTTGATACCGTCGGCATCCGGATGCCCTCTCACCCGACAGCAAGGGAGTTGATAAGGAGGTGCGGTTTTGCGCTGGCGGCTCCCTCGGCAAACCTTTCGGGCAGCCCATCGCCCACATCCTTCCGCCACGTCAGAGCGGATATGGAGGGCAGGGTAGCGGCAATGATCGACGGCGGAGACTGCTCGGTGGGCGTGGAGTCCACGGTCATAAGCTTTGAGGGCGAAACGATAAGGATACTTCGCCCGGGCTTTATATGCGCAGAGGAGCTTTCCGAGATAGCAAAGACCGTTATCGACAAGGGCGTTTTAGAACAGCTTTCCGCCGATGCGGTGGTGCGTTCGCCGGGAATGAAATACAAGCACTATGCCCCCAGAGCCGATGTCACGGTAGTCGAAGGCGATGCTGAGGCGTTCAGAAGCTATGTGAGTAAAAATCTGGACAGCAAAACCATGCTCCTAGTTTTCGGAAAGGAAGACGCAAAGGGACTGGATGCCGATTTCGTAGAGCTCGGTGAGAGTGCCGAGCAGCAGGCTCAGAACCTTTTTACAGCGCTCAGAACGCTTGACGATATGGGCGCAGAGAAGGTCTATGCAAGATGCCCCGAGAAAAGCGGTGTGGGTCTTGCGGTATATAACAGGCTCATCCGTGCGGCAGGCTTCAAGGCGGTGAAGGTGTGAGCGTTATAATAGGCCTTACGGGCCAGAGCGGAGCAGGAAAGAGCACGGTCTGCAAGGCGTTTGAAAGCGAGGGCTTTGCGGTAATAAACTGTGACAGGGTCGCAAGACAGGTCACTCGGGCAGGCTCCGAGTGCAGCCGTGAGCTTGCTGAGGTCTTTCCCGAATGCTTTGACGAGGGCTTTACGCTGGACAGGGCAAAAATGGCGGCTGTCGTTTTTGCAGACAGGCAGAAGCTTAGCCTTCTGGAGAGCATAGAATACAGGTATATCAACCGTGAGATAGATGCTCTGATAGAGAAACTATCCAAAAAAACGGACTATATCATCCTTGATGCCCCGACGCTTTTTGAAGCCGGTGTCGATAAGCTCTGCGCCTGCACAGTGGCAGTCGTAAGCTGCGAGCAGCTTCGCCTCGAGCGGATCATCAGACGTGACGGCATAAGCGAGGAGCAGGCAAGAAGACGCTTCGGTTCGCAGAGGACGGAGCAGTTTTTCAGGGACAAATGCAGCTTTGTGATAGAAAACAACGGCGATGCTCAGTCAGCCCAAAGACAGGCAGGAGCGCTCGCACGAAAGATAAGGAAGATATATGATGCCTCAAGGCAACACAAAACAGACGGTTGACAGAACGCCTGTAAAGCGGTCTGCGCCAAGCAGAAAACGAAAGCGAAAACAGCACTCGAAGGCACCCTTTGTGCTGTTTTGTCTGCTGCTCATATCCATAGCTGCGCTGATCCTTGTGCATATGACGGATATAGGCGACAAGATAAAAAAGCTTCCCCAGGCGTTTACATATCCCACCGATTACGAGGAGTATGTGCTCAGGTACTGCGCCGAGTATGACTGTGATCCGGTGCTGGTGTTCTCGGTCATAAAGGTAGAGAGCAGCTTTGACCCGAACGCTGTGTCGGATGTCGGAGCAAGAGGGCTTATGCAGCTTATGGAGGATGCTTTCAACTGGATAAAGTTTCGGCTGGGCGATGACAGGGGCTACACCTTTGACGATGTCTTCGACCCGAAGCTCAATATCCAGTACGGCACCTATTATCTGAGCTATCTTATGGAAAAATACAACGGCTCGATAGAGCTTTCGGCGGCGGCATATCACTGCGGTATGGGTCTTGTGGACAGCTGGATAGATGACGGGACCATCGACCCCGAAAACTTCCGTGTCAGCGATATCCCCGATGAGAACGACCAGACAGCGAACTATGTCGAGAAGATCAGAGATGCCTATGAGCATTATAAAGAGATACTTTCTTCGAGTCACGAAGTGAGCGAATAAATAAAGAAACAGGAGTGAAAACTATGAGCGAAAAACAAAAGTCACAGGCAGAGCTTCTTTCGGAGAAGCTCCTCAGCAGCAAGAAAAACGCAGTCCTGAGAATGACCGATGAGCAGATAGCCGAGGCAGATGCTTTTTGTGAGGGCTATAAAGAGTTTCTGAACACGGCAAAGACCGAGAGGGAAGCCGTTATCGAGGCTGTAAAGCAGGCAGAGGCGAAGGGCTTTGAGCCTTTTGAAAAGGGAAAGAAATATCAGCCAAATGACAGGTTCTATTATGTCAACCGTGAAAAGGCTGTCATCCTCGGCGTTATGGGCTCCGAGTGTATAAGCAAGGGCGTTCGCCTTTCGGTGGCTCATATCGACTCGCCAAGGCTCGACCTCAAACAGAACCCCCTCTATGAGGACAAGGAGCTGTGCCTGTTCAAGACCCATTATTACGGCGGGATAAAGAAATATCAGTGGCCGACAGTGCCGCTCTCTCTCCACGGTGTTATCGTCAGAGCCGACGGCTCAAAGATAAGCGTTGCCATTGGCGAGGACGACAGCGACCCTGTTTTCTGCGTTACGGATATCCTGCCTCACCTTGCAGACGAGCAGATGAGAAGACCGGCAGCAAAGCTTATCAAGGGCGAGGAGCTCAACATCCTTATCGGCTCACGTCCCTTCAAGGATGACAAGGCCTCCGACAAGGTAAAGCTTGCGATAATGGCTGTTCTCAATGAAAAATACGGTATTGTCGAGGACGACTTCATTTCGGCAGAGCTTGAAGCTGTTCCCCAGTTCAAGGCTCGTGATGTCGGCTTCGACAGGAGCATGGTCGGCTCATACGGTCAGGACGACAGGGTGTGTGCTTATACGGCGCTGAGAGCTATACTTGATTGTGAGTCACCGAAAAAGACCTGCCTTACCATACTTACCGACAAGGAGGAAACAGGCTCGGACGGAAACACGGGACTTAACAGCTCCTATCTGCCTTACTTTATCGCTGACCTTGCAAAGCCCTTCGGCTTTGAGGGCAGAGAAGTCATCTCGGCTTCCGAGTGCCTTTCGGCAGACGTCAATGCGGCATTTGACCCGACGTTCTCCTCTCCGTTCGAGATAAGGAACTCCTCTCAGATAAACTACGGTGTCGTTGCCACAAAGTTTACGGGCGCAAGAGGAAAGAGCGGTACATCGGATGCTTCTGCCGAGTTTGTCGGAAGGATAAGAAAGCTGTTTGACGACAACGGCATCATCTGGCAGACAGGCGAGCTTGGCGCTGTTGACGCAGGCGGCGGCGGAACGGTGGCTCAGTATGTTGCAAACCTCGATTTTGATGTTATAGATGTCGGTGTCCCCGTGCTGTCTATGCACGCACCTTTCGAGATAACTTCAAAGATCGACGTCTTTATGGCATACCGTGCTTTCTGTGTTTTCTTCGCTGATTGATTGTGAGAAGTGCATAAGAACTGATGTTAAATTTTGTTAGAAAAGTTAAATTTATCAGCAAATGGTTTTTGGTGCTTGACACTTTTTTAAAACCGTGTTAATATTTATTCATAAGTTCACCGCAGAAAGCGGAACTGAATGTAGTGGGAGGTATTTTTTATGAAAAAGATCGTTGCAGGAATGCTCGCAGCAGTGATGAGCTGTGCTCTTCTGGTTGGCTGCGGAGACAGCAAGTATGTCGGAAAGTACACAGCCGAGATGATGGGTGTAAAGGCTACACTCGAGCTGAAGGACGACCACACGGCTAAGTTCGACGGCGAGGGCGGCGCTAAGTGGGAAGTTGACGGTGACAAGATCGTTCTTTCGGATGAAGACGGCAAGGATGACAAGACCATGGAGTTCAAGATCACTGATGACGGTGACCTGGAGCTGAAGGAGAGCGGCATCACCATGACGTTCGAGAAGGAAGACTGATCTTTAGTTAAAAGCTCATGCGGCACTTCTGCTTTATTGCAGAGGTGCCTTTTTTTGCGTGCTCTCTGCTCTGAAAAGTATACCTTTGCCATTTCAGGCATAAGCTTGACTATGGGGGTGCTTTGGATGAGCAGACAGGGGTTTATAAAAAATTCTGCGATACTTCTTGTGACGATAGCGGTGACGAAGATCCTTGGGATGATATATAAGGTGCCGCTGACAATGCTTCTTGGCGGTGAGGGGATGGGACATCTCTCCGCCGCTATGAGCGTGTTTATGCCGGTGTTTGCGGCGGTGGTCTCGGGCATAACACCTGCTGTCGCAAGGCTTACTGCCGAGAACCGTGCTCTTGGCCGCTATGCGAATATGCGAAAGACCAGACGTGTCTCTTTAAGACTGTTTTCGCTTATCTCGGCAGCAGGCTGCATTGTTCTTGCAGGTGCAGCCGCACTCTTCGGGCGCCTGACAGGGCAGACCGACAATGCCCTTGCGGTCATGTGTGCCGTCCCGACGCTTTTGTTCTGCTCGGTGGCGGCGGTGGAAAAGGGCTATCACGAGGGTCTTAGCGATATGGTCCCCACAGCAGTTTCCGAGATGACCGAGTCGGCGTTCAGGCTGATGCTGGGTCTGGGCTTCGGATATGCGTCGGGGCATATCCTTGGGCTGCCGATAGGGCTGTGTGCTGCCGCTGCGGTGCTGGCAATGTCCGCCGCTTCAATGCTCGGGAGCGCTGTTTTGTTTATTCATACCGCCAAAAAAGGCGACGGCGTCACAAAAGCACAGCTTGGCGCCGACCCGGTCTGCGACAGTGCAGCGCATATGACCGGACGGCTGCTCGCCTGCGCTGTTCCGATAGCCTTTACAAGCCTTGTGAACACGCTGACGGGGCTTATAGACCTTATCGCTATACCCGGAGGCCTTCGCCTCGCCGAAAAAGCTTCACCGCACCTGTTTGACCGCCTGACAGCAGGCGGCGTTTCGCCCGGAAGTGTCCCGACCTTTGTCTATGGCTCCTATACCGCTCTTGCTCTCACGGTCTATGCTATCGTCCCGACCCTTACATCCATGCTCTCAAAAAGCCTCCTGCCCGAGATAACAGCCGCCTTTTCCGCAAAGGATGAATGCCGCCTGTCACGCTCTCTTTCAAGGCTCGTCACAGCCGCAGCCCTTATCTCGATGCCGGTGGGCGCAGTTATCACCGCCTGCCCGAAAGCAGTTCTCGGCTTTATTTTCGGCAGCCGCACTCTGGAGATATACGTCTGCGAGCGCCCGTTTATGATACTGGGTCCTGCGGCGGTCTGTTCGGGGATAAGCGCTCCGTGCTTTTCGGCGCTCCTGCTGCTGGAAAGACCCGCTGCCGGAATAAGGATAATGCTTGTCAGCTGCGCTGTGAAGCTCGTTCTTGACCTTGTGCTGATACCGCAGCCGGCTCTCGGCATAAGTGCTGCGGCGATATCGACGGCGGTGTCCTCACTTTATATACTTGCGGCCTGCTTTTTCAGGCTCAGGCGCCTTACGAAAAAAACGTTTTCGCCTTTTCGCTTGCTGATAAAGCCGTTTTACGCAGCAGTGCTCTGTCTGGCGGCGGCTTTTATATGTGCCAAAACTGTGAATTTATACGCAGACAGCGTGTTTACGGGGCGTTTCGGGGTTTTGCTCACGGCAGGAGTCAGCGGCGGAATATACATAATTTCACTTGTATTATTGTGCGAAATGCCGAAAAATTGTTTTGCGCCTTTAAATTTTAAAAAAAAGAGAAAAAGGACTTGAAAATTAGCGCAAAATAGGTTATTATAATTAAGGTGACTTTGCAAACGGTGGAATACGGCGGTTTGCAGGGGCATATATCCGTGCTGAATGAAAGGTATGGTCTTTTGAAAGAAGAGTATCGCGGGCTTTTGGAAAAGCAGAGCTATGGCATTGAAGATCTTGTTGAGATCGTAAAGATCCTCAGAAGCGAGAACGGGTGTCCGTGGGATAAGGTCCAGACACATAAGACTATCAAGAAGGATTTTCTTGAGGAGGTCTATGAGGTCATGGAGGCTATCGACTGCGACGATCCTGATATGATGCGTGAGGAGCTGGGCGATGTTCTTTTGCAGGTGGTCTTTCATTGTGTTATCGAGACCGAGCAGGAGCATTTCGGGCTTGAAGAGGTGGCAGACGAGGTCTGCAAAAAGCTTATAGTCAGACATCCTCATGTGTTCGGTGATGTTGAAGCTGACACGGTGGATAAGGTGCTGACAAACTGGGATTCTATAAAGAAGGAGACCAAGGGACAGGAAAGCTATACCGATACACTGGAGAGCGTTGCGAAGAATTTTCCGGCACTGCTGAGGGCACAGAAGCTGGTCAAGAGAGCAGACAGAGCGGGTGTGAGCCTTGGGGACACAAAGGAGCTGACCGAAGGCATAGCAGAAAAGGCAAAGGCTATCGGACAGCTTGAGGACAAGCAGGAGCAGGCAAGGGTGCTGGGCGAGCTTATGTTTGAGTGTGCAGCTCTTGCAAGGGAGCTTGACTGTGACGCAGAAGAGACGCTGACCGATGAGAACAAGGCGTTTATCGAGAGATTTCGGCAGGCGGAGCAAAGGGCAAGGCAAAACGGGTCTGATATAAGGCTCTGAGCATATATCGCTAAGGCGAGTAAATGAATAACAATGGACGCAAAGTCCCATTAAATGGAGGTAAAAAACAATGACAAAGGCAGAACTTATCAGCGCTATCGCAGCAAAGGGAGAGTATTCCAAGAAGGATGCAGAGAAGGCACTTGCCGCAGTAACAGATTCTATCACCGAGGCTCTTGCAGCCGGCGACAAGATCTCTCTTGTAGGCTTCGGCACATTCTCCGTTAAGGACAGGGCAGCTAAGACATCTATCAACCCCAGAACAAAGGAGAAGATCGATGTTCCTGCAAAGAAGGTACCTGCATTCAAGGCAGGCAAGGCTTTCAAGGACGCTGTTAATAAGTAATAGCTTATTATGGACCTGACCTTTTGTGGGTCAGGTCTTTTTTTGATAACGGCTGCCTGCTGCGGCGGGCAGGGGGGAGGTAAGAGAATGAGACTTGATAAATATCTTAAAGTCACAAGGCTGATAAAGCGCAGGACAGTTGCGAATGAGGCTTGTGATGCAGGCAGGGTCATTGTAAACGACAAGGCCGCAAGAGCATCTTATGATGTTAAGGTCGGAGATATCATCACCATAAATATGGGCACGAAGCCGATAAAGGTCAAGGTGCTCGGGGTGAATGAGATAGTCAGAAAAGAAGAAGCCGCTCAGTATTATGAGGTGATCGGCTGACAGGCGCCGCCGCACGGGTAAGAGGGATCTGTGGGCGGCGTTTTTGTGAGAGAATATTAGTTAATATAAGAGTTTTCTTATGGGTGGAAGAAAAATGCAGAATAATGCTCAGTTTACGGATAAAAATATGTGAAATTAGCAGAATAAGGCGTAAACAGGGGCTTTATGACTTGACAGCAGAGGTCGGATTTGCTATAATGATTTTGTAAAGATATTGTGATTATTGCGTTATTTTGTGATGAAGAAAACGTTTGAAAAATGGATATGACTTAGATATTTCCGGAAGTGTTAGCTATGAATAAGGAAGAAGCGAAAATAAAAGTAAAAAAAATACTGGGACTTGAGCACTGGAAGGCAATAGCTCTGCTGATGATCGTTTATGATATCGTGACCGCTGCGGGGTCTTATTTTCTTGCGCTCTGGTTCAGGTTCGATTGCAGGTTCTCGGCTATCCCGCAGGACTATTTTTCCTATTGGCTCAAATTTACACCGATGTATGCGGCTTTCAGCATTTTGTGCTTTTTTTATTTCAAGCTCTACCGCAGTATGTGGAGATTTGCCAGCTATACGGAGCTGATGAGGACAACGGCAGCGTCGTTTGTGAATACGCTTGCGCATATCATCGGTATAACGCTCATTTTCGGACGTATGCCCGTTTCATATTACATAATAGGTGCGCTGCTCCAGTTCGGGCTCACGCTGTCTGTAAGGTTTGCTTACAGGCTGATGCTGCTGATAAGAAAGACATATTCTGCTGATGTGAAGGTCAGCAATGTAATGATAGTCGGTGCAGGCTCTGCCGGGCAGATGATACTCAGGGATGTAAACCGCTCGACTGCACTTAATGACAAGGTCGTCTGCATCATAGACGACAACCCGAACAAGTGGAACAGATTTATCGACGGGATACAGATCGTTGGCGGAAGAGATTCTATCCTTGAAAATGTCGAGAAATACGAGGTAGACAAGATCTACATCGCACTGCCTTCGGCATCTATGGAGGACAGGAGAGATATACTCAATATCTGCAAGGAGACCGACTGTGAACTGAAAAACCTTCCGGGTATGTATCAGCTTGCAAAGGGCGAAGTGAGTGTGTCGAAACTGAAAAACGTTTCTATCGAGGACCTCCTCGGCAGAGAACCGATAAAGGTCGAAATGAAAGAAGTGTTCGACTTTATCCACGGCAAGACCGTCCTTGTTACGGGCGGCGGCGGCTCTATCGGCTCGGAGCTTTGCCGTCAGGTGGCAGCACACCATCCGAAGACGCTTATAATATTTGATGTTTATGAAAACAATGCTTACAGCATACAGCTGGAGCTCAGGGAAAAGCATCCCGAGCTTGACCTTGTCACGCTTATAGGCTCGGTCAGGGATTCGAGAAAGATCTTTCAGGTTTTTGATAAATACAGGCCCGATGTCGTTTATCATGCGGCGGCTCACAAGCACGTTCCGCTTATGGAGGACAGCCCCTGCGAGGCGATAAAGAATAACGCTATCGGTACCTATAAGACTGCCTATGCGGCAATGATGCACGGCTGCAAGAGGTTCGTTCTTATCTCGACGGACAAGGCTGTGAACCCGACAAACATAATGGGCGCAAGCAAAAGGCTTTGTGAGATGATAATACAGAGCTTTGATACGAAGATCAAAGAGGGAAGAGCAGACGAGATCCCGCAGCTGTTCACACACTATGTCAAGGCCAACAACGAGATACCCGATCCTGTCAGAGACCGTGAGCTTTATAAGAATGTAGATACCGAGTTCGTGGCACTTCGTTTCGGAAATGTTCTTGGCTCGAACGGAAGCGTTATTCCTATCTTCAAAAAACAGATCGAAAAGG
>DFEO01000019.1 GCA_002368715.1 Ruminococcus sp. UBA3800
GTCTTGTTGATGTGCTGGCCGCCTGCGCCAGATGCACGGTAAACATCCATCTTTATGTCCTCGGGTCTTATGTCTACCTCTATCGTGTCGTCTATCTCGGGCATGACGTCAACTGCCGAGAATGACGTGTGCCTGCTTCCTGAGCTGTCGAACGGCGATATCCTGACAAGACGGTGTATGCCTGCCTCGCTTTTGAGGTAGCCGTAAGCGTTCTCTCCCTCGACCATCACGGATGCGCTCTTGCAGCCTGCCTCCTGACCGTCGAGATAGTCAAGCGTTGTGAACTTGAAGCCGTGAGCCTCGCTCCACTTGCGGTACATACGAAAAAGCATCTCTGTCCAGTCCTGTGCCTCTGTTCCGCCTGCGCCTGCGTGGAAGTTTATGATAGCGTTGTTCCTGTCATACTCTCCCGTGAGCAGCGTGTCGAGCTGTGCTGCGTCAAGACCCTGTTTGAGCTTTGCAAGCTCATCCTTTATCTCTTCGATCATACTCTCATCGTTTTCATCGGCAGCCATTTCGATAAGCACCTCGATATCGTCCGCCGAAGCGCTGAAGCGTTCATACTTCTCTATCCTGCCCTCGAGCATCCTTGTTTCCTGAAGGACCTTCTGCGAGGTCTCCATATCGTCCCAGAAGCCGGGCTCGGCAGCCTTTTCGTGGAGCTCTTCTATCCTTTCCTTGGCGTTCTCAACGTCGTAAACGTCGTGCAGCTCCCGTATCACAGGTCTGCATTCATCAAGCTCTGATTTCAGGTTTTCCAAAAATACCATAACATTACTCCTTAGTCGTTCGATCTCAGTCTAACCTCTATTATATAACGTTTTGAACCAAATGTAAAGAACAATTTGTAAATCTTTTTATTATCGGAGGATACGGACTGAAAGTTTTCACATGGCGGGGTCTAAGGTGTTAAAAATGCTTGCAATTTTGGAGGCAATGTGTTATAATTAGTTAAAAACCAGTTTTTTAGACAAAACTCAGATTTAAAACGGGGAAGGATGTGCGATGTGAAAAAATCAATAGTTGCATCACTTGCAGCTGTGACCGCTATGTTATGTTTTACGGGCTGCGGCAGCAAGTATACGGGCGAATGGGAATGTATCGCATTAAAAAAAGACAATGGATGGACACTTAAAGGAAAAAAATTTAAAGATCAAAGTGGATACGACATCTCCGAACATATTCAGATTGAGTTTGAAGATGATGCAACGGGCGTGATCACTTATAGGCTTTGGGAAGATGAAAAAAGTGAGGTCGGTTTTGATTGGGCAGAGGACGGAGACAAAGTCACGATCTATCTTGAGAAAAAAGCTGACTTTGATACTAATGAGCTGAAAGCTGAGATCAATGACGACGAGCTTGAGCTGTCGGGATTTCACGACGAAGGTTTTTCATTTATTCTCAAAAAGGTCGACGACTGATGAATAAAGCTGCACACGTTGCAGTGCTTGACAGAAGGAGAGAACATGGCAATTTATACAGGGAAAAAATGTATATCCTGCGGCGAGTTTTTCGGCTCGGGCGATGATATCGTGGTTTGCCCGGACTGCGGAACACCTTATCACAGAGCCTGCTATCAGAAAGAGGGCCGCTGCATAAACACCGAGCTTCACAAGAGCGGTATCAGCTGGAGCGAGTCGGCACAGAGCACCAACGAAACTATCAGGTGCATAAGATGCGGCTTTGAAAATCCTTCCGACAAGATATTCTGCGAAAGCTGCGGTACACCTCTGATAAGGGGACAGGAAACGGAAGAAAGACCCTTTAACGGCTATGAGAATCGCAGATCAGACCCTCAGGGACAGAGCACGGCGCAGTTCAATCCCTTTGGCGGCGCACAGAACACGAATGTCCAGAACAATGCCAACAACAATACCGCCGGTACAGGTCAGGGACCTTTCGGGGCTATTCCCGGACAGATGATCTTCGATCGTGATTCCGAGATAGACGGCATAAAGCTGGATGACTATGCAAAGTTCGTAAGGACAAATCCGCTGCCGTTTCTTTCAAACTTCATAAGGTTCGGAAAATTCGGCAGAAAACTATCTCTTAACATACCTGCGTTTTTGTTCCCGAATGTTTATTTCCTGTTCAGAAAGATGACGCTGGTGGGGATGATACTTCTGCTGATAAATGCGGTGCTCGATATACCAATGGCGATAGAGATGCTCCAGAGCGGAAGGCTCAATTATACCTATGACCTGGGGATAGACACATCGGGCAAGCTGTTTTCGGCGCTGTCCAGTGCTTCGTGGTATCTGTCGCTGCTTATGCAGTTTGGCGCAGGCTTTGCGGCAAACTATATCTATTACAGAAAGGCGAAGAAAACTATTTCAAGGCTTCGCTCCGATCCGACGATGACGGATGAGCAGATAGCCCAGACCCTGCCGAGGGTCGGCGGGACGTCCTGGGGAGCTGTTCTTTTCGGTTTTCTGTGCTATTCGGGTCTGCTTATCGGCGGCGTTTTCGTGGTATACAAGTTTATTATCCACTGAGCTTTTGGGGCTTTGCTGTCAAAAGTGAGCTGCAGGAGCAGCAAATTTGTATGTTTTTTTGCGTTTCTCCCCCTTGACAAAGGGCGGAGGATGTGTTAAAATATCATTATCCTTGCTTGCGGCAACGCAGGCGAAATCCAGAAGGAGGTGCATATCATGGCAAAGATCAACGAGACTTATGAGGCAATGGTCATTTTCAGCCAGAAGCTTGACGAGGAGGGCTTTAACGCTCTTTCCAAGAAGTTCAATGATCTGATCGAAGCTAACGCCGAGAATGTCGAGAGAAACGACTGGGGCAAGAGAAAGCTCGCTTATGCTATCAATTATGAGACCGAGGGTACCTATGTGCTCTGGAACTTCACAGCTAAGCCTGATTTTCCTGCAGAGCTTGAGAGAGTGCTCAAGATCACAGACGGCGTTATCCGTTTCTTGATAACGGTCAAGTAAAACGATAGGAAGGGAAATGTTATGCTGAACAGAGTTATTTTAATGGGCAGAATAACCCAGGATCTTGAACTGAGACAGACCCCGAACGGCACATCCACTGTCACCTTCAATGTTGCGGTGGACAGGAATTATCAGAGTCAGAACGGTGAACGCCAGACTGATTTTATTACCTGTGTTGCATGGAGACAGCAGGCTGAATTTATCACCAAGTATTTCTCCAAGGGCAGAATGATCGCTATCGAGGGCAATCTGAGGACGAGGACTTATGACGACAAGAACGGTTCGAGACATTATGTTACCGAGGTTTTTGTTGACAGCGTTTCGTTCACAGGCGAGCCTAAGCAGGGCGGAAGTCAGGGCGGCTATCAGCAGGGAGGCTACCAGAATAACGGCGGCTACCAGCAGAACAGCGGCTATCAGAATCAGGGCGGTTATCAGCAGAACAGCCAGTTTCAGAATAACCAGGCGCCTTCAAATGATGCTCTGTCCATTGGCGACATAGAGGATTTTGAAGAGGTGCTCAGCGATGACGGAGTACCGTTCTAAAAAACGATCAGAAAAATTGGATTTTATGATGTCAGGAGGGAAATGACATGGAAAAGGAGAGAACCTCGGGAAGACCTATGAAGAGAGGTCGTAAGAAGGTTTGTATGTTCTGCGT